>NZ_CP160680.1:1139500-1481500 GCF_040784935.1 Lewinella sp. LCG006 | reverse complement strand
TACGGCTACAGATGTGGTACGAGTAATCGTCAATCCTAATCCTACGGTAGACGTAGTAGGAGTTGATGCTACTTGTGGCGACAACAATGGTACCGCAACAGCTACTGCCACAGGCGGAACGGCTGCTTACACCTACGCTTGGAGCAACGGTGCAAGCGGTGCAGCGATCACTGGCCTTGCCCCAGGTGTTTACACGGTTACTGCCACCGACAGCAAAGGCTGTTTCGGTATAGGTAGTGTAACCATCGACAACATCGGCGGCCCAACCGTAGATGCTGGCAACGACGATGAAATCTGTTTTGGCGAAAGCGTAACCCTTACGGCTACGGTGACCAATGGTACCCAACCATTCAACATTGTTTGGATGCCTGGTAACCTCACCGGTGCTTCCATTACTGTTTCACCAACCGCAACAACAACTTATACAGTAACCGTAGTTGATGACAATGATTGTCAGTCTTCTGATATTGTAGAGGTAGTAGTTAATCCTAATCCTGCTGTGACAGCAGTGGGTACTGATCCTAATTGTGATCAAAACAATGGAACTGCTACAGCTACGGCTAGCGGCGGTACTCCTCCTTACTCCTATGCTTGGAGCAATGGCGGAGCGACAGCAATGATTACTGGTCTCGCACCTGGTGTGTACACAGTGACGGTAACGGATAGCAAAGGTTGTACCGGACCAAACAGTACTGCTACGGTTACTATCAACGAAGTAGCTTGTGCTTCTCTCGGTGATTTCGTTTGGGAAGATCTCAATGGCAACGGTATCCAGGATGCTGGCGAACCTGCTGTTGAAGGCGTTACCGTTAATCTGAAAGATGCTGATGGTAACATCATCGATAATACCACGACCAATGGTGTTGGTTTCTACGAATTTACCGACCTGGAGCCAGGCGATTACAGCGTACAGTTTGTATTGCCTACAGGTTACCAATTCACGACCGCCAACCAAGGCGGAAACGAAGCGCTTGATTCTGATGCCAATCCTGCCATGAACGGTATGACGGAAGTCGTAAGCCTCATGTCTGGTGATAACTATCCTGATCTTGATGCTGGTCTGACCACTTACGACCTGGCCTTGAACAAGGACATCAATAGCGGTACGCCTGGGCCTTACGCTCAGAACAGCCCCGTTGATTTCAATATTACCGTAACCAACGAAGGAAGCCAGGCTGCTGCCAATGTAGTTGTAACGGATCGCGTTCCTGCTGGTCTGACGATTACTGGTTTTGATGCCAACGGCACTTCCGTAATCAACAACGGCAACGGTACCTATACCATTCCTTCCCTGGCGATTGGCCAGACGGTAACTTTCATTGTGAAGACTACGATTGACAACAACTTCCAAGGTACCTCCTTGGTGAATGTTGCTGAGATCACGGTGGATAATGGTGATGATACCGATTCTACACCAGATAACGAAGTTCCTGGTGAAGATGATCAGGACGACGAAGAAGTTCCTGTTAGCCAAACGGCTTCTATCGATATTGAGAAAGCTACCAACGGACAAGATGCAGATAATGCTCCTGGAGCAATTATCCTTGTACCTAACACTCCGCCAACGGTAACCTGGACTTACGTGGTAACCAATACCGGCACCCTTGACCTGGTGAACGTTCAGGTGAATGATGACCAGGAAGGCTTTATCGGAACGATTCCGTTCCTTGCCGCTGGTGCATCTCAAACCTTTACCCGCACGGGTTCTGCAATGCGTGGACGCTACACCAATATTGCCGATGTAGTAGGTACCCCTGTTGATGAAAACGGTAATCCAAACGGTGATCCTAATGTCACGGACAATGATCCGTCGAATTACACCGGCGTATTTATCAACATTGACAAGGAAGCAGATCGCGATGAGATTTGTGCTGGCGAAGAAGTAAACTTCAGCCTCACACTACGTATCCTTGGCGGTATTGATGGTATTCAGTTGCGCAATATCAGCGTAACGGATTCTAACCTTCCGAACGATTTGATGCCGTATGATGCCTTCTTCGACGCAGCGAGCGACCTGAATGGCAACGGCTTTGTTGATTTCATTGATAACAATAATGACGGTGAATCTGACGAAGAATTCGTTTGGAACTATACACTGTCTTACTTGGAAACAACCACCAACGAAGCCGAAGACATGGCAGAAGTTTGGTACGTTGATCCTGTTACTGGTGATGAATTTTTGGTAGGCAACGCCATGAACATGGACGCGGTAACCGTTACGGTTAACCAGGATTTATGTGCTGGCTTGGGCGACTTTGTTTGGGAAGATCTTGATGCCGACGGTATCCAAGATGCTGGCGAGCCCGGCATCGAAGGAGTAACGGTAATGTTGTTAGATGGTGATGGCAATATGCTGGACCAGACAACGACGAACGGCGTAGGTTTCTACCAATTCCTTGAATTAATTCCTGGCGATTACATCGTTAAGTTCACTGCTCCTGCTGGCTTCGAAGCAAGTCCTGCAAACGAAGGCGGTGATGATGCGCTTGATAGTGACGCCAATGAAACCACTGGCCAAACAGGTACCATTAACCTGGCTGCTGGTGAATATGATAATACCAATGATGCTGGTTTCTACCAGCCTGCTAGCCTAGGCGACTTCGTCTGGTTAGACGCAGATGCAGACGGTATCCAGGATGCTGGTGAAGAAGGCATCGAGGGCGTAACGGTGATGTTATTGGATGGTGATGGCAATATGCTAGACCAAACGACGACGAACGGCGTAGGCTTCTACGAGTTCACCGGCCTTACGCCTGGCGATTACATCGTTAAGTTCACTGCACCTGCCGGCTTGAACGCAAGCCCTGCGAATGAAGGTGGTGATGACACGCTAGACAGTGATGCAGATGAGACCACCGGTCAAACCGGCATCATCAACCTGGTTAGCGGCGAGAACGATCCTACGAACGACGCTGGTTTCTACGGCGATGCTGCTCTAGGCAACTTCGTATGGGAAGACCTTGATGCCGACGGTATCCAAGATGCTGGCGAGCCTGGCATCGAAGGCGTAACGGTGATGTTGTTGGATGGCGATGGCAACATGCTAGACCAGACGACGACGAACGGCGTAGGCTTCTACGAGTTCACCAACCTTACACCTGGCGATTACATCGTTAAGTTCACTGCTCCTGCCGGCTTCGAAGCAAGCCCTGCTAATGAAGGTGGCGACGATACACTGGACAGTGACGCCAACGAGGCCACTGGTCAGACGGGTGTAGTCAACCTCTCAACGGGAGAAATTGACAATACGAACGACGCTGGTTTCTACCAGCCTGCAAGCTTGGGTGATTTCGTATGGGAAGACCTTGATGCCGACGGTATCCAAGATGCTGGCGAGCCTGGCATCGAAGGGGTAACAGTGATGTTGTTGGATGGCGATGGCAACATGCTGGACCAGACGACGACGAACGGCGTTGGCTTCTACGAGTTCACCGGTCTTACACCTGGCGATTACATCGTTAAGTTCACCGCACCTGCCGGCTTCGAAGCAAGTCCTGCCAATGAAGGTGGTGACGATACCCTGGACAGTGATGCAGATGAGACCACTGGTCAGACGGGTACCATTACCCTGACGAGCGGAGAGAACGATGACACCAACGATGCAGCGTTCTACCAGCCTGCAAGCTTGGGCGATTTCGTATGGGAAGACACCGATGGTGACGGCGAGCAAGATGCTGGCGAGCCCGGTGTAGAAGGTGTAACGGTTAACCTGAAAGACGCTGATGGCAACATCATCGACATGACGACGACCGATGGCACTGGTGCCTACGAGTTCACTGGCTTGACACCAGGCGAGTACAGCGTACAGTTTGTACTACCTGCGGGTTACGAATACACGAATTTGAATGCGACAGGCAACGAAGCTACGGACTCAGATGCCGATCCTGCCATGGATGGTATGACGGAGAGTGTAGTGTTGGCGTCTGGCGATAATAACGAAGACCTGGATGGAGGTCTTTACCAGCCTGCTAGCCTAGGCGACTTCGTCTGGTTAGATGCAGATGCAGACGGTATCCAGGATGCTGGTGAAGAAGGCATCGAAGGGGTAACGGTAATGTTATTGGATGGTGATGGCAATATGCTGGACCAGACGACGACGAACGGCGAAGGCTTCTACGAGTTCACCGGTCTTACGCCTGGCGATTACATCGTTAAGTTCACTGCCCCTGCCGGCTTGAACGCAAGCCCTGCCAACCAAGGTGGCGACGATGCACTGGATAGTGATGCAGATGAGACCACCGGCCAAACCGGCATCATCAACCTGGTTAGCGGCGAGAACGATCCTACGAACGACGCTGGTTTCTACGGCGATGCTGCTTTAGGCAACTTCGTATGGGAAGACCTGGACGCTGATGGTATCCAAGATGCAGGCGAGCCTGGCATCGAAGGCGTAACGGTAATGTTGTTGGATGGCGATGGCAACATGCTAGACCAGACGACGACGAACGGCGTAGGCTTCTACGAGTTCACCAACCTTACGCCTGGCGATTACATCGTTAAGTTCACTGCACCTGCTGGCTTTGAAGCAAGCCCTGCCAACCAAGGTGGCGACGATACCCTGGACAGTGACGCTAACGAAGCCACTGGTCAGACGGGTGTAATCAACCTCTCAACGGGAGAAATTGACAATACGAACGACGCTGGTTTCTACCAGCCTGCAAGCTTGGGTGATTTCGTATGGGAAGACCTTGATGCAGACGGTATCCAAGATGCAGGCGAGCCTGGCATCGAAGGCGTAACAGTGATGTTGTTGGATGGCGATGGCAACATGCTGGACCAGACGACGACGAACGGCGTAGGCTTCTACGAGTTCACAGGTCTTACGCCTGGCGATTACATCGTTAAGTTCACTGCACCTGCCGGCTTCGAAGCAAGCCCTGCCAATGAAGGTGGCGACGATACCCTGGACAGTGATGCAGATGAGACCACTGGTCAGACGGGTACAATTACCCTGACGAGCGGAGAGAACGACGACACCAACGATGCAGCGTTCTACCAGCCTGCGAGCTTGGGCGATTTCGTATGGGAAGACACCGACGGTGACGGCGAGCAAGATGCTGGCGAGCCCGGTGTAGAAGGTGTAACGGTTAACCTGAAAGACGCTGATGGCAACATCATCGACATGACGACGACCGATGGCACTGGTGCCTACGAGTTCACTGGCTTGACACCAGGCGAGTACAGCGTACAGTTTGTACTACCTGCGGGTTACGAATACACGAATTTGAATGCGACAGGCAACGAAGCTACGGACTCAGATGCCGATCCTGCCATGGATGGTATGACGGAGAGTGTAGTGTTGGAGTCTGGCGATAATAACGAAGACCTAGATGGAGGTCTTTACCAGCCTGCTAGCCTAGGCGACTTCGTCTGGTTAGACGCCGATGCTGACGGTATCCAGGATGCTGGTGAAGAAGGCATCGAGGGCGTAACGGTGATGTTATTGGATGGTGATGGCAATATGCTGGACCAGACGACGACGAACGGCGTAGGCTTCTACGAGTTCACCGGTCTTACGCCTGGCGATTACATCGTTAAGTTCACTGCCCCTGCCGACTTGAACGCAAGCCCTGCCAACCAAGGTGGCGACGATGCACTGGATAGTGATGCTGACGAGATGACCGGTCAGACGGGCATCATCAACCTGGTTAGCGGCGAGAACGATCCTACGAACGACGCTGGTTTCTACGGCGATGCTGCTCTAGGCAACTTCGTATGGGAAGACCTGGACGCCGACGGCATCCAGGATGCTGGCGAGCCTGGTATCGAAGGAGTAACGGTGATGTTGTTGGATGGCGATGGCAACATGCTGGACCAGACGACGACGAACGGCGTAGGCTTCTACGAGTTTACTGATCTTACCCCTGGCGATTACATCGTTAAGTTCACTGCCCCTGCTGGCTTCGAAGCAAGCCCTGCCAATGAAGGTGGCGACGATGCACTGGACAGTGACGCTAACGAGGCCACCGGTCAGACGGGTATTATCAACCTCTCAACGGGAGAAATTGACAATACGAACGACGCTGGTTTCTACCAGCCTGCAAGCTTGGGTGATTTTGTATGGGAAGATACCGATGGTGACGGCGAGCAAGATGCTGGCGAGCCCGGTGTAGAAGGTGTAACGGTTAACCTGAAAGACGCTGATGGCAACATCATCGACATGACGACGACCGATGGCACTGGTGCCTACGAATTCACTGGCTTGACACCAGGCGAGTACAGCGTACAGTTTGTCTTGCCTACTGGTTACGAATACACGAATTTGAATGCGACAGGCAACGAAGCTACGGACTCAGATGCCGATCCTGCCATGGATGGTATGACGGAGAGCGTAGTGTTGGAGTCTGGCGATAATAACGAAGACCTGGATGGAGGTCTTTACCAGCCTGCTTCTTTAGGCGACTTCGTCTGGTTAGACGTTGACGCAGACGGTATCCAGGATGCTGGTGAAGAAGGCATCGAAGGGGTAACGGTAATGTTGTTGGATGGCGATGGTAACATGCTGGATCAAACGACGACGAACGGCGTAGGCTTCTACGAGTTCACCGGCCTTACGCCTGGCGATTACATCGTTAAGTTTACTGCCCCTGCCGGCTTGAATGCTAGTCCTGCGAACGAAGGTGGTGATGACTCGCTAGACAGTGATGCAGATGAGACCACCGGTCAAACCGGCATCATCAACCTGGTTAGCGGCGAGAACGATCCTACGAACGACGCTGGTTTCTACGGCGATGCTTCTTTAGGTGACTTCGTATGGGAAGACCTGGATGCTGACGGTATCCAGGATGCTGGCGAGCCTGGCATCGAAGGCGTAACGGTGATGTTGTTGGATGGTGATGGCAACATGCTGGACCAGACGACGACGAACGGCGTAGGCTTCTACGAGTTCACCAACCTTACGCCTGGCGATTATATCGTTAAGTTCACTGCCCCTGCTGGCTTCGAAGCAAGCCCAGCGAACGAAGGTGGCGACGATACGCTAGACAGTGATGCCAACGAGGCCACTGGTCAGACCGGTACAATTACCCTGACGAGCGGTGAGAATGATGATACCAACGATGCTGGTTACTACCAATTGGCTTCACTTGGTGACTTCGTCTTCGAAGACCTTAATGGTAATGGTATCCAGGATGCTGGTGAACCAGGAGTGGAAGGTGTAACGGTTAACTTGAAAGACGCTGATGGCAACATCATCGACATGACAACGACCGATGGCACTGGTGCTTACTCCTTCACTGGCTTAACACCAGGAGAGTACAGCGTACAGTTTGTACTTCCTACTGGCTACGAGTTTGCTGACCTGAACGCAGGTGGTAACGAAGCGTTGGATTCAGATGCTGATCCTGCCATGGACGGTATGACCGAAACTGTTACCCTCGAATCAGGTGATAACAACGAAGATCTGGATGCTGGTCTTACGACCTACGATCTGGCTTTGACCAAGGATATCAATGATGGTACCCCTGGCCCATACGCCCAGAACAGTCCAGTTGACTTTAATATTACAGTAACAAACGAAGGCAGCCAATTGGCAACCAACGTAATTGTTACAGACCGTGTACCTGCTGGCTTAACGATTACAGGTTTTGATGCCAATGGCACAGCTGTAGTTGATAACGGCGACGGTACTTATACTATTCCTAGCCTGGATGTTGATGAGACGGTAACCTTTGTGGTTAAAACGACCATCAATGCAACCTTCCAGGGTACGAGCTTGCGCAACGTAGCAGAAATCACCACCGATAATGGTGATGACACCGACTCTACGCCAGACAACGAGGACCCGAACGAAGATGATCAGGATGATGAGGAAATTGAAGTAAATCAGACGTACGACCTCGCCTTGACGAAAGACCTGCTAAGTGCAGGACCATTCGCCCAGGGAGACGATGTAACGTTCACGATCACAGTTACGAACGAAGGTAGCTTGAACGCTAGCAACGTAGCAGTAACGGATCGCCCAGAAGCTGGCTTCACTTTCGCTGGTGCGAACGTACCTGCTGGTGTAACCAACAACGGTGACGGTACCTTCGTAATCGCGAACCTGCTTCAAGGCGCAAGCGTAAGCTTCGAAGTGACGTACACCATTGGCGCAACCTTCCAAGGCACAAGCCTGAGCAACGAAGCGGAAATCACCGAAGATGATGGTGATGACACCGACTCTACGCCAGACAACGACGTACCAAGCGAAGACGACCAGGACGATGAGACGATCCAGATCGAACAGACGTACGATCTCGCCTTGACGAAAGACCTGCTCAGTGCAGGACCATTCGCCCAGGGAGACGACGTGACGTTCACGATCACAGTTACGAACGAAGGTAGCTTGAACGCTAGTAATGTAGAAGTAACGGATCGCCCAGAAGCTGGCTTCACTTTCGCTGGTGCCAACGTACCTGCGGGAGTAACCGATAACAACGACGGCACCTTCGTAATCGCAAGCTTGGCCCAAGGAGCAAGCGTGAGCTTCGAAGTGACGTACACCATTGGCGCAACCTTCCAGGGTACGAGCCTGAGCAACGAAGCGGAAATCACCGAAGATGATGGTGATGACACCGACTCTACGCCAGACAACGACGTACCGAGCGAAGACGACCAGGACGATGAGACGATCCAGATCGAGCAGACGTATGATCTCGCCTTGACGAAAGACCTGCTCAGTGCAGGACCATTCGCCCAAGGAGACGACGTGACGTTCACGATCACAGTTACGAACGAAGGTAGCTTGAACGCTAGCAACGTAGAAGTAACGGATCGCCCAGAAGCTGGCTTCACTTTCGCTGGTGCCAACGTACCTGCAGGAGTAACCAACAACGGAGACGGCACCTTCGTAATCGCAAGCTTGGCCCAAGGTGCAAGTGTGAGCTTCGAAGTGACGTACACCATTGGCGCAACCTTCCAGGGTACGAGCCTGAGCAACGAGGCGGAAATCACCGAAGATGATGGTGATGACACCGACTCTACGCCAGACAACGACGTACCGAGCGAAGACGACCAGGACGATGAGACGATCCAGATCGAGCAGACATACGACCTAGCCTTGACGAAAGACCTGCTAAGTGCAGGACCATTCGCCCAGGGAGACGATGTAACGTTCACGATCACAGTTACGAACGAAGGTAGCTTGAACGCTAGCAACGTAGAAGTAACGGATCGCCCAGAAGCTGGCTTCACTTTCGCTGGTGCCAACGTACCTGCGGGAGTAACCGATAACAACGACGGCACCTTCGTAATCGCAAGCTTGGCCCAAGGAGCAAGCGTAAGCTTCGAAGTGACGTACACCATTGGCGCAACCTTCCAGGGTACGAGCCTGACGAACGAAGCGGAAATCACCGAAGATGATGGTGATGACACCGACTCCACGCCAGACAACGACGTACCAAGCGAAGACGACCAGGACGATGAGACGATCCAGATCGAGCAGACATACGATCTCGCCTTGACGAAAGACCTGCTAAGTGCAGGACCATTCGCACAGGGAGACGATGTAACGTTCACGATCACGGTTACGAACGAAGGTAGCTTGAACGCTAGCAACGTAGAAGTAACGGATCGCCCAGAAGCTGGCTTCACCTTCGCTGGTGCCAACGTACCTGCGGGAGTAACCAACAACAACGACGGCACTTTCGTAATCGCAAGCTTGGCCCAAGGCGCAAGTGTGAGCTTCGAAGTGACGTACACCATTGGCGCAACCTTCCAGGGTACAAGCCTGAGCAACGAAGCGGAAATCACCGAAGATGATGGTGATGACACCGACTCTACGCCAGACAACGACGTACCGAGCGAAGACGACCAGGACGATGAGACGATCCAGATCGAGCAGACGTATGATCTCGCCTTGACGAAAGACCTGCTCAGTGCAGGACCATTCGCCCAAGGAGACGACGTGACGTTCACGATCACAGTTACGAACGAAGGTAGCTTGAACGCTAGCAACGTAGAAGTAACGGATCGCCCAGAAGCTGGCTTCACTTTCGCTGGTGCCAACGTACCTGCAGGAGTAACCAACAACGGAGACGGCACCTTCGTAATCGCAAGCTTGGCCCAAGGTGCAAGTGTGAGCTTCGAAGTGACGTACACCATTGGCGCAACCTTCCAGGGTACGAGCCTGAGCAACGAGGCGGAAATCACCGAAGATGATGGTGATGACACCGACTCTACGCCAGACAATGACGTACCAAGCGAAGACGACCAGGACGATGAGACGATCCAGATCGAGCAGACATACGACCTAGCCTTGACGAAAGACCTGCTAAGTGCGGGACCATTCACACAGGGAGACGACGTGACGTTCACGATCACAGTTACGAACGAAGGTAGCTTGAACGCTAGCAACGTAGCAGTAACGGATCGCCCAGAAGCTGGCTTCACTTTCGCTGGTGCCAACGTACCTGCGGGAGTAACCGATAACAACGACGGCACCTTCGTAATCGCAAGCTTGGCCCAAGGCGCAAGCGTGAGCTTCGAAGTGACGTACACCATTGGCGCAACCTTCCAGGGTACGAGCCTGAGCAACGAAGCGGAAATCACCGAAGATGATGGTGATGACACCGACTCCACGCCAGACAACGACGTACCGAGCGAAGACGACCAGGACGATGAGACGATCCAGATCGAGCAGACGTACGATCTCGCCTTGACGAAAGACCTGCTAAGTGCAGGACCATTCGCCCAGGGAGACGATGTGACGTTCACAATCACAGTTACGAACGAAGGTAGCTTGAATGCTAGCAACGTAGAGGTAACGGATCGCCCAGAAACTGGCTTCACTTTCGCTGGTGCCAACGTACCTGCGGGAGTAACCAATAACAACGACGGCACCTTCGTAATCGCAAGCTTGGCCCAAGGTGCAAGCGTGAGCTTCGAAGTGACGTACACCATTGGCGCAACCTTCCAGGGTACGAGCCTGAGCAACGAAGCGGAAATCACCACCGATAATGGTGATGACACCGACTCTACGCCAGACAACGACGTACCAAGCGAAGACGACCAGGACGATGAGACGATCCAGATCGAGCAGACGTACGATCTCGCCTTGACGAAAGACCTGCTAAGTGCAGGACCATTCGCCCAGGGAGACGATGTAACGTTCACGATCACAGTTACGAACGAAGGTAGCTTGAACGCTAGCAACGTAGAAGTAACGGATCGCCCAGAAGCTGGCTTCACTTTCGCTGGTGCCAACGTACCTGCGGGAGTAACCGATAACAACGACGGCACCTTCGTAATCGCAAGCTTGGCCCAAGGCGCAAGCGTAAGCTTCGAAGTGACGTACACCATTGGCGCAACCTTCCAGGGTACGAGCCTGACGAACGAAGCGGAAATCACCGAAGATGATGGTGATGACACCGACTCTACGCCAGACAACGACGTACCGAGCGAAGACGACCAGGACGATGAGACGATCCAGATCCAGCAGACGTATGATCTCGCCTTGACGAAAGACCTGCTAAGTGCAGGACCATTCGCCCAAGGAGACGACGTGACGTTCACGATCACGGTTACGAACGAAGGTAGCTTGAACGCTAGCAACGTAGAAGTAACGGATCGCCCAGAAGCTGGCTTCACTTTCGCTGGTGCCAACGTACCTGCGGGAGTAACCAACAACGGAGACGGCACCTTCGTAATCGCAAGCTTGGCCCAAGGTGCAAGTGTGAGCTTCGAAGTGACGTACACGATCGCTGCTGACTTCCAAGGCTTCAGCCTGACGAATGAGGCGGAAATCACCGAAGATGATGGTGATGACACCGACTCTACGCCAAACAATGATGTACCGAGCGAAGACGATCAGGATGACGAAGTAATACCTGTTAGTCAGACAGCTTCTGTGGATATTGAGAAGGCAACCAACGGACAGGACGCTGATACCGCACCTGGTGTGTTCATCATCGTACCCAATGTTGCGCCAACCGTAACCTGGACGTACGTGGTAACCAACACCGGTACCCTTGATCTGACGAATGTGGAAGTAGTGGATGACCAGGAAGGCTTGGTTGGAACCATTCCATTCCTTGCTGCCGGTGCTTCTGAAACCTTGACCCTGACAGGTACCGCAATACGCGGACGCTATACCAACAATGCTACCGTAACGGCACAGCCTGTTGATGTGAATGGTGACCCAACGGGTGATGAAGTAGACGATACGGATCCATCTAACTACACGGGTGTCTTTATCAACATCGATAAAGAAGGTGACCGTGAGGAAATCTGTGCTGGTGAAGAAGTAAACTTCTCACTGACCATGCGTATCCTCGGTGGTACGGAAGGAATTCAACTACGCTACATGAGCGTGGAGGATTCTAACCTGCCTGATGACCTGGTTCCTTATGATCAGTACTTCGATGCAAACAGTGATCCTGATGGCAACAGCTTTGTTGACTTCATCGATAACAACAACGATGGTGCATCTGATCAGGAATTCGTTTGGAACTATGCACTGACGTACTTTGAAACAACGACCAACTTCGCCCAGGATATGGCTGAAATCTGGTACGTTGACCCAGTAACCGGTGATGAGTTCTTTATCGGCAATGCGTCAAACAACGACGAATGGACAGTCACGGTGAACCAGAACTTGTGTGCTTCTATCGGTGACTTCGTATGGGAAGATTACGACGCTGATGGCATCCAGGACGATGGTGAGCCTGGTGTAGAAGGAGTAACGGTGAACCTGAAAGACGAAGATGGTAATATCATCGACACGCAGGAAACCGGACCAAACGGTGAGTACCTATTCACTGAACTAACGCCTGGCACCTACTCCGTAGCATTTGTACTACCTACTGGCTTTACCTTCACGGACCTGAACGCAGGTGGTAACGAAGCAACGGATTCTGACGCTGATCCTGCCATGAACGGCATGACGGAAACAGTAACTCTGGACTACGGTGATAACTACGAAGACCTGGATGCAGGTATCGTTCGCGATCCTGAACTGGACATGGTGAAAGACCTTGTTTCGGTAACATCACTAGGTAATGAGCAGTTTGTAGTAACCTACCAGGTAACGGTAACCAATACGGGTGGTGCGACGACTTACGACCTGAACGATGTTCCTGGGTTTGATGATGACATTACGATCACCAGCGCTAGCTACACCACCACTGCGGCTGGTAACGCTGGTGGAGCCTTGGCCGGTAGCGGTCCTTGGACCCTGGCTGATGATCAGTTCATTACGACCTTTGGTACCGACATCTACACCATTACGGTGAACGTAAGCCGTGACCTTTCTGCTAACTCTACGGATGGTGGTGACAATGAGTACACCCCTTGTGGCGTAGTGGGTAACGGTCCTGGTAGCACACCGGGTCAGGGACTATACAACCTCGCTCAGTTGGATACCAACAATGATGGTACGCCTGATATCGAGGATGATGCATGTGGTGATCTACCCAACATCGATATGGTGAAAGACTTCGTGTCTGCTACGCCTAACGGTGATGGTACTTACACCGTACTATACAATGTAATTGTAACGAATACGGGTGGTGCTGAAGGCGAATACAGCCTGCAGGATACGCCTGGATTCGATGATGATATTACGATTAACAGTGGCTCGTTCACGGGTCAGAACAGTGGTACACTGAGCGCAGGTGCCAATACGCTGGCAACCGACGAAGCAATTGCTGCCGGAGGAACGCACACGTACAACCTGAGCTTCAACGTAACCCTTGACTTGAGTGGTGATGCCAACGATAACGACGGTGGTGACAATGAGTACACCGCTTGTAGCGAAGCTGGCAACGGCCCTGGCAGCAACCCTGGTGAAGGCCTGTACAACCTGGCTCAACTGGATGTTGACGGCGACGGCGACTTCGATGTAGAGGATGATGCTTGTGGCGACTTGCCAAACATCACCCTGGTGAAGGAGCTGGTTTCTACAGAAATTCAGCCTGACGGCAGCTACCGCGTAGTTTACACCATTACGATGGTGAACAACGGTGGTGCTGATGGCCAATACACCTTGACGGATTCTCCATTGTTTGAAGACGATGTGACGATTACGGCTTGGGACTACACCTTCGTAGACGTTAATGGTGGCATCGGCAATGGCCCTGCATTCCAGGGAGCACCTCCTGTGCCTATTGACTTTGGTACGAAGACGCTTACTGCTGGAAATACGCACATTTACACCCTTGGCTTCGATGTAGTACTGGATCTTACCGGTACCTTGAACGATGGTGGTGATGATGTTTACAATGCTTGTGGAACTGGTGGCCCTAACGGCAACGGTACCCCTGGCAATGGCTTGTACAACCTGGCACAAGCGGATACAGATGGTGACGGTGATACCGATCTGCAAGATGATGCCTGTGGTGATCTGCCAAACTTGACCATGGTCAAAGACTTTGGATCAACAACCGCCAACGGCGACGGCACCTACACCGTAACTTATACGGTAACGGTGGCCAACAACGGTGGTGCAACAGGTAGCTACACGCTTACGGATACCCCAGGCTTCGACGATGATGTAACCATCAACAGTGGTTCCTTCAGCGGCCAGAACAGTGGTAGCTTGATCGACGGTGTGAACACACTGGCAACCAACGAAGCCATTGCCGCTGGTGCTACCCATGTTTACAACCTGAGCTTCAACGTAAGCCTCGACCTGTCTGCAAACTCTACTGACGGTGGTGACAATGTGTACACTGCTTGTGGTGAGTCTGGCACCGGTCCTGGCAGCAACCCTGGTGAAGGATTGTACAACCTGGCTCAGTTGGACATCAACAACGACGGTACGCCTGACTTGGAAGATGATGCCTGTGGTGATCTGCCGAACCTCACCATCGTGAAAAACTTCGGTACGACAACCATCAACGCGAACGGTACTTACACGGTAACCTATACCGTAACGGTGGCCAACGATGGTGGTGCAACAGGTAACTACACCCTGACGGATACGCCTGGCTTCGATGATGATATCACCATCAACAGTGGTTCGTTCAGCGGCCAGAACAACGGTAGCTTGATTGACGGTGTGAATACACTGGCAACCAACGAAGCAATTGCAGCTGGTGCTACCCATGTTTACAACCTGAGCTTCAACGTTACCCTCGACTTGAGCGGTGATGCCAATGACAACGACGGTGGTGACAATGTGTACACTGCTTGTGGTGAGTCTGGCGATAACGGCGGTATCAACCCTGGTGAAGGCTTGTACAACCTGGCTCAACTCGATGTTGACGGCGACGGCGACTTCGATCTTGAGGATGATGCTTGTGGCGACTTGCCCAATATCACCCTGGATAAAGGCCTGCTGGGTGTAACCGATAACGGTGACGGTACCTTCGGGGTGAGCTACCAGATTGTTGTGACCAACAACGGTGGTGCAACCGGTACTTACGGATTAGTGGATGTTCCAGCCTTCGATGATGATGTCATCATCCTGGGTGGTGGATTCCTGATCCAGCAAGGTGGTCCTGCTATTTCCGGAAGCTTTACTGGTGATCCTACACCATTGACTTTGGCCACAAACCAGAGCATTGCTGCGGGAGCAACCCATACTTATACGATTGACTTTGTTGCGGAACTCGACCTGAGCGCAGGCTCTACCGATGGCGGCGACAATGTATATACAGCTTGTGCAGACCCAAGTGGTGGCAACGGTAGCGAGCCTGGACAAGGCTTGTACAACCGCGCTGAGCTTGATCTGAACAACGACGGTAACCCTGACTTGGTGGATGATGTGTGTGGTGATGTGCCAACGGCCGACCTCTCCCTCATCAAAACGGTGAACAACGACACACCTGACGTGGGTGATGTAGTAACCTTCACCATCACGGTAACCAACGACGGTCCTCAGAATGCAACCAACGTTGAAGTGGAAGATGTCGTTCCTAACGGATACAGCAACATCGGCAACATCACAAGTGGTGGCTCAGTTAACGGCAACGTAATTACTTGGACGGGTATCAACCTCGCGGTTGGCCAACAGCAGTCTGTAAGCTTCACCGCTACGGTACAGGCACCAGGTGCAGGCGTTGACTACGTGAACGTAGCAGAAATCGCTGCCGCTGACCAGTACGATAGCGACTCTACGCCAGGCAACGGCGCTGATACGAATCCGGGTAACGGAATCGGTAGCGAAGACCCTGACGGTACGCAAGATCCGAACGATGAAGATGACGGTGACGATGCAGGCGTCATGCCTCCATGTATGTTGACCGTAGAGTTTGCTCCGACAAGCTGTCAGGACAACGGCACGCCAACCAACCCGAATGATGACTTCTTTGAAGTGATCGCTCAGGTAACTGGCCTGAACGCTTCTGGTAGCTGGACCGCAACCGACAGCCGTGGTAACACATGGACGGGTGCTTACGGTGTAGACTTTGTCTTCGGACCTTACAGCATCTCTGGTAGTGAAGGTGATCAAATTATCATCACCATCACCGATAGTGAAGATGGCGCTTGTAGCACCTTCATCTCTACGACCACACCAGAGGCCACTTGTTCTGATGATTGTATCATCACGGTTACAGAGCCACAGACGGTGGAATGTATCGGTGGTGAAACCAATACTGCTGATGACGACGCCTTCATCTTCACAGTCAATGTGAACGGTGTGAACGTCGGTAGCCAAGGATGGCGTGCAGAAGACCAGTACGGCAACGTTTACTTCGGTAACTACGGATTCTCTCCGAACACCTTCGTAGACTTTGGCCCTTACAGCTACACGTTATACGGAGGAACCAGCATCATCCTGACGGTAACTGATGTGGAGAATCCTAGCTGTGGTCAAGGTACGCTGGTACTGAATGTTCCAGACGAGTCATGTTCACAGGAATGTAGCATCAACCTTGATGTGGAGTACATCACTTGTGATCCGAACGGTACCGACTGGGATCCTAGCGACGATGTGTTCTACGCATGGGTGAACATCACTGGCGACAACGCTTCCTTCCAGGGTTGGATCACGGATGACGAAGGTCGTCCAGAAGGTGACAACACCGGCTACTATGGTCTTCACGAATTCGGACCTTATCCGATCTCAGCGGGCAACCACTCACTTACGATCATGGATCGGGTAACCGACGACTGTCAAGCGACCATTATGCTGCAAGCACCAGGAACTTGTTCTGATGGCTGTCTACTGACGGCTACCCAGCAAGCACCCGTGTGTGATAACCTTGGTACTGCAAATCCTGACGACGATGTTTACTACGTAACAGTGAGCGTACAACCTCTTGGAAACTTCTCCAACACGGGCTGGCGTATTTCACTGGGCAACGGTAACTTCCTGCCAGGAGGTGCCTACGGTGCACCGGTGGTCTTAGGGCCCTACCTGATCAGCGAAGGACCACGTACGATCAACATCGTTGACAATACGTACATCACTTGTCGTACGACGATCCAGGTGATTCCTCCTACGGAGTGTTCTGATCCTGATCCATGTAGCATGGTTGTTGGTACCTTCCAGCAAGGACCATGTAACGATAATGGAACAGGAGATACCACTGCTGATGACTTCTACACCCTTACTTACAGTGCTCCAAACGTGAGCAACCCTGTAGGTACGCAATACCAGCTATTGCTGGATGGTGCAGTTGTTGCGACGAACAACTACGGTACGGGTGGAACAATCAATGTACCATCAGACGGACAGATTCACATTCTGACCTGGCGTGATGCTACCGATGCAACCTGTGCTGCCAGTGCAACGCTTCCAGCGGTACAACCATGTTCTACACCTGATTGTAGCATGCTGGTAGGTACGTTCACGCAAGGACCATGTAACGATAACAATACGGACAATACGGGTGCCGACGACTTCTACACCCTTACTTACAGTGCTCCAAACGTGAGCAACCCTGTAGGTACGCAATACCAGCTATTGCTGGATGGTGCAGTTGTTGCGACGAACAACTATGGTACAGGTGGTACGATCAACGTACCTGCCGATGGCCAGACGCACACCCTAACCTGGCGCGATGCTACTGATCCAACTTGTGCTGCGAGCACTACGCTACCTGCGGTTGGTCCTTGTAGTGAACTGCCATGTGAGATTGCGACTAGTGTAACCTTCGTCTACAATGACAACGGTACACCACTAGACCATACGGATGATACTTACGACCTCGTCATCACGGCGACCAACAGTGGCGCGAACAGCGGCTTCTGGACGATCACCAACATGATGGGCATGAACCAGACGTATCCTTACGGCCAAACGGTAACCATCCCGGGTATCGATGCCAACTCGGACTTTGCAGCAACCATCGCGGATTCAGAAGATCCAACGTGTAGTGTACTGATCCGTAACAACGGCCAGGCGGTAGTAGGAAACTTCGTCTGGATCGATGCAGACTGTGACGGTATTCAGGACAACGGCGAACTCGGCCTGGCCGGTGTAATCGTTACCATTACCGGAACCGATATGAACGGCAACCCCGTAACGGCAACTACCGTGACGGATGAGAACGGTGCTTACCTGTTCACGAACCTGCCTGCAGGATTCAACTACAAGGTGACCTTCTCTGAGCCTGCAGGCTACGACTACGCACCTGCCAACCAGGGCGGCAACGATGGCATCGACAGTGATGCAGGTAACAACGGAATGACAACGACCTTCATGTTGATGTCGAGCTCTGTAGACCTGACCATTGATGCTGGCTTCTGTGGTGAACCTGAGCCTTGTAACATTCAGCCAGGTACACTCACCCTGGGCTCTTGTGTGGAGAACGAAAACATCTTCCAATATCCTGTGACCTTCACCTCACCAGTCATTACGAATGGTTGTGGAGAATACCAGATCCTATTGGATGGTGCACTTGTCTACACCGGAACGACGGGAGATGGAGGAAGTACGATCTTGGTGCCAGCAGATAACGCTAGCCATACGATCACCTTCCGCGATGCCTGTTCGGCCAACTGTGCCAGAAGCGTAGTATTAGCACCTGTGCCTCCTTGTTTCGTTGAATGTACGCTGGAGCCTGGTACCATTACGCAGGTAGGCAGCTGTAACGACAACGGCACGGCGGATGATAGCACGGATGACTTCTACAGCCTCAGCTTTACTGCACCAACAACGCAGGAAGGTTGTGCGAACTACCAAGTGTTACTGGACGGTGTACTGGTGTACACGGGAACTTACGGTGACGCTGGAAGTACGATTACGGTACCTGCGGATGGTGCAAGCCATGGCCTGGTATTCCGCGATGCTTGTTTGGCTGACTGTGCCGCTGGTGTGGTACTTGATCCAGTAGATCCTTGTTCAACGCCAGTATGTGCGATCAACGCTCAACTGCTAAGTGGCCCGACTTGTACCGACAATGGTGATGAGTTTACGGTAAGCTTCCAGTTGACGGGCACCAACAACGGTGTAGGTTGGTTTGCAACCGATAACCAGGGCGGCGTCTTCAACGGCTTCTACAATACGCCGGTAACACGTACTTATACGGCTGCTGCCGGAACGGTGATCACGATCAACTTCCAGGATCTGGAAAACAGCGATTGTGTGACTACCCTGACGTTTACCGCACCAGATTGTGGTGGTGAGCCATGTGCGATTGCTTGTGTAGCCGAACCTTCTGTATGTAACGACAACGGTACGCCGCTAGACGGAACCGATGACACCTTCACCGCAGTGATCACTACGGATGGCATAGGTGTCGGAGGCTGCTTCACTTACGTGATCGGTGGCCAGACCTTTACCGGAACTTACGGCGAACCATTCGTAGTAGGACCATTCCCGATCAGCGGAGGCAATGTGATCTTCGAAGTGACGGATTGCGACAATAGCGACTGTTCTCACCTGATGTTGGTACTTGCTCCGGAACCATGTTCTGATGGCAACCTGACGGTAGAATGCCCAACCAGCAATCACTTCTGCCCCATCCTGGGTGAAGACATCATGCTGTACCGCACCGATCCGTTCGAATGTACTTCTACGGTAGTAGTGACGCCTCCAGTAGTGAGTGGTGCCTGTGGTGATGGCGACATTACCTTCACGGTAGCACTGGTGAACCAGTTCGGAACCGTACTGCAAACCATCGCTGCTGGGCAACCGCTAGTCTTCGAAAACGTGAGCCTGGGAGATTACTTCCTACGCTACACTGTAACGGATGACTGTGGCGTAACCGGAACCCGCGACTGTATCATCCGCGTAGCGGACATCGACGAGCCTGTTGCGATCTGTAACGGCGCCCTGAATGTTCAGCTGGGTGGTTGGGGACTTGCTCGCCTGTACACACAAAGTGTGGATGCCGGAAGCTACGACAACTGTGCCATTGCCAGTATCGAGCTACGCCGTGTGATCGCTCGCGATCAGGAAACTTGTGAAGACCTCGATGAACCACTGTACAGTGCATGGGGACCATACGTACAATTCACCTGTTGTGACGCCAGCACTTACGTCACCGTAGAAATGCGTGTAACGGACGTGAACGGTAACTACAATATCTGTTGGTTGGATGTACTGGTAGAAGATAAGACCCTACCATACTGTACCGGCCTGACGGACGTACTCGCAGAGTGTGACGATCTGCCTGCCAACTTCGATCCAACGAATACGGCACAGCTCAGCACCCTGTTTGGTGAGCCTGAAGTAATTGACAACTGTTCTGCCGCAGCCGAAGAGCAAGCTCCTGTGCTTGACTTGGATGCCGCTGGCAACGGTACCATTACTCGTCGCTTCCTGGCCATTGATGCCGCTGGCAACGTGTCGATGACGGAGTTCCACCAAGTGATCACGATCGTAGGTTGTGACAACGTGAACCCAGGCGGTGGAGACGGCAGCACCATTGATGGTGGATACGATGATTCGATGATCAATAATCTGCCTCAGTTACTACAGAACTATCCTAACCCGGCGAATACGCAGACGGTGATTCCGTTCTACTTGCCAGAACTGGGTAGCGCAACGATTGAAGTCTTCGATGCCCGCGGTAGCCGCGTGTTCAACTTGAAGGACAACTTTATGGAAGGACGTAACGAAGTTCGTGTGAATGTAAGCCGCCTCAGCGACGGCCTCTACTTCTACAAACTCACCTACGGCGACCACCAGTTGACCAGCAAAATGATGGTAACGAAGAATTAAGATAGGGGCGAGGCTTGCCTGAGAGTGTATCCTAGTAGGATATTCAGAAAGGCAAGCCTCACCGTATTAGGTACAAAGTACTCGGTACTCGGTATTTGATTCCCCTTGGGTTTGAAAATACCAAGTACTAAGTACCCCGTACCAAGTACCATGAAATTTAGCTGGTGAATGATCACCCTTGAGACTACACAAAGCTAAATCTCACCCAAAGAAACGACTGTAAAAAGAGACCGGCTCACTTCCTTCGGGAGGTGGCCGGTTTTGTTTTTGTGGGTGGTTATATCCTGATCGTAGTAGGTGTTGATTACGCAGGTAGTTACATTGTGATCAATATGACCAAGGAGATGATTACTGTAAAATACTGGCGTCCTAGGGCAAAACGGAATTTTGCTTACATTATAACATCACATTAAATTTACAAATTCAATTTCTTTGAGCTATTCTTTTTCCCTGCCCGCTGGAAGTACAATACCCCCATCATAATGATGCCGCCACTGGTCAAATGATAGAGGTGGAGGTGCTCGCCAAAAAAGACGGCAAAGAGCGCAGCAGCTAGTGGTACGACATTCATAAATAAGCCAGCTTCGTGGGCGCCTCGGCGCTTGATGCCTTCATTCCAGAGTAGATAAGCTAGTCCTGTACCCAAGATCCCGATGCCAAATACGGCCAACCAAAATTGGAGATCCCCTCCTTGAATACCCGGTTCGCCAACAAAGGGTAGTAAGAGGATAAAGCCTAGTAAGCACAGGGCATTGGTTGCCAGGGTAAAGGAGATATTGGGGAAGGCACTGCCGTATTTTCTTACCCAAATATTTTGTAGCGAAAAGACGATATTGGCACCGATGATCAGCAAGTCTCCCTTGGACCAGGCCAGGGTGAGCAGGTTAGCTACTTGCCCTTTACTTAGGAGAAACAATACGCCCATCACGGCGACGAACATGCCCAGTTTTTGGCCGTTGTTAATGGGCTGCCCCAAGAGCCAACGGGCAAAAAGCATGGTCAGCACGGGGTTTAAGCTGACGATGAGGGCCGCATTCAGTGCGGTTGTGAATTGTAAGCCCAGAAAAAACAGAAGATTAAAAGCAAATAAGCCAATCAATCCCACCAGTA
This sequence comes from Lewinella sp. LCG006, assembly GCF_040784935.1. Taxonomy (GTDB): domain Bacteria; phylum Bacteroidota; class Bacteroidia; order Chitinophagales; family Saprospiraceae; genus Lewinella. Next base: position 1,459,356 of record NZ_CP160680.1, on the reverse strand, counting down.
ATACACCCTTGGGGCCTTGGCGGAATGCCCGCCCTGGCCATGCTTCTTTATTTCTCCATTGAAGAATAACGAGAAAACCAACCCCAAAAAGATAACGCCAAAAGCCTGCTTCCACAAAGTTGACCTGGGCAAGCATAACCTTCGCCAGGTGGAAGTTGAGTCCCCAGAGGATAGTCGCGATGAGTAAAAAGAAGATAGGGTGCATGAGGAGTTTTTGGAAATAGAAAGCCGCAATTGCTATAAGCAATTACGGCTTTCTGAGAGTGGGCCCAGTAGGGCTTGAACCTACGACCTACGGATTCACCTTCCGCAGCTTTCGCCATGGGGTAGGACTATATCATCGCCCTATTCCAAAATAAATTTTGGAACTTAGGCGGGGGGCGTTCGAGGAAGGCTTATTGGTTGATCTCCTCACCTTCTAGTCTCTGCACCTTCCTGGGTACTTCCCAATCAAGATTGGGATGATCTTCTCCAGGCTTGGCTCAGGATTGCCGTATCGTAAATATTACGGTTTAGGTTTCCCTGAGTTAACCCCCTGCTCATCTCGCCGTTTCCGACGAGAGGCACCGCGGAGCGTCTTTTTGACGGCATTTAAAGCATATTCTGGATTATGTTCTTCTGCATGGCAGTTTGCACATAAGAGAATACATTTTTCAACCTCTTCCAATATTGCTTCCCAACTTCTGTTTGATAACATCCTATGCCCTAGTTTAAAAGCTTTAACCTCTGGATCAAGATGATGAAATTGAAGAGCGGCAATATTTTTTGAGTAGCCGCATGAATTACACTTTCCACCTAAAAGCTCAATCAACTCAAGTTTCCTTGAAATAGCTCGAATCGTTTGGGAATGGTAAGTGTTAGTTTGTGCTTTTACACGATGGTAATGATGCTTTTGTTTGCAAGTATTCCCGCAATACATCTTTTTTTGACCCGATAAAGGGACCTCGCATACTACACAAAACTTCTTCATGATTATTGAAACTCTCCTTTGATGAGTCCGGTGCTCTAACCAACTGAGCTATAGGCCCTTGCTGTTAAGCGCGCCAAAGATACGGATACCCGCGTCTTTGCGCAAAGAAAAATGCTTAGAAACGTAAAAAAGTTCCTCAGAGGAAGTCGTAATTTTCAAAATCGGAGGTGGGAAGTGGGAAGTCGGAAGTAGCGCGACACGAATAGGTAGGGCATACCTAAATCACTAACTGTCTTCAAATACTTCCGATTTTGAGATGGTTGATTTGGGCACCCTACCTTTGGCATAGCCATGCCACATAGTGATCCCTACGGGGCCTTCGGCATACACCTTTTAGCTAAAGGGGGCGAAAATACTTCCGACTTCCCACTTCCGACTTCCGATTTTTGGTGCGAGATTTAGGTGATTCCCTCCATTTGGTCACCTAACCTTTACACCCTTACACTTTTAGTATAGCCATGCCTTTAGCACCAGCTTACTTCCCACTTCCGACTTTACTTATCCATATGCACATCCATCTGCGGAAACGGAATGCTTACACCACCAGCATCAAAGCCTTTTTTCACGTTTTCTTGCATGTAGAAGAAAGTATCCCAGTAGTGTTCACTTTTACAGAAGGGGCGAGTGTTGAGATTGACCGAGCTGTCGCCGAGTTCGCCGACGACGACTCCCTGTTTGGGTTCATCAAGAATCCAGGGGCATTCTTTGCCAACGCGGAGGATAATCTCGCGGGCTTTGTCGATGCTGTCGCCGTAGCCGATACCGAAGGTGAGTTCTACACCAATGGTTCCCTGGCCAGAGATGTTGGTGATGACATTGCTGGTTACGACACCGTTGGGGACAATGATACGCTTGTTGTCAAGGGTGGCTAATACAGTGTTGAAAATCTGAATGCCTACGACCGTGCCCGTTTGGCCACCACCGATGGTCACCAGGTCGCCTACTTTGTAAGGACGGAAGGTGAGTAGTAGTACACCACTGGCAAAATGCCCCAAGCTGCCTTGTAGTGCCAAACCAACGGCAAAAGCCATAGCACCAAAAATCGCCACAAAAGAGGTGATCTCAATGCCAAACATGCTGGCAGCAGCCAATAAAATCATTACTTTGAGCCCCACACTGATCAAAGAGGTAAGGAATGGACGGATGGTTTCATCCATCTTCCGCTTCTCCATGCTTTTCTCAACGGCACGGATAACTCGGCCTACTATCCAGAAACCAATGATCAGTGTAAGTAGCGCACCTACCACTTTAGGAGCATAAGCGGTAATAAGTTCTGATAATTTATCTAAGTCAAAAAAGTCCATAATCGTTCTCGATTTTTATAATTAATGGGTATTAATGGAATACATTCTTGGCAGCTGCAAAGCAGCATAGGAGCAAACGATAGCACAGAACTAATCAACAGTGTTTATTGTATCAGATGGGATGAATGTCTCGTCGGGATAATGACGTACAAAAATAAACAAGTAACGGAACGTTCCTCCAAAATAGCAAAACTTTATGCAGAAAAAGTACCTCACCAAGGCCCAAGCCTTAAGAAAACTTCAACGATTTTGCGCTTATCAGGATCGTTGCCACTCGGAGGTACGCAGTAAATTGATTGAGTTGGGGGTCTATGGCGATACCCTGGAAGAGGTAATGGCCGAGCTGATTGTTGAACGTTTCCTGGATGAAGAACGCTTCGCACGTTCCTACGTACGTGGTAAATTTCGCCTCAAGAAATGGGGCCGCATCCGCATTAAGCAAGAGCTTAAAATGCGCAAAATATCGGCTTATTGCACTAAAAAAGGATTAGAAGAAATAGAGGAGGAAGAATACATGGCTTGTCTGCGTGCCATCCTAGAGAAAAAAATATCAGACTATACGCGTAAGTATGATGATTTTACTGCCCACCAGAAAGCTGCCGTCTACGCCAATGGCCGCGGATATGAATTTCCTTTGATATGGGAGATACTTAGGGAGATGAGGTCAAAAGTGTAAAAGTTGGGTGGGTGTAATACGGTGTAAAAGTTGGGTAGGTGTAAGGGTGTAAGCGTTGATTGACCCTAGTAGCTGCATGACTGACCGATCCCTGCACCAAAGTCGGAAGTGGGAAGTAACGAGGTACACGTAGATTAAAGAGGGGAAATTTTCCTACTAGCTAAATACAGATACTTCCGACTTCCCACCTCCGATTTCCGACTTTGAAAACCCTTACACTTTTCCAACCCTTACACACTTTATCTCCTCAACAACAACACCTGCCCCTGGGTCCAGGTGCCGTCTTGGGCTTCGTGGCGGAGCCAGTAGGTGCCGGCAGGATAACGGCCCAAATCCATGTCAAACTGGTCCTGTGCATTTTGCTGGAGCAAGAGTTTCCCTTGTGCATCCGCCAAGTAGAGGGTGCCAGGGGTATCCGTGAAGTTCAGACTGATCGGTCCGCTGGTCGGGTTGGGGTAGTAGGTCCATCCGCGGTCGGCGGGTTCGTCAATAGTGGTTTCTGCTATTGGGGTCTCACAGGTACTCAACTTGCTGCGATCAATACTCAGGCGAGCCAGTACATCATTGAGGTATTCTACTTCGTAGCTATCGGTAGAGGGTTCGATATGGCTGTTGCCAATACCACTGTGGTCGGTAATGAAGGTATAGGTGCCATTGGTCGCCAGCGCCATGCTACGGAGGAGGAACTCGGTATTCTTATCCACTCCGCTACAGCTTACCGGAATGATCTGAATACCCCGCTGAGCTGCCTTGGTGATGGCCACCTGCATCCGCTTGATATTTTCTTCTTCTTGGTGGGGTGGGGCGTCCAATACCAGGAACAACAAACGTGTACTGGCTGCATCACGCCATTGTAGCGAATCCAATGCACTTTCTAAAGCGGCTTCTACGGCCTCAGGATAATCGCCGCCGCCTTGGGCCTGCTGTTGTTCTACAAAAGATACCGCAGTTTTTGACTCCTTAGTGAAGGCCTGCACGCGCGTCAGGTATTCCTCTCCTTGGTCGCGGTAGAAAACGCTGCCCAGTTGTAAGTCAACTCCTGGTAAGCCTTCCCGTACCCGACGAATTACATCCAGCAATTCGGCTTGGAGGTAGCTGATTTCATCTCCCATTGATCCGGTGGCATCTACCACAAAGGCAATGTCTACCATGGCCTCTTCGCGACAATCCGTGCGGATGGTCTCAAAATTGATACCTTCATTAAAAGGCTTGGCCTTGGCAATGCGCTTTTTCTGCCCCTCGTAGTTGATCAATATGGTCAGTTCATTGGCTGGGTTGTCAACATCCCGAAAGTAGTGGGCCCACAATTCGGCCCGCCCTTGAGCATCGGTGCGTGCTTGCCAGAGGGCGTTGCCTTGGCCATCTTCTAAGGTAGCGATTGCGTTTACTACGGCCGCTCCGCTTGGGGTAGTCAGTTGTAGGGTGTAGCGGTGGTCGGCAAATTGCTGCCACTGGCTGCGGTACTGTCCCAGGTCTTCCTTGCTGATGTCGGCCCACATGTCCCACTTGCTGAAGTCATTGATTTCTCCGGCGGTCAGTTGGCCTGCCGATGGGAGGTCAATGCCTTTGGCTACTATATCTTTAGTGCCACCACTGTCCTCCATTGATGTAGCGAGTGTAGTCGAGAACATGGCGTCAGTGGTGTAAGATTCCGACCGTAAAGCAGGTCCTTCTTCAAATACCGCTGATGGCGGTGGCGGGGGTGGCGCTGAATGCGAAGGAGGTGTCATAGGTGCTTCGGCTTCAGCGTAAGAACTAATGCTCAACATTTTTTTGTCAGCCCTGCGAGCACTCAATCCTGTTACTACCACTTCGTCAAGTCTCACGCCTGCTTTCAGCGTAAAAGTATTTTTTTTCTTTTCGCAGGCGTTTTTTACTTCCAGCGTTTCAAAACCGGTATAGTAAATGGTGAGGTCAACACAAGGTGCTGGGGCCATCAGTTTAAAGTTGCCATCAACATCAACGACCGTACCCATCGTCGTGCCTACCACCAGTACCGTGGCTCCGATCAGGGCCTCTTTGCTTTCGTCCTGTACGTGGCCCGTTATCTCGTATTCACCACGGCTTTCTGTGGGGTATAGGGTGTTGCCCGTTGGCGTATAAACAGCAGGCAAATGTTTGATGATTGGCAAAGTGTAGGTCATCGCTTTGGCCGATGCTGCATCAATAGTAAGCACATCGTAACCCGGGAAATACAAGGTCAAGGCACCAACAAGAGCTTCTCCTGCAAGCACAAAACAACCATTGACATCCGTCTGCGTCAGCACTTTGCCACTTTCATCTTTTACATCAACATAAAGCATGGCTTGCCCCGCTTCATTGACGACACATCCGCTAATGTCGTTGACTTTACGAGCCGAAAAAGCACTCCAGCTCAGGCTGCAAGTCAATAGAAATACTAAAAGGATAATATTCGTTTTCATATCGTTTTGGATTTAATTTTTGTAGTCTGGGCTTAAGCCCGGACGTTAAATGATTATAGGTATTGTTTAATGTTGTAGCATCCCGACGACACGGCTAGTGGATACCCAACCCTTACACTTTTACACCCTTACACTTTTTCAACCCTATAAGGATTTCGCCTTACCAATCAACCCAATCATCTCTTTGCGGTAGCCAAATGGGTCGCGACCGGCCGACTGGCGGGCCATCTGTTCGCAATGGTCGTAGTTGGCGGTGCCTTTGTGCTTGCTATCGCGCAGCAGCATCGCAAATTCTGCTACGCTGGCTGCCCAGCGCAGATTACCGCTGCTTTGGCCGAAACTACTGCTACGGGCATCTACGTTATAAGCCAGCTCCGAGGCTTTGTTGGCGTTAGGTTGTTTGTAGCGCAACCGCACAATAGCGGCGGCATCGGTGGCTCCGGCGGTCATGCTGGGGGTGATTTCATAAAGGGCGGTGATGGTGTGTCCGGCACCCAGTTCACCGGCGTCTTTGGCGTCGTTGCGGAAATCTTCGTTGGCCATCAAGCGGTTTTCGTAGCCGATCAGGCGGTAAGCGGCTACGTAAGTGGGGTTGAACTCTACTTGTATTTTCACATCTTTGGCGACGGTGAAGAGGGTGCCGCCAAATTCATTGACCAGCACTTTTCGGGCTTCACTCAGTTGGTCGATGTAGGCGTGGTTGCCATTGCCTTTGTCGGCGAGGAGCTGCATCTTGTCGTCCTGCAAGTTACCACGACCAAAGCCGAGTACAGAGAGGAAGATGCCGCTTTCGCGTTCTTTCTCAATCAAGGTTTCTAAGCTGCCGTTGTCACTGATTCCTACATTGAAGTCGCCGTCGGTAGCCAGAATCACCCGGTTGTTGCCACCTTCGATAAAGTTTTCTCGCGCTACCTGATAGGCTTGTTGAATACCTGCAGCTCCGGCAGTGGAGCCCCCGGCTCTTAGTTGTGTAAGGGCCTCCTTGATCTTGGTTTTATTATCGCCAGGTGTAGATTCCAGTACGAGGCCGGAGGCACCTGCGTAGACCACAATGGCCACCCTATCATCAGGGCGAAGATTGTCCGTCAGTATTTTCATGCTCTCTACCAACAGCGGTAGTGCATCCGGGCGATCCATGCTTCCGGATACATCCAGCAGGAACACAAAGTTGGCGGCAGGCAGGTCGTCTTTGGCAATCTCCATGGCGCGCATACCTACCAGCAGAAGTTGACTTTCATCATTCCAGGGGCAGCTGGCCAGCTCGGTGCTTACCGTAAAGGGATGCTTGCCATCAACGGGCGGAGGATAGTTGTATTGGAAGTAGTTGATCATTTCTTCGCTGCGGACGGCATCGGCGGGAGGCAGTTGGCCTTCGTTGATGAAACGTCGTACATTACTGTAGCTGGCTGCATCCACGTCAATCGCAAAGGTGGAGATATTTTCCGTGGCGGTAGGGATAAAATCGTTTTCGGTGATGGTGGCGTAGTTGTCGCCACTCGTAGGTTCGGGAGAAGGCGCGTAACGCGGCGATGCAGGAGTAGAAGCCATCATTGATGCTGGTGCGCCAGCATATTCTGCCGATAGTTTGCGATCAGCTCTACCCCTTGATTCTCTTTTTTGTCGAATACCGGAACCTATTACTACCACTTCGTCTAAAGCCGCTCCTGCTTTTAAACCTACTTGGATGGGGAGATCATAACAGGCTTCCACTTCGGTGGTTTCAAATCCGGTATACGAGATCACCAGCGTATGGCAGGAGTCTGTTCCTGTTAAAGAAAAGCTGCCATCAATATCCGTGACCGTACCTCGTGAGGTGCCTTTGATGAGAATGGAGGCTCCGATGAGTACTTCACCGCTATCAGCGGCAGTAACGGTTCCTTTAAAAGTATAATCTGTTTCGCTGGAGATAGCGAAAAGGCAAATGGTAAATAGTGAGATTAACCAGGTTTTCATAGGTTTTTTTTTGAGTCCGGTTGCTAGATGCAGAGCGGCAACATATTGCACAAGCCATAATAATGTTTTCTTAAAATTAGACTTGTTCGTCCGGGGGGCTTTGGTAGGAAGACGCCGCTATCTTTTGTTCCCGCAAGCGAACAAAGTGGGAACATAGCCTTACAGGGTGACCGGGAATAGGATTTGGGAATACATGAGGATAAATAAGCAAGTGTAACTCCTGCGAATTGATCCATTGGTTCCGGCCAAGTTCTTTGAAAAATCGGGTTAAACAAGATGTTTTGTGCCTTGAGAAGCCAAAATATGGCCTTTACTGTCCAAATTGATGGAAAAAGGAGGTACTTGGCCAATTTACGTAAGTTATTGGCCAAGCACATCAACGTAAATTCCGCTTTTACTTTTTCCAGGCCCCGGAGTAAAAACCGAGTATATCCCAGATTGTATTTCAAATGGCCAAAAATGGCTTCAATGGGGTGTAGTCGTCGGTTATACATCTTTTTGCCTTCTGGGATATTTAATCGCTGCTTCATTTGGTCTCTTAATGCTTGTCTTACTTCTCTTAAGATCGTACGATAAGGAGACCTCTTAGGAGTACATTCATCTTTGAAAGGGCAGTTTTTACACGCCGTCGTGCGATATTGGCGATATTCTTTATTACGAGTCCGGTCTATTTTAATGCTTTTGAACGATAGGGTGTGCTTAGCCGGGCAAGTGTATACATCTCGTTGATCGTCATAGTCAAAATGAACACTATTAAAAGGTTGATTTTCAAAAGTGGCATTCATGTCTCGGTAAGGGACGTATCCACAGATGTTGTTGGTGTCCATGTATTCAAAACTGTCGAAAGTGCCAAAGTCAGCATCGGCTAGGACAACCTGGACCTGTTGACCAGTGTTGGCTTGAATGCCTTGAAGAGCAGGGATCAGTTGTGCTTTATCATTGCCATCTAAGACCACATTATTATAGGAGATAATTTGATCTTCACTACAGGCTACCTGGATATTATAATTCGTATCAAAGTTTCCTTTTTTACCTTTCATGATCGGGGCATCCGGATCGGTTAAGTTCATCGTCTTTTTGGACTCATCGGTTTTCATGACCTCAATGGCATCACTGATTTTTTTGTACAGGCGTTTGTTCGCTACTATTTTTTTTTTGAGATCCCTCATCAGAAGGCTCTTTTTCTAATGAGGCAATATCATCCAAGAGTACCTGTTGCCATTTTTCATATTGTGCTGCCGTTTTTGTCCGACCCTTGGAGCTATTGGATTCCTCTTTGCTACCATCCACAATACTAAAAGTGGCATCCCCCAAACCAAATTCCTGACACTTTTTTAGTACTTGGACGAAAAGATCTCCAAAATGCAGATAGTTATCTCTACGAAAATCATTGATGCAACTCTTTTGAGGACCATAGTTTTTACTCAAATAAATGAAGCCAAGGTTTTCCTCACAGGCTTTGGCTAACTTCCGACCGCTCCGAATGCCTACGGCATATCCATAAAAAATGATACTGAGCAGTAATTTAGGATGCAAAGCATTTTGTCCAAGACCACTATATGTTGCCTCAATGGCACTTGTATCTAAGCTGGATATTATCCTCTCCATCTGCTTGCTTAGGTGCTCGGAAGGAAGATGTTGGCTTAAATCAATCATCACTGAGTGATCAGACCCGATTTCATAATTCTTAAATTTCGCCATAGTTACACATGATAACATTTTTCTATGCCTTAAACTAATCCTATTCCCGGTCACCCTGCTTAGCTACGTGACCACTTTGGTTGCGAAGTGGGAGCGGAAGAGAGCAAGTCAGCCCCCAAATGTTCCCGGCCGAACAAGTCTATTGCGTATATCCCGACAACAAACTGCTATGGGCGCAGCCCAAGCACTTCAGTCGGGATAGACCGATCAAAGGAGTTTGGACAAAAGCCCAAATTATTTTAAGATCGGTCTATCTTTGGATCGAATAAAACGAACACTATGCCTTTTTTGGAGACGCCGATTGCCGATCTTTTCGTTTTTGAGCCCCAAGTGTGGGAAGATGAGCGCGGCTATTTTTTTGAAAGCTACAACCAGGCAACTTTTGCCCAGCACGGCCTCGATTATACCTTTATACAAGACAATGAAGCCAAGTCGTCTAAAGGCGTACTCCGTGGCCTGCACTTCCAGCGAGGTGCAGCTGCCCAGGCCAAGCTGGTGAGAGTTACGCAAGGCGAAGTTTTCGATGTAGTGGTGGACTTACGCGAGGGATCACCTACTTACCTGCAGTGGTATGGGGTGTATTTGTCTGCAGCCAACAAACGCCAGTTGCTGGTGCCTCGCGGTTTTGGGCACGGTTATCTGGTCACTAGTGAAACGGCCGTGTTCAGTTACAAGTGCGATAACCTCTATAATAAAGAAGCCGAAGGTGGCCTCCTCTACAATGATCCCGCCATCGGAGTGATCTGGCCAGAACTTGATGTCCCGTACCAGCTTTCGGAAAAAGATCGGCTGTGGGCTGCGTTGGAGTAGGAGAAGCGAGAAGGAGTTAGGTGCTCGGGGCATTTTATCCAAGATGGGCCAGGCACAATGCACCCTAAAAAAAGCTTCATTGCTCCCTAGAGTCGGGTTTCAAACCCGACCCTAAGGAGCAATGAAACTATATTTCTTGTCCTGCTTACCGCAACAGACTATAAACCATCAGAAGTTCAAAAAGAGAAGACTTTGGTTTTATGACACTCTCCGTATTCATTTCAAGCAGATGACAGGTCTTTCGTTTTAGGCCTACGCATGCCCTTTCCTTCCGCTTTCCGACTTCTGCTTTCCGACTTCGAATCACTTCCGACTTTGCACCTCCTCTCCCAAGCCCGTCAAAAAGCCTTCTTCGCCGTTGGGTTTGCGGTATTTTGCGATGGCATTGTGGTTGCGAAGTTCGTAGAAGAGTGCTGCCTGTTCCTTTTCGTCGCTACAAAAGGTGAGTCGCTCATAAAGAGGAGGTGTGAGTTGTTTACCATCATGATCAAGGAGTGCGTATAAATTACTGTCGTACGTTTCGGCCTCCAGGTAGCCAAAGATGGTCTTCCTGATATTGCGGTAGTCGAGGATTGCAGAGATTCGGTTGCCATCGGCGTCCAGTATCCAGTATTGTCTCCTTAGGTTGGAAGCAAGATAGCGGTCGGCACTGAGACATTTGATCACATAATAAGCATCTTTCTTGGTGATGGGGTTAAAATCTCGATCAGTCAATACCCAGTATCTACCTTCTCTGACCACCATGCGGTCGTCATTAAATGACATGATGTCGTCTTTTTCATAAGGTAAAAAGTCGCCTTTTTTTAAGTCATGGTAGTATCGCTTGCCATCTTTACGGGTACCAAAAACAGTAGACCCGATTTTAGGCTCCCACCAAATACGATCATAGATAGCAGGGAGTATTTCTCCTCCGAATTGGTCGATCAAACCAGCTTTGTTTTCTTTATTGATCAGGTAAAGATCCTGTCCGACCGGAGTAATGTACTCATAAGCAAAGGGTAAAAGTACGGCACCCATTTCGTTGATGATGCCGCAGAGACTATCGAGGCAGACGCGAAATTTGTTGGGAGCCACAGGGTAAGCATTATCAAAAGCAGCCTTGATATCAGAAGGGATCGCATCCTCCCTGCGTTTTCCCGGACTTTCCCATAAGCCGGCCTCCCAAATGGCGTGTGCCTGTGCCGTCCTGATGATCTCCGGAGTTGGTCTTATTTCCTCTGCGAGGAAGTCGAAATGATGGTCTTTATCGTAGAGCATAAGCCGCCCTTCGCGCAATTCCATCGTCATCCCTTGGTTGGAACGAAAGGGCCGTCGGCTACCAAAATGATCTTGATAGCGAACATTGAACAGGAATCGCCCCCAGCCCAAGTTGCTCCACTTGCCGTGTAAGACTTCTCTTTTCTGACCATCTATCAAATCAAAAGAGCCGTCTTCATAGACCTCCAATACCAGGTTGTCGATTGGGCAGTTCCAAAGCCCAACTGGCTGTTCTTGTCGTAGCGGGAGCTGATCGCGATAAACGATGGTACGTGTCACCAGGGTAAAGGTGCCGGTGGCGTGGTTATGCTCCAGCATATTGACCCAATTGCCACGGTCGTCGTAGCGGTAGGTAAAAGTGGACTGACTATTGCCTTTGTTGACAGCAGTAAAGGAGCTTTCCGTTTTACTGACGAGCCCCTGTTTGTTGTAAGTATAAATTTCTTTTGAAATAAGTGCATTATTGGTGTCGAATACTTCTCGTTGCAGAGGGAGGCCATCCTGGTATTCGGAGAAAATCTGAAGGTTATGCTGGCGAGCGACGAGTTTTTCGGAGAGCCGGGAACGCCCTTTTGGAATGAAAACCATCTCGTTGAGAGGTGCACCATTTAAAGTGCAACGGATGGAGCTGGCCCGTCCTCTTCGATCGAAGGTGTAATTGAGTAAGGTCACTGTACCATAAAGCTGGTTTTTTTCTTCAATGTGCTGTAGTTGTCCGTTTTCAGTATAACTGAATTGGAGGTGGGAAAAGACATCATCGTCTTCTGTATAGAGAATGATTTCCTGGTAGTCGCCTGCTTCGTTGAGGAGGTTGACGCTGGCGCGTTCTCTTTCTTTGAGTAGGAAATTCCATTCCCCCATTTGGTCTTTAATCGGGTGGGTGGTTTCATAAAAAAATGCTACATCCCCTTTGGTTGGTGCATTGATCAGGCTGCCTTGGGGGCGCTGCAAGCTGAAAACGGATTGGGCAATAGCATTGTGAAAGCTGAGGAGCGTTACAAAAAAAGGTAAAAACATACATAAACAACGTAACATATTACTGAGCGTCTAAAGGAGAAATGATAAGGTTGTCAAGGGTCTATTGCGCTTCTGTTAGGAAAAGTGAGCAATTTTGCTCACTTTTTGGAGCTTAATACAATAGAGCAAGGACGTTTACATCAAACTATTCAAGACAAAGATGAGAAAGTTTATCCTGTTTACTTTTTTGTGGGGGCTACAACTGCCCTTGTTGGCCGTTTTTCTTCTTTTAGCAAAGGAACTTCCTGCCCAGGCGACCATTTTTGAAGTTTTGGGCCTCGACCCTAATGGGTGCTCACTAGCAGAAGAACAAAACCTGGTGCAAGAAGAGGAATGGCCTTACGAAGAAGTTCCGGAGGAATGGATAAACGAAGAGCAAGTAGCAGCGATGGCCCCGAAAACTTACCCTTCGACAAGCGAAGCGATAGCCTTGTTGAAGGCTTATGTAGGAACGCAGACGGGTAAGGCCAAAGACTTTTTGGAAGGGCATTTGGAATGGCGGGATGACCTCGTCTTATTTCTCGGAAACGGCAAATGGGGCTTGCGCAAAAGTAGCGGCAAGCAACTCATCAAACCTCGCTTTGATGCCATTATTGCAGGTCCAGAAAACAAGGGTTTTGTAGGTTACGAAGGAGGACAATGCAATTACTATTCCGAAAACGGCAAGGCTTATTTGCCGAAAGGTTATCTGCACATTCAGCCGCTGCAACAAGATGCCTTCATTGTGATGACTCCAAAAGGATATGGTTTGCTTGATGTTAAAGGGCAGGAACTGATCCCTCCGGTGCAGTTGGGCATTACCCCGCTTCAGAAAGGCACTCCTTTTCTGAAAGTCCGCTACGAGGACGAAAAGTACTATTGGTTCAACGTCCGCAACGGGCAAAAGACCTATTTCCAGAACAGCTACTATGGCTTGAATTTCTTCGGAGACCGCTATGTGATTGTGGACGAACAATACCTGATAGATTTACAAGAAGGTAAAAGCGTTTTTTGTGGAGATAAGCTAAAGGTAAAACTCCTGGATGCGGAACGAGGCTATTTGTCGGTGTCTAGCGAAAGCGATCCCTTGTTGAACTACATTATTAACCCAGCGGGCCAACTGATTAGTAAAATGGCTTTCGCCGATGTAGCTGCCTACCTGCCAACAGGGCATTTTGTGGTAGGCTACGTGGAAGATTACGACCCGGATATTACGCAACGCATCCTCTCGGGCGTCATCAACGAAGCGGGAGAATGGACGGTGCCTGCCCGCTACAATTTGCTGGAACAAAAGCTATACGCTGGAAAATACCTACAGCTGACGCAAAGTTACCAGGAGTTTGGGTTGGTGAGTCTGACGGGCGAAGAACCAATCCCGCATCGCCGCTATATTTATTTTGGGTTGGAGCCAGACGGCGAGCACCTGAAAGTACTGTGGCAAGAGGGGCAGGTTAAATACGGGGAGTTGTTGAATATCAATTCTGGAGAAGTCACTCCACTTGATGCACTGGGGTATTGGAAGAGATCACCCATTGGCAACTGTGGTGCCGATACCGTTTATCGTGCACTAAATATCGCCGGTCACATGTTGATCAACGCCAAGGATGAACCGTTGCTGAATGAACCTGCCGGGTTTATCCTGAAGAATGTCGGTGGAAAAACCTTTACCATCAAACGCAAAGCCATCGTCGATGGGAAGACGGTCAACATAGATGAGGTCGTTGATTGCGAGGGCCATCTACTGTATAAAGGTACTGGTCAGCACCAGGAAATTGTGCTTGATGACAACTTCTTGTACCTGCGCAAAGCTAATGGTGAACGGGTTTTTCAGTTGCCTGATGGACGGGAGATACCTGCTACAGAAAACTGGTCTTTGCACAGTTGGTCTTTTGGCGAAGGCCAGTACGTGATGTTCAATGATCACGACCGAAAAGGGGTGATCAGCGATAAGGCAGAAGTGGTCATTCCTCCAATTTTCGATAACTTATTTTTTCATCCCGATCTGGGCCTGATCGCCTTTGAATACGAAAATCAAAAACAATATCTCGACGCCAACGGCGAACTTCTTTTTGGCGGCGAATACCAGCGCGTAGAATATGCAGCCTTGGGATTATTCCGCATTTATAAAAACGGACGATGGGGTATTGGTCGCCGCGATGGGACGATCATACTGCCTGCTGTTTACGAGAATGCCTATCTGGAGCGTGGGGTGATTATTGCCAGTGATACGCAAGGAGAATACACGGTATGTGACTTAGCGGGGAAGGTGCTGGAGTGATGGAGGGAGGGTAACCCTTGCGCAAAACGGAATTTTGGGTACACTCCGACGTAGGCAAAGCCAACGCCGAACAGAGCACTTGAGATTTGTGTAAATGCATGAATGTATTTATACGAATGGGTGTAATTGTGCGGAGTGCTGCGTGCGGAGTGCGGAGTGCGGGAATGACCAACGTTTTGACGCTTACACCTTTCCAACGCATACACCTTTTTGGTGCGAGGTGCGGAATACGAAGTAAGCGCTATCTTCACCAAACCAAATTTGGGTTATCAATAATGCTACCATGAAAGATCAAGAGAAAATAATTGATTTCGATACCAAGCTGTTGGAAAGATATATTGAGAATAAGAGGCCACCATTAGAAATTAGAGATCAGCTTGATATTGGATATCGAAAAGAAGGACAAGCGTTCGAAGTATTTGAAATACGTCCAAACTGGATGGACAATTCAATAAAGATGGAAATACCTGTAGCGAAAGCCAGGTATGTCAAATCAAGGTCAGTGTGGCGATTATATTGGATGAGAGGGAATCTGAAGTGGGATTTTTATGAACCAGCAGGAGAAATGACCTCCCTGTCAGAGGTGTTAGAAGTCATAGATGCCGATACTCATGGATGCTTCTGGGGATAAAAGTAACAAATGAAAATAGATTTAGAGGGTGTATCACGGGAGAAGCAATAGGAGATACGTTACCTATGGAAGTGTGGATACGAGAATTTAGATAAATCATTAGATTCAGATCAAGCACATTAAAAACGCTAAATAATAAATTGAAGAAAATTCATCAGTGGTTTTTACTTTATGGTGATGATATCAAAGGCATAATTAAAGTTATCGCCCTCTTAGTCGTAGTAGTTGGTGGGTATAGGATCTTGCCAAGAGTGCTACGTTATGCGTCTACTATAAAACTGAAGGGAGAAACGATTGGGGTAGTGACCCAGATAAGAAAGGTTGAGAAAATATATGAGTCAGAGGGCGGTGGTAAATTAGGCGTTAAAGGATATGATGTGAAATATTCTTATGTAGTGGATGGCGAGGAAGAGAATAAGCAGGTATACCTGGATAAGCTGAGATATACCATGAAAGAGCGAATGAAGCTCTATCAGTTGCAAGTCGGTGATTCTGTTTTGGTGAAATTTGATCTTGACACACCACATAAATCAACAATAGCCTTCGATTAGCGTTTTTGGTGCGAAGAGCGGAGTAGATTTGTGCGAGATAACCCGTTGGGATATTTCGGGAGTGTCCATTGAACTGTGTCTGCAACTTTAGGAAATATGTTTGGTAAATCGATCCCCATGTGCTAGCGTTAATTCACGTCGAATAGCACTCCATGTTCTTACTGATTTATTCCAGCTGTTTTTTTTACGTTCCAGTGCTAAGAACAACTGAATAAGCAAAGCTCGTTCGCTGACCCATGCGCCTTTGGCCTTAGTCACCCGGCGAATTTCCCGGTTGAGGTTTTCGATGGCATTGGTCGTGTAAATCAACTTTTTCAGCGTCGGACTCAATTGCATACATCTCATTAAATCATCCCAATCTTTGAGCCACAAGTCTACAACCAGATCGTATTTGCCTTGCCAGAAAACCTGGAAATCTTCCAATTTCCTGCGGGCTTCGGCCTCGTTGACAGCGTTGTAAACTTCCTTAAGCTGACGTAAAACCTGACGGCTATCCTTTTCGTCCAGTAACTTAAAGGTATTGCGAATTTTGTGAACCACACAACGCTGGATATTAGCTAAAGGAAAAGTCTCGGCGATCACTTCACGTAAACCTGTCAAACCATCGCTGCATATGTAGAGGACATCCTCTAGACCGCGATTTTTAAGCTGCTGTAAACAACGTGCCCACTCTGTAGCACTTTCGGCTCCTTGACCAGGAATCAAAGCAATGATCTCGCGTTTTCCTTCCACCGTAATCCCGTATACAACATAAAGGGCAATACGGCTGACCTGTCCATCACGACGTACATCCAAATAGATCGCATCAATGAACATCACTACCAACAGCGCAGGTAAGGGACTGTTTCGCCAAGCTTCTACTCGCTCCCAAGTGCTGTTGATTACAGACGAAATACGACTGTCGCTCATCTGAGCCCCGTACATACGCTCTAAGTGCAACCGAATGTCACTGATTGAGTTACTCATTGAGTACAGCTCCAGAATCTGGTTGTCAAAACCTAAGCCTAGTTCATATTGCCGCTTCTTGACCGTCAAGGGCTCGAAACTACCGTTACGATCACGGCTGTAGTGAATCTCAACAGGGCCAGCCTCGGAGCGAACTTCCTTAGATAGCTGCCCATTGCGCTTATTGGTTAAACCTTGGGCTTTTTCCCCTTGGATGTGGTCTTCTAGTTCTGCCGCTAAAGCTCCTTCCAAAAAGTTAGCAATCAAAGGCTTGAGAAGACCGTCTTCTCCTGTTAATCCCTTACCTTGAATTAGGCCCGCAATAACTTGCTGGCGATATGACTCAAAATCGAAATCCGACAGAGTCTCTTCTTTTTTGGTTTTCTTTGACATAATTAAATGTGTCTACTTTTGACGCAGACACAGTTCAATGGATACTCCCTATTTCCGACTTCCTCCCGATCGCGATCGGGCCCCACTTCCGACTTCCCACTTCCGATTTCCGACTTGGAGAATAGTTGATGGTTGTTTGTAAAAACCCTTACACCCTTACACTTTTCCAACCCTTACACCCTTCCTCCTTAAGATATCCTCGCCCACCCCTTCAAATGCTTGTAATGCTGTTCCAGGTGAATGCCGAGCGGACGGTGGTGCTCCTTCTCCAATTTAGGGTCGTCATCGAGGATGCGGTGGGCAATTTCACGGGCGGTTTGTAGGATGCGGCCGTCTTGGGCGAGGTCGGCGATGCGGAGGTTGAGGATACCACTTTGTTGGGTGCCTTCGATGTTGCCGGGGCCACGGAGTTTGAGATCGGCTTCGGCAATTTCGAAGCCATTGTTAGTACGTACCATGGTGGCGATGCGTTCTTTGCCCTCTTTGCTGAGTTTGAAGCTGGACATGAGGATGCAGTAGGATTGATCGGCTCCGCGCCCGACGCGACCTCTTAGCTGATGTAGCTGCGAAAGCCCAAAGCGCTCGGTGTTTTCAATGACCATCACGCTGGCATTGGGTACGTTCACACCTACTTCAATCACGGTAGTGGCCACCATGATTTGGGTGATGCCTTCCTTAAAGCGTTGCATTTCAAAGTCCTTCTCTTCGGATTTCATCCGGCCGTGTACGACACTGATCTGAAACTCCGGCATGGGAAAGTCGAGCAATAGCTGCTCGTAGCCTGCTTCCAGGGCCTGGAGGTCCAGTTTCTCGTTTTCTTCGATCAGGGGATAGACCACGTAAACCTGTCGGCCCAGCGCGATTTGTTCTTTCATGAAGCCGATGACACGGCGGCGTTGGTACTCGTTTTTGTGTTCCGTCGTAACGGGTTTACGTCCTGGAGGCAGTTCATCAATGACCGAGACATCGAGGTCGCCGTAGAGGGTCATGGCCAGGGTACGGGGGATGGGGGTGGCCGTCATCACCAGCACGTGGGGCGGGTAGGGCGTGTTCTTGTTCCAAAGTTTTGCCCTTTGCTTGACGCCGAAACGGTGCTGCTCATCGGTGATGGAGAGGCCCAGATTTTTGAAGATGACCGGGGGTTCTAAAATAGCGTGTGTGCCGACCAGTATGTGGATGTCTCCGGCGGCGAGTTCTTCCAGGAGTACTTTGCGTTTTTTGCCACGAATGCTGCCAGTGAGGTAGCCGATTTTGAGGCCCAGGCCTTCTACGTATTCCCGAATGCCGTCATAGTGCTGTTGGGCCAGAATTTCCGTTGGGGCTAGCATACAGGCTTGGTAACCATTGTCGATGGCCATGAGCATACTCATCAATCCCACCATGGTTTTACCACTACCCACATCTCCTTGCAGGAGGCGGTTCATCTGGATGGGGCGGCCCATGTCCTGGCGAATTTCCCGGAGCACACGCTTTTGGGCTCCCGTTAGCTCGAAGGGCAGTTTTTCTTTGTAAAAAGTATTGAAATAATCGCCGATCGTCGTGAAGGCGTACCCTTTTACGGCTCCTTTCCTTCGCTTTTTGAGCTGAATCAGCCGCAGCTGCAAGAGGAAAAGTTCTTCAAACTTCAGGCGGTTACGTGCGGCTTTGAGCTCTTCGGCATTGGTCGGGAAGTGGATGGCTCTGAGGGCCTCAAAGCGAGAAAGCAAGCGCAGTTTTTTGACCACATAATCTGGCAAAATCTCCGGTACATCCGCCGGACTAAGTTTTTCAAACAAGGCCTGCATGATCCGGCTGCGTACCTTACTGTCTACGCCCTTGGTATTGAGCTTTTCGGTACTGGGATAGACGGGTGCAAAGGAGACGGCCTCTTCGGCATTGCCCGCATCAGCGGCTTCCATCTCCGGGTGCGACATATTGAGGGTGCCCCGAAAATCGGTGACTTTGCCGTAGATGATATACTCCTTACCCACCACTAGGTTTTTCTGTAACCAGTGGACGCCCTTGAACCAGATGAGGTCGATTTTGCCACTTTCATCCCGGAGCACCCCTTGTAGCCGGCTCTTGCGGCCTTCACCCACCGTGGTGAGTCGCCTCAAGATACCCTTTAGCTGCACGGTACCACTATCAGGCATGAGCTCCCCGATGCGGTGAAATTGCGTTTTGTCGACGTAGCGAAAAGGAAATTGAAAGAGCAGATCACCCAGCGTATGAATTGCCAACTCTTTGCGCAGCAACTCCCCCCGGGCAGGGCCTACGCCCTTCAGGTACTCAATGGATTGCTGTAGCAGTGGACTTTTACCGGGTTGCATGAAACTTTAACAATGGGTAGCTGGCAAAGTTACCAATAAATTGGTTGGTTTTGGAGAAAAAACCGAGTGAATGTTTTAACTTGGCTGGACTTTCGGCAAAATGCCTAAAATTGTAAAGGGATGAGTGGCGATGCAATCGCCTCTTTGAGTATAGCGTAGAGAGACTTTAACGACGCTAGTAGAAATGACTTAAAAATTTTCCAACATTGGCTTTTTTAATCGAAGTTGGGAATTAATGCTTATTGGTCTGCTATCCCTCTACTCTTTACCTCTAGGGCGCGAAGCAGCCCGCATCTCCTGTCCGCTGTGCAGGCGGGTTTTACGGGCTTTTGCCTAAAGTACAGCTTAGAGATGTTTTACTAAAGTTCAATATACCTTATGTCCATACCCTCCACCATCCTCATCGCCCTCATTGCCTTGTTTCACCTCTACATCCTTTACTTCGAGATGTTTGCCTGGGAGACCAAGGGGCGCAAAGTTTTTAGCCAGTTTCCTAAAGAGCTCTTTCCGCAAACCAAGGTGATGGCTGCCAATCAGGGTTTGTACAATGGTTTCCTGGCTGCTGGGCTGATCTGGTCTCTATTGATTAAGGATGAATTGTGGCAGTCGAACGTCGCCTTGTTTTTTCTGGCTTGTGTTGCCATTGCGGGCATCTATGGAGCTATGACGGCCGCCAAGCAGATTCTCTACGTGCAGACCATTCCGGCTTTGGTGGGGATGGTGTTGGTATTGATCTAAACCCCGATCTAGCGAAAAGTGAGAAAAACCTACGGAAATACCTGGTGGGGCCAGCAATGGCTCAATGCGCTGGCCGATATCGATTACTCCAACCGCTTGCCGCGTGGGCGCACTTATGCCAACAAAGGGCTGGCCCAGGACATCGTCATCAAAGGCAACAAGATAACGGCCAATGTGCAGGGCTCGCGCCCGCGTCCGTACAAGGTGGCGTACACCGTTCCGGCTTTTACTACCAAAGAAAAACAAGCACTCGTTGGCTTGGTGACAGAAAATCCGCTCCATCTTTCCCGGCTGCTCAATCGGGTGTTGCCGCCGGAATTGAAGACGCTTTGCGATCAGAAAAACATCGACCTCTTTCCGGCCACCTGGGAAGATCTGGAAGGGAGCTGCTCCTGCCCCGACTGGGCTGTGCCCTGTAAGCACATGGCTGCTGTGCTGTACCTCATTGCCAACGAAATCGACAAGAATCCTTTCCTGGTTTTTCAGCTGCATAACTTTGACCTCTTCCAGGAGCTTGCTCAAATGGGGTATACCGCCGAAGGGCAGCAGGAAATTGCCATCCTGTCGACTACGGCGCTCGAACAGCCTTTTAATACGGACTACCACCCTTCGGAATGGGACGATGAAGTGTACGAGCAGCTGGACTTTTCGAGCATCCCGGACCTCAAAGAAGATCTGCTCACCATCCTTTCAGAAAATCCGGTCTTTTACCCGAGGGGGGATTTCAAGGAGCTGCTGAAAATGGCTTATACCGCGGTGGCGAAAAACACCAGCAGTACCTTGGCGGAAGCTACCGATGAAGCCATTGTCTTGATGGACAGGGTAGAGCACATTGAGATTTTGTTGGGCGAAGCGCGTGAGTTTCTGACCGCCACCATGGGCGATAACCAGGGCGAAACTATTCTGGTGTTTGATGAGCAGTCGGCCCTGTTAGCGTGGCTGAGGCAGGTGCCTGTCAGTGCCTTACCCAATTGCTCTCCGGCCTTGAAGAGTGTCGTTTTATTGTACCAATTTGCGCACAAGCTGGTGCAGCAATCGGCCTACGTGCCGCAGCTGTTGCGGATCGCAGACACCGAGCACTACCAAATTCGCTGGCTGCCGGCTTTGCTCAATCCGGTGGTGCAAAGTCTCCTCTCCGGGGTGCGTTCCATCGTTGATCAGGAGCTTTTGTTTTACCGTAAGGGAAAAGCGATTTTCGAACCTACCGCTGCCGATAATACGCAGGCCCTGCTCGCTTTTTTCATCGGTGCGCTGGTGAAGGAAGGCCACGGGTTGGAGCGCCGTTTTGCGGAACACGAAATGGGGCATCTTTTTTTCAACGGGGCGGTGTTGGCTTTCTCCTCTTACGAAGACCGGGAGTACCCGGTGGCTATCCAGCTTTGGCTGAACAAGTTTTTTCTGGTAGAGAAAGACTTTGTGCCCGTCATCCAGATTGATGAGGAAGAAGGGGAGGGCTTTTTGGTGAACATCGCCGTACAAAAGCAAACGGAGCGCCTGAGTGCGCCGATCCCATTGGCGAAAGTGCTGGCCCAAAAGCAATACCAGGGTCTGCGGATGGAGGTACTGCGCGACCTGGCCATGCTGGCCGACTATTTTCCGCAGATCAATAGGCTGGTTGCTAATCACGGGAAAGAGGCCCTGTTTTTTGACGCAGAAGCTTTTGTGGAGGTGCTCTTTAAGGTATTGCCTACCATCCGCCTATTTGGCATCAAGGTATTGTTGCCCAAGGCGCTGCGCAAGCTGTTTCGGCCTCAGATGTCGATGCTGATTAGCTCGGAAGAGGAATCAGGTGTGGTGTCCAAAAGTACTTTGCTGAACATAGAGGAAATGTTGTCTTTCCAGTGGCGCATCGCCCTGGGCGACCAGCAGATTACGATAGCGGAATTTAAAAAACTGGTTAAGCAGTTGTCGGGTATCGTCAAGCTCAATGACCAGTACGTTTTTTTTGATGAAAACGAGATCAAATCCTTGATCAATAAACTGGAAAATCCTCCAGTATTGGACAGCAGACAGCTGTTGCAAATCGCCCTTGCGGAAGATTACGAAGGCGCTAAAGTGGCCCTGGATGCTAAAACCCATCATCTGATGAAACGCCTGTTGAAAGGCGACGAGGTGGACCTTCCCAAAGGCTTGCAGGCCCAGCTGCGCCCTTACCAACTCAGTGGTTACAAATGGATGTACAAGAATACCCGCATCGGTTTTGGGAGCCTCATTGCGGATGACATGGGCTTGGGGAAAACCCTGCAAGTGATCGCCGTTTTGTTGCGGTTAAAAGAGGATGGTGAATTGGACAAACAAAAGGCCCTGATCATCGTACCCACCACGCTGCTGACCAACTGGGAAAAGGAAATTGCCCGCTTTTCGCCCGCGTTGGTGACCCATGTTTACCACGGCAGCCATCGCAGTATGGACGCGCTGGAACAGGCAGATGTACTCATCACGACTTACGGTGTCGCGCGCAGTGAAACCGCCGTTTTGCAAAAGAAAAAATGGCTGATCCTGGTCATCGACGAAGCGCAGAACATCAAAAATCCGGGAACGTCCCAGACCAAGGCCATCAAAAAAATACCAGCACCCGTGAAGATTGCGATGAGCGGCACGCCGGTAGAAAACCGCCTGAGCGAATACTGGAGTATTTTCGATTTCTCGAACAAAGGCTACCTGGATAGCCTGAAAAACTTCAAGGAAGAATACGCCAAACCCATCGAAATTGAACGCGATCGCGAGAAGTTGGAAAAGTTTCGTAAAGTCACGGAACCTTTCATTCTGAGGCGACTGAAATCGGATCGCTCCATCATCAAAGACTTGCCCGAAAAAGTAGAGATAGACCAGTTTTGTCAGCTCAGTCCGGTACAGACTGCCCTCTACAAAAATGTGGTGGATACTACCATGGAAACCATCAAAAAGACGGACGGTATTGAGCGAAAGGGGCTGGTTTTGAAACTAATTACCGCCCTCAAACAGGTATGTAACCATCCGCAACAGTTTTTAAAGAAAGGCGATTTGTCGCCAGCGGATTCCGGCAAAATGCAGATGCTGTTTAACCTGCTTCACGAAATTCAGCAGAGCGGAGAGAAGACGCTCATCTTCACGCAATACCAGGAAATGGGCAACCTGCTGGTCACCATGCTGGAAGCAGAATTTGGCTTAACCATTCCTTTCCTCCACGGGGGCGTTTCCCGCCAAGGGCGTGACGAAATGGTCGATCGCTTCCAAAATGATCGCGCTACCCGTATCATGATCCTATCACTGAAAGCTGGCGGTACGGGCCTCAACCTCACCGCGGCCAGCAACGTCATTCACTACGACCTCTGGTGGAATCCTGCCGTAGAAGCCCAGGCCACCGATCGTGCCTACCGCATTGGCCAAAAGCGCAACGTGATGGTGCATCGTTTCATCACCGAGCATACTTTTGAGGAGAAGATCAATATGCTCTTGCAAGGCAAAAAAGAACTCGCTAATCTGACGGTCTCCACGGGTGAGAAATGGATCGGAGAGTACTCGAATGAGGAGTTGCAGGAATTAGTGAAGCTGGATAATGATTAAGAAAGCAATCAAGCACATATTTTGAATATCATCTACAAATATTACTTGGATTCAACAGTTTACAATCTAGCTTTGTCATTCTTGATAGCATTATATGCAGGCCTATTTTGGTCGATTATTATTTTTGGAACGCTCGGCACACTAGTGGGTTTCATAGGGTATGAATATTTTAAGAAAGAAGAATATTACTTTTATTATAACTATGGCTACTCCAAGAGAATGTTGATCACCAGCGTTTGGAGTTTTAACTTAGTTGTAATGATAGTTGGAGAAGGAGTGTATATATTGATTATCAATTTGTTATAGATGAAATTGCAAATTGCAGAAGCGTCAAAATCCTATGGAAGAAGATTACTATTCAAAGATTTGTCCTTAGAAATAGAAATTGGAGAGATAGTAGGGTTATTTGGTAGAAACGGGAGCGGCAAGTCAACATTGCTAAAGATGATGTTCGGCGTGTTAGGAGCTGATTCATTAGTGATTAAAATAGATGGCAGAAGAGTGCCAGCAAAAAAAGTCATCAGAGATAAAGTAGTCGCTTATTTACCACAGGATCGTTTCTTACCTAACCAGATGAGCGTTAGAAATATCATACCAATGTACTACAAAGATGAGGAGACATTGGATAAAGTGTTTTATGCGCCAGGAATTTCCAGTTTTGATAAGTTGAAATATGGTGAGTTGTCAGAAGGTCAAAAAAAGTACCTGGAAATTGTATTGCTTTCACATCTGGATCATCCATTTATGATGCTAGATGAACCCTTTTCAATGATTGATCCGAATTACAAAGATTTGATAAAAGCCTTACTGATGAAGTTGAAGAAAACAAAGGGCATATTGGTGATTGATCACTACTACCAAGATATATTGAACATATCCGATCGTAATTATTTGCTGAAGAATGGAGCATTAAATGAAGTAGAAGGAGAGGAAGCCCTACAAAAGAATGGCTATTTGTCAAATCGAATGAAAAAACAATAAAAATAGGGTGCTGGACAAAGCTGATGGGACCAATCTCGTTCCTAGTTTTACTGATCGTACCAGTGCGATCATACGGTTGGGTTGAACTCAAAATCATTAAAAACAAAAAAGCATGCCTTTAAGTAAATTGATCCTCTACACGTTTTTCTTACTTGGACTGATGCAGTGCCATACGTCCAAAGTAGCTAACTCAGCGCCTTCCTTTTTGTCGTTTGATAAGACCAAGATCGCATTTACCGACGAAGGGAAAGGAGTACCAGTCATCCTGATCCACGGATTTATTTCCAACGGAAGCTCGTGGAATAAAACTGTTTTGAAGGAGCAATTACTAGCAGCTGGTTACCGGGTTATTGTACCCGACTTGAGGGGGAACGGACTTTCTGACCGACCACAAGAGAGCGAAGCTTATAAAGACAATGCAGAAATAAAGGACCTCATCGCCTTGGCGGATCATCTTCGCTTGAAAAAATATATTGCCATTGGTTATTCCCGAGGTGCAATCGTTTTAGCAAAATTACTCACGCAAGAAACGCGGATTTCAAAAGCAGTAATAGGCGGCATGGGGTTTGATTTTACTAACCCTGATTGGGATAGGCGAATTGCCTTTGCGGATGCTTTTAGCGGGAGAGCTGCCCTGACACCCATGACGGAAGGTGCGGTCAATTATGCGAGATCCATCAACGCCGACATCAAAGTACTGGGGTTGCTTCAGGATTACCAGCCGGTCACTTCGCCGGAAGAACTCAGAAATATCCAGGTGGAGACCCTTATCATCTGTGGCGACGAGGACCAGGACAACGGCTCTCCTGAGGAGTTGCAACAATATTTGCCCAATAGCCAGTTGGTGATCGTGCAAGGAGACCATAACAATACTTATAAACAAGCTGATTTTTCAGAAGCGGTGCTGCGGTTTTTGATGGGTTCTTAGGCTGATCGTACCAGTGCGATCATACGATTGGGGCTGAATTGATTGAGCTGGTGTTTTAATGACTCACTGCCGCAACAACCGCCACTCCCCACTCACCTCTCCATTCCGTACCGTCAGGATGCGGCCAAATTGGAGGAAGACAAACTCACTTTGCCAGGGGCGCAGAAACACAAAGTCATCCACTTCCAACGTATGCTGCCCCGAGGCATTGAGCATACTCTGATTGGTCGAGGCACCAAATAGGGGGTTGATGCGCAGATCCGGAGGGTAGCAATAATCGGCCTTCCAGTAGCCGCCGTAGATGAAGTAGGATTCGCCCAGAAACAGGAACGCAGCACTCATCCAGTGGGGGAGTTGTCCGATGCCCGGCAGCTTGGTTCCTCGCATTTTTTTCAGTACGGGCGTAGCGATCCAGCAAGCAGGCTGGAAATCGGCCAATGTTGGGATGTCAAAAGTAGTTGGTTTAACGAAAGCAGAACCTATCGCCACATCATTCAAGGGAGAATCGCTGTTTTGGTGCAAACCAAAGGTGGGGCTCCCTGCACCGTTGAAGGTCAGGTCTTCTCGCCACAGCGCGGGGAATTCTTCCCTGATGATCTGAATAAATTCCCGGTAAATTTGGTTGGCTTTCGCTAGCGCTTTCGCGGGAGAGCTTAGCCAACGAGGTAGTTTGACGACTTGCGGATCGTAGCCCATCAGCCCACTCAGTACCAACGAATGTTGCTGCTGATTGATGATTTGGAGGGCCGCTCTGAGGCCAGAAGGCGTGGCAAATCCGCCCCGGTGTAACCCGGTGTCAATTTCCAGATTGATGCGTAGTTTTTTTCCCGTTTCAGCGGCCAGCAATGCGTATTCCTGCAAACGCTTGGGCGTGTCGGCGAGCCATTGCACTTGCCGATAAGGATCAAAGTGGGTGTCAGGATTTTTAGCAAAATGTTGGTAAAAGTAACGCACCGTGCGCACGGGCATGGGTTTTCCCAAGAGGATATCCACGTTGTCCTTCAGGTGCTGAGCCAAATCACTCAGGAAGGGCTGGTGAAAAACCATCAACTTTTGGCAGCCTGTCCGCTCCATCACATAATGCAGTAAATCGGGCGAAGGCAGCGATTTGACCACCAGCCGTAGATCGGCTCCCTCCTTAAGCTGTTGCTGGACAAGTGCAATATTGTGGTCGAGTCGATCCAGGTCGATCAACAGGGTCGGAATGGCTCTGTTCTGGGCGCGAAGACGCTGGTTCAGGCTTGTAAAATAAAAGGTCTTGTCCATTGGTGGAGAGGAATTGAATTGTCCGCTAGTTAACGCGTTCTTGGCGGTACTTATGATATTCTTAAGGGACGGGGAAAAAATAAATTTATTTTCTTTTGATTTCGCTTTTTGTGCTAAGTGACGGGATAAAAATAACTGCTTCCATTTTTGATTCGCTAAAATTTTCTAAGCAAGCGACTAAAAGGAGCTTGCGTGACAATTTTAGCGAATCCTTAGAAAAAATGGAAGCAGTTATTTCCGTCAATTTACTAAGACTTGGAATACTTGGACTAGACGTGCGCAAAAAGGTAAATCTTCAGAAAAAGAAAATAGATTTATTTCCGTCAAACTACTAAGACGCTTTTCGTAGCTTTAATCTGAACTTTTGCTGAAAGTCCAGTTAAGACCTTTCTTTTAATAATTCCCCCTTGGGTTTAGCAACTATTTGAGACATGAAAAAAACGACAACCATTCTTTTCTTTTTACCTCTGTTATTCTTTTCCTTACGGCAAACGATATATGCCCAAAATACGCGTAAAGATGCCTTGCAGGAGGTTTTACAAAACCAATACGGCGCTACTTTATCTTTCCATCCTGGAACGGGTTTGGTACGCTTTGTGAAATTCCCTGCTGCTGGACTTTTGCCTTTGGCAGGAACGACTGCCGAAGAAAAGGCCGCAGATTTTTTACGTCAATTCAAGGGTTTATGGGGATTGGAAGATCCTACCAATGAACTGATTTTTGAATATTCGAAAACGGACCTGGGGGGGAATACGCATCTCTCTTTTCGCCAACAGCATCGAGGCCTGCCCGTGTTTGATGGGGAACTCCGCTTTCATTTCAATCGCTTTACGCAACTGAAAAGCATTTCCGGGGTGGTGGTTCCTTGCCGAAATTTACCTGCACAGGCGATTCTTTCCGCTCCGTGGGCGAGCCACCTGGCAAAGGTGTTTTTACAAAAAGAGGAGCATACCACTTACGAACAGCTAGCAGCACCCATCTTGATGGTATTCTATAGGGGCTTGGCCCAAGGCGTGAAAGGGGAAAGCCATCTGGCTTATGAAATACTGCTCGGCAATAGCGAAACGGGCGATCGGCACTATGTGTACATTGACGCCCTGCTAGGCAACCCCGTAGAGCGGTTTGCCGCCAATTGCAGCGCACTGAACCGGGAATTGTATTCAGGAAATACCAATGGTAGCCCCATCTGGACGGAAGGTGATCCTCCGCCCTCTGGCACCGAAGCCAATACGCTGGTAGATGTGAGTGAGCAGACCTACTATTTGTTTTCCCACGCTTTTGGCTTTGACTCCTACGACGGTAGTGGGGCAACCATGAAAACGGTGGTGAATGCCACCAATGTCAACTGTCCTAATGCCACTTGGAACGGAACAAGTACCAATTTTTGTACCGGCTTTGGCTACGATGATATTGTCGGGCACGAATGGGCGCATGCCTACACTGAATATACCAGCAACCTGGTCTACGCCTGGCAACCAGGAGCCATGAACGAAGCCTTCTCGGATATTTGGGGAGAAACCATTGATTTGCTCAACAACTATGACGTTGACGCCGGCGAAGAGACACTGCGTACCAGTTGTGTTAGTGGCCTTCGCTGGCAAATGGGAGAAGGCCGGGGCAGTGCCCTGCGCGATATGTGGCTGCCGAGCTGTAATGGCGATCCTAATTCGGTTGACGCCGCTAACTACTGGTGCTCTAGTGGCGATGGAGGAGGGGTACACACCAACTCCGGTATCCCCAACCATGCCTATGCTTTGCTGGTGGATGGTGGCAGTTACAACAGCGTCACCGTGGCACCCATCGGTTTTACCAAGGCTGCGCATATTTTTTGGCAGGCCCAGTCGGTGTACCTGACGCGGACCAGTGATTTTGCGGTATTGGCGGATGCTTTGGAAGCTGCTTGTGCCGATTTGCTGGGAGATAACTTGCCTGCACTGGGTTTTAGTGCGACCAATCCAGGGCTGTCGGGCGAGATGATTACTGCGGGCGATTGTGCGGCGGTGACCAATGCCATTGCCGCGGTGGCCATGCGTGCGGAACCAGATTGTGGCTTTGTGCCCCTGCTCGATCCTACAACTCCTGCGCTCTGTCCGATGGATAATTTTCAGCAGCTTTTCTTCGATGATTTTGAAAGTGGTTTTGCGGATTGGACGGCTACGGAGAATCCAACGAATCCGGGTAGCTGGGATAGCCGAAATTGGGAAATCAACAACACCTTACCCGACGGTCGTACTGGGCAAGGACTGTTTGGAGCTGATCCGGTAAATGGGGATTGTGGTGCTGATCTCGAAAACGGCACCATTGACCTGGAGAGTCCGCTGATCAGTGTACCGGCCAATTATACGACCACGCTCTACCTTACTTTTGATCATTACGTGGCCACGGAGAGCACCTGGGATGGCGGTATAGTGCAGTACCAGATCAATGGTGGCAGTTGGCAGGATGTGACCAGTGGCGCTTTTGTTTTTAACGCCTACAATGCCAATCTACGCTCGGCTAGTGCTGGAAATGACAACCCTTTGGCAGGAAAAGCGGCCTTTACAGGGACGGATGGAGGCTCGGTATTTGGCAGTTGGGGAACTTCGCAAATAGCCTTGGGTACCTTGCCCGGAGATGATCTACGCCTGCGTTGGCGACTGGGTACCGATGGCTGCAATGGCAACGATGGTTGGTACCTGGATAATGTGAGCGTGGGTGTTTGCCAAACGATTATTCTGCCCGTAGTATGGCAAAACTTTACTGTAAAAGAACAGCAAAAGTCAGCTTTGCTGGAGTGGACGGTGAGTGAGGAAAGCAACAATGCGGGCTTCAGGGTAGAACGATCCAGTGAGCTCAATACAGGCTTCGTGGCCGTAGGCTGGGTGCCTGGAACGGGCAATAGTGATGCGCCGAAAACTTACCAGTATGAAGACAAAACGGTGGTACCGGGGCCATCCTATTACTACCGTTTGCGGCAGATAGATGTGGATGGTAGTGAAAGCCTTTCTGCCTTGCGTACTTTTCGCCTGACTGGCGGCGCAACAACCTTGTTTGAGTTGTATCCTAATCCGGTAAAACGAGAGGCGCAGGTTCGTTGGTTGGCGCAGAATGCCGCGATGGTAGAAGTAGCCTTGTATCAACTGGATGGAAAGGTGGCGATGCTGCCGACTACTTTTGAGCAGGTGATTTCGGGACAAACGCTTATCTTAAACCTTGAAAATTTACCGGCTGGTGTTTATCTGCTGGTGGCAAAGACCGCGCAGGGGGAGGAGCGTAAGCTGGTGGTGAAAGGGTAGAAGAGTGTTCTCCCGACGAAAGGTCGGGATCACGGTTGTGTTCGCTAACGCTCACGGGAAGTGCTCGCTGCGCTCGCGGTTTTTTGTAGGTTGGTATTAGCAACATTCTCTACAAAATAGTGAAGTCTAGTCGGTTGAGATGCCGTAATTTTGGCTGCGGGTTTCTTCTGAAAGCACAGCGTGAAAGGACAAGTCTTGGGTCGTCAAGGACTTAGGGGTTTACCCACTAGCTAAGCCAACCGTCGAGGAAAGGGGAGGTCTTATCTATAGATAAAAAAGCCGCGAGCGCAGCGAGCATAACCGCGAGGAACGAGCACCTCCATGAGTCACGAGAATCGGGACGAATACCCCCGCGATCCCGACCTTTAGTCGGGAGAGCACCCCCGTGAGTCACGAGAATCGGGACGAACACCTCCGTGAGTGAAACGAACATAAAATCAAACATCATGCAAAGAAGAAAATTTTTAGAAAAAATAGCCCTTTCTACGGCGGCGATAGCGGCTGGTACCCAATTGGAGGGGAGTACGGGAAGGATAACAGAACGCCTTACGGAAGCTCAATACATGGGCGGCTATGCGGCGGAACCTTTGCCGATGATCAGGGCGGCGTTTATTGGGGTGGGGGCTCGTGGTGGAGATCATCTTCAGTTTTTTGCTTCACTGGAAGGGACGGAAGTGGTGGCCATCAGTGATTTATACGAAGACAATGTGCAGAAATGGCAGAAGGTGGCCAATGAGATCGGTGCTGGTGAGCGTCATAAAGCGGTGGCCGGTTACCACGGCGACGAAGAACGCTGGCGAGTGATGCTGGAAGAAGTGAAGCCCGATGTGGTGTTTATTGCCACGAATTGGAACAACCACGCCCCAATGGCTATAGCGGCCATGAACCAGGGTGCGCATGCGTTTGTGGAGGTGCCCATAGCAGTTACCTTGGAGGAGATGTGGGCGATAGTGGATACCTCGGAACGCACGCGCAAGCACTGCATGATGATGGAAAACGTGAACTACAGTCGGGATGAGCTGATGTTTCTGAATATGTGTCGCCAAGGCGTAGTGGGAGAGTTATTGCACGCGGAAGCGGCCTACATCCACGAACTACGCTGGCAGATGGAGGAGCAGGAACGCGGCACCGGCTCGTGGCGGACACTGCACTACGCCAAGCGCAACGGCAACCTGTACCCCACGCACGGGCTGGGGCCAGTGGCGCAGTACATGAACCTGGCGCGGCAGGAAGACAACTTCAAGCGGCTGGTGTCCTTCTCGACGCCGGCCTTGGGCAGGCAGGCTTACGCCGCCAAAAACTACCCGGCTGACCACAAGTGGAACCAGCTGAACTACCAGGGCGGCGACCTGAATACCACTATCATCAAGACCGAGCTGGGCCGCACCGTGATGGTGCAGTGGGATGAAACGAGTCCGCGGCCCTACTCGCGCCACAACCTGATTCAGGGAACGAAAGGCACCTTGGCCGGATTCCCTACGAGGGTAGCCCTGGAGGGTGGTGTGGAAGGCCTGACCGACAACCACCACCGCTGGGCACAAGGCGAGCAGTTGGAAATGCTGTACGAAAAATACGATCACCCGCTGTACAAGCGCCTCAACCAAGCCACCAAAGACAGCGGCCACGGCGGCATGGACGGCATGATGATGTACCGCATCGTAGAGTGCCTGCAAAAAGGATTGCCGCTGGACCAGAATGTCTACGAAGGCTGTTTCTGGAGTGCGGTGGCGCCACTGAGCGAGCTATCGGTAGCGCAAGATGGCATGCCGCAGGCGTTCCCGGATTTCACGCGTGGTAACTGGAAGGAGACGGTGCCTTTGGGGATTGTGGGGTAGGGGGGAGTTACAGCGAGTTGATGGTCCTCTAGACTAGTAAGTACATAGGGATATTGACATGAAACCTAATGAGTTATATCTTTGTTTTCAGTAGGAGCTTGGGAAATAAAGCATGAGAAATGAGTGAAATAGTATTGAATAAGTATATAAGGATGTTTGACCTTCTTGACTTGGAGGCCAAGCTTGAGTTGTTGGCTCGACTTTCTGAAAATGTAAATAGGTCATTCAAGCATCCCAAAGATGATAAACATGCACTGTTGGAATTCCTAAGTGGTTCTTGGGAAGATGTAGATGATAGTATAGTCGATGAAATTATGCATTAGCACCCGTGGTGTGAAAAAATGATGCCGCTATTTTCTCGGCTCTGCGGGCTTCTTTTCTTGCCTTCGCTCCTATGCTCCTACCTCCCTTATCACCGCATCAAAGTAACATCCCCTTTTAGTACTTCCAGTTCTGCGCAAGCTTGTGTTTCCATTTCTAACATCCAAACATAAACGCCCATAGCGGCGGGCTTGCCTCTCACATCGCCATCCCAGCAGATGTTGGGATCGGTAGAACTAAAGACGAGACCTCCCCAGCGGTCAAAGATCTGCATTTTATAATTTTGGGCAACTACACCAGCTTTGGTGTAAACCTCAAAGCAATCATTGATGCCATCATTGTTGGGGCTGAAAATATTTGGGACAAATGCTGTTTCAGTGAGCTCTTTACTGTTCACCACAACGGTGATGAGCGAGTCACAGCCATAGCTGTTTGCAAAAGTAAAAGTTCGTTGCTCCCCAATGGAGAGGTTGATCCCGTTGTAGGCGATGGTCTGCCCTGGGCAAGTTTCAAAAACTAATTCTTCCCTGGTACTTGGCCACCCGGTTACCGTTACGGATACGATGGAATCGCAGCCATTACTTTGTTGGAAGATGAATTCCCGGGTATCTCCGGCAGATAAGGCCACACCGTTGTACGCCACTGTTTTTCCCTCACAGGTATTTAAGAACAATTCCTCCGTAGACGACAAGCTGCCAATTACGCTAACGGAGACGATGGAGTCGCACCCGAGACTATTGGTAAAAGTAAAGTCTTGGATATCGCCCACACCCAAAGTCACGCCTGCATATTCAATGGTCTGTCCCTGGCAAGTTTCGAGCGTTAAAGCTTCGGTACTTGTTGGTAATTCGATTACGGTTACGGATACGATGGAGTCGCACCCGCTGCTATTGGTAAAAGTAAAATCCTGTAGATCACCCACACCCAAAGTCACGCCTGCATATTCAATGGTCTGCCCCTGGCAAGTTTCGAGCGTTAAAGCTTCGGTACTTGTTGGCAATGCAATGACGGTTACAGAGACGATGGAGTCGCAACCGATGCTATTAAGGAAAGTGAATTCTTGTATATCTCCTGCTGCCAAAGTCGTTCCGGCATAATCAATCGGCTGCCCCTGGCAGGTTTCCAGGGTGACCGGAACCACCGCTGTAGTGTCCAGTATCACTTGTACGGTTTGGTTTGTTTCACCACAAGTAGAATTTCCTGCGACGGATAAAACGGTCCCGCCATTGTTGATGTCTTCATCTCCCAGGGTGTAAATGGTAGAAGCTGTTGTGTTATCATCAAAGGTGCCGTCACCCGTTCCAACCCAAGACCAGGCTGTACTCGTTTGGCCATTCAATACTGCGGATAAATTTACGGTGTTATCACTACAGTTGAAGGTTTGACTTACTTCAATTTCCGGTGCTGCCGAAATGTTGGTCGTTACCGTATTGGAGGTTAAAGTCTGTATACCTCCGTTTTCTAAATCGGGTACATTGTCTAAAGTTGCTACATTGTTCAGTACACCATCGGCTACCCAGTCGCCTAAGGCAGCGTCCATTGAAAAACGGGCTACCGTGTTGGCATCTACTTCATCAATAATGAAAGTTGCATTGCCTTCTGCAAACGTGGAGTTACTGATACTCAGGCCACTAAGATTGTAGGGTTGAAACACCCATTCTACCGGGTCAGGCAAAATATCGCTCAGGTACAGCCCCTGAAGTGGGACATTCAATTGATTATCAATGGTGAAGGTATAGACGACAAAAGCATCTTCGCAAATATCGGTGACATTCACTTCTTTGGTGAAGGTGATTACGGTAGATGGACAGTCAATGGTACCATCAATGAGTACATCCTCCTGTGCCGTTGTGGCACCATCAAAATCGAGGAATACCTGGTTGATCGCACCGGATAGGTTTACGTCCTGATTGTTGTAGTTTCCATTGACAGCATTGGTGGCATCGTAAGTGTAGGTAATCGATACGCAACAGCCGCCAGGAATGTCAAAAGCACTGTTGTTGTCCGTAGCGCAGCCATTGTTGTTTACCACGGTATGGAGCAGCACAAAACCGTCTGGTGCATCATCCGTAACGATAACTCCCGTGGCATCGAGATCGGTGATGTTGCATACATCCACCGTGTAAATAACCGTGTTGTTACAAATAGGTGTGGGGGTAAGCGTGTATTTTAGGGCCTGTAGCGTAGGCAAGGGCTCCGTGCAGATAGGGGCGTTACTGCTATTGTTAGACCAGGCGAGTTCGTCCAGATCGGTAATTGGAAAGCTGATCGGAGGCCCCTGACTATTATCGTCATTTAGGATCGCAAAAATATTCGCAGCACCCGTTACGGGCAGGGTAACGGAATAGGTTTCGCTGGTGCCAGCAGGAATAGCGCAAGGAACGATCCAGCTCAAAATGGGGGTCGCGCCAAACAGCGCAGGGTTATTGTAATAAAAAGTAAGGGGCGTACCCGGCGGGATGGACAATTCCTGCAAAGCTTCGATGGTGAACGTCACGGTTATATTATCGGGCGTAGGGCAGCCCCCATTGGCTTCGATAGCGACGATGTCAATGGCACCATCCCGGTCGAAGTATACCGTAGCCGAGCTACCTGGATCAATTGGACACAAGTAGAGATTGACAATGTTTTCCGCGAGGTTCTGATCTAACAGGGAGTAAGCTGGTGCGCCTGGTGCTAGCAAATCAATAGATGCGACTTGGCGAAGAAGGTCGCGGGTATAGTTGCTGGCAAAAGCATCATCAAAAGCAATGGTGATAATATGATAGCCAGCAGCTTTGTATTGGTCAGCCAAGGCCACTAAAGAGGGACTTATTTGCCCTCCGCTTCCATCGGTAGATAATATCAAAACCCGCTCTGCATCTGGACGTGCAACACTGGCCAGGTAATTTTCTCCAAAACCAAGCGCGGCAAGAGGATTTGTACCACTATCAAATGAACGATCAAAATTAATATAGTTCTGTAATACAGAGACTTCACTAGTCATTGGAACTTGGATAGACTGTTGGTTTGTACCGGACCACTCGATAATAGCGGCACGGCTTTCATCAGGAGCCGTACCGATATTGGCCGCATTGAGAAAATCTACAAAGAACTGCTTGGATTCCTCGTATTCTACCGCATCCACAGAGCCCGATACGTCATTGAGGATGACGATATCAAGCGGTTGGGTGCAGGGGAAAACAGGCACGGTTTCATCTAATAAAGTAATGCTGATTGTTTGCTGATTACCAATAGCATCCGATACCGTTATTTCATACTCCCCTGTGTAAAGCGTAGGGATGGTAAATGGGAGTTCCACAAGATCTGTTTGCGTACCATTACCAGACCCCGACCAAGTCAGGCCATAAGGAGGCATTCCGCCCGCGACGCTCAAATAAATGGCGCCGTTGCTAGTACCATTAGAGCTATTCGTCGTGGTGAGTTCAATGATTTCAAAGATAGAACCGGGTATGGGGGTCAAAAGAATGTTCTCTTGAATGAATTCCGTTCCTGCCGCATCGGTGACGGTAAGGCTATAAGTGCTTGCACCAAGGTTTTCGATGATGAAATTGGGGGCGTTACTTATCCCGTTTCCTGTTTGGCCATCTTCTGTTTCTTCCCAATTGTAGGTAAAAGGAGCTGCACCTCCCGTAATTTGCACTTGAATGGAGCCGTTATTTGCTCCTATACAAGGAACGTTTATCGCTACCTCAATAGTAGTGCAGCTCGCTGCTATTATCTCCTCGGCGGAGCTGCATTCTGATGGGTTATTTGTAATATTAATAGTTCCTCCGATTGCATTTGGAGTAGAGAGTAGCATTTGTATGGCACAGCAGTTGGTTAAGGCATCGTTAGAAAATATCCCTAAATCTCCCCCAATAGCAGAGATGTTAGCGAATCCATCCAGATTGGTTAAGGCATCGTTGTTGGTTATGTCTATATTCCCCCCAATAGCAGAGATGTTAGCGAATCCATCCAGATTGGTTAAGGCATCGTTGTTGATTATGTCTATATTCCCCCCAATAGCAGAGATGTTAGCGAATCCATCCAGATTGGTTAAGGCATCGTTGTTGGTTATGTCTATATTCCCCCCAATAGCAGAGATGCTAGCGAGTCCATCCAGATTGGTTAAAGCATCGTTGTAGGCTATGCTTAAATATCCCCCAATAACAGAGAGGTTAGCGAGTCCATCCAGATTGGTTAAGGCATCGTTGAGGGTTATTTGAAAACCTCCTCCAATAGCAGAGATGTTAGCGAGTCCGTCCAGATTGGTTAAGGCATCGTTGTCGAATATGCTTAAATATCCCACAATAGAAGAGATGTTAGCTAGTCCATTCAGATTGGTTATGGCAGCGTTGTAGGTTATGCTTAAATATCCCCCAATAGCAGAGAGATTCGCAAGTCCGTCCAGGTTGGTTAAGGCATCGTTGTAGGCTATGCTTAAATATCCCCCAATAACAGAGAGGTTCGCTAGTCCGTCCAGATTGGTTAAGACATCGTTGCCATATATGCCTAGATCCCCCCCAATAGAAGAGATGTTAGCGAGTCCGTCCAGGTTTGTTAAGGTAGCGTTGCCGTATATTTTAAAATTTTCCCCAACAGAAGAGAGGTTAGCGAGTCCGTCCAGATTGGTTAAGGCATCGTTGTCTCTTATATCTAGATATCCCTCAATAGCAGAGATGTTAACTAGTCCATCTAGATTGGTTAAAGCAGCGTTGGAGAATATTTGAAAACCTCCCCCAATAGCAGAGAGGTTCACCAGTTCATCCAGATTGGTTAGGGCATCGTTGTTGGCTATGATTAAATCTCCCGTAACCGAAGTCAAATTCAAAAGATTAGACAAATCCGAAATAGGGTCAGAAGAACCGAGTGTTGTTTCTATGGTTAAATTTCCATTGATGGTGGTAGTAGCACTACTAAAAGCATTTACATCCGCCTGAGAATTGAAGTTTACATTCTGAGAGAAAGAAGGGAGGAAAAAACAGCAGCTAAATAGCAGCAGCAGTAGGTGTTTGGAGTAGCGTGTAATCATCGTAATTTAATATAGAGAGATTCGCGAAATTATTGCTGTGCCTAAAAATACATTTTTCTTTTTTAACGGAGGTTGGCAATTGATTCCTAATTGTTGGTTACCCTTTTGCGTCTACTTCGTGGTCTGTTTCATCCATTGATCTGTTTTTAAGGCTTTTCTCTTTTTGATGCATTTGCCCTAACTGACTAATGCCGAAAGTGCAGTTTAGAGCATGTTTGGAGCTTGCTTACACCGAAAATCAAGCATTTAGCAACCTGGCGTCACTCAAATCACTTACTTGACCCGCCAAGCGCGTGATTTTGAGTTTAGCCAGAACGCTAAATCATTGATTTTCAAAAGTAATCCACTCCAAACATGCTCTTAGCAGATAATGCTTAATTTTATCATCAAAAGTTGAGCAGAAAAAGAAAGAATATGCCGTCACTTTTTAAGACAACCCAAGGGAAAGAGGAAATCCTTCGACTTTATGATGAGAAGCTCAGGGAATTGAATATTGATTATCAGTATCAAACGGTTGATTCCAGTTTCGGGAAGACGAATATTATCGTTACTGGTTCGCCTTTGAACCCGCCTTTGATGATTGTGCATGGCTCCAACGGTTGTGCTCCGATTAGTTTGGAAACTTATCCCCAGTTAGCGACAAAATTTCAGGTATTCGCGGTAGACGTTCTTGCTCAGCCCAACAAAAGTGCGGAGACAAGGCTAAGCATGAAAGATGATTCTTACGGAAAGTGGATGAATGAGATCATAGCATCACTGGAATTAGATAAGGTGACGCTGGTGGGTTTTTCTTTTGGTGGTTTAGTGATTTTGAAAACCCTGATCAACAAGGAAGAAAAAATCAAGGAAGTGTACTTAGCCGCGCCTGCCTACATCGTAAATGGCAATCCTTTGAAGGCTTTGTTTAAAATCTTCATTCCGATGAAGCGGTATATGAAGACCCAGAAGATAAAGTTTGTAGAGCAATTTCTATCGGAGGTATTTACGGATAGAGATGAATTTGCGATAAAGTACCTGTCTAAAGTTTTCCTCCATTTCGATATGGATTTTACGCCAGTACCGGTCATCAGTAAGGCCGAAGCGAAGGATATAAAAACGCCCATTACTTTGATCGCTGCCAAAAAGGACATCATGTTTCCTGGAGAGAAAATGCTTCGGCGTGCCGGGAAGTTGTTTTCGTCGCTGAAGGAGACGGTGCTGCTAGAGGAGTCCAAGCATGTACAGAATAGGGCGGATAATAGCAGGATTGAGGCGATGATTATGGGAGAGTAACAATATCACCCTTTCAGGGTTTGAATGCGGGCGTTAAGCTTTGAGTTGTAATAGGTTGAAATTTGATGATATTAAACGAAGCCTTTCGCTAGAGAACTTTGAGGGTAAGTAAGGGTCAATATGATAGAAATTATTCCTTTTGAAAAGCACCTGCAAGAAGAAGTGAATTCTCTGATTACGGAGATTGGAAATGAATTTAAGGAACCCATTTCTTTCCCGAATACGGTTGCAACAAAAAGGGTTCCTGACTCATCTAGGAGGTAATTGTCAAAAATCAATCACATAATCGGATAATTTCCGATTATGTGATTGATTTTTGACACAAAATTGCTATATTTGAATTAGTTAATCGGAAATTCTCCGATTATCGGATTCAATAATTGCAGTATGGATTTTAGAAAGGTAATAAAGGAATATGCAGAAACTCCTATATCTAGACATTTGATCTTAGACTTACTAAGTGATTATCAGCGTCCAAATGATAAAATTAGTGAGCTAATTAAAAGCAAAGCCCTTATTGCTATTAGAAGAGGGCTATATGTAACGGGACCTGAAATGGACTTACTAACACCAGCACCTTTTCTAATAGCGAATCACCTTAGAGGACCGAGTTATGTGTCATTAGAGTCCGCATTGTCTTATTGGGGCATGATACCAGAAAGAACTTATGAAATAAGTTCGGTAACCATAAAGACTTCAAAATTATATAAAACTCCTGTTGGACGATTTAGTTACCAGCAATTAAAGATTCCTTATTATTCTTATGGAATAAAAAACATAGCATATTCCCCTAAGCAAACAATGTTAATTGCCTCACCTGAAAAAGCTTTGTGTGACAAAATTGTGCTAACCCCCAAAATTTATCTTAGGAGCATCAAACAAACGCAAGAATTTTTAATGGAAGATCTTCGTATCGATAGTGAAGTATTAAGCACATTAGATACGGAAATTATGGAATTGTGGATTGAAAATGCCCCTAAAAAAAGTAGTCTGAAAATGCTTGTTAAAACGCTGATAGAGTTATGATAAAAGAGTGGATAGAGGAATATAATCCTCAAAATGAAGAAGAAATATTAGCTGCATTACGAGAAATAATGCAAGAAATTACTTTAGCAGGCTTATCAAGAACTGATTTTTTTGAGAAAGTAGCTTTTTATGGAGGAACCGCTCTCCGGATTTTTTATGGGTTGGATAGATATTCAGAAGATTTGGACTTTTCGTTAATTAAACCTGATCTGAATTTTTCAATTGAGCCCTATTTCAAAGCCATTCTAGATGAATTTAAGTCATTGGGACTGACGGTTAGTATTAAGGAAAAGAAAAAAACAAAACAAACAGCTATTGATTCTACTTTTCTGAAAGCTGAAACAATATGGCAAGAAATTGTACTCGAAGACATCATCAAAGAAACGGGGGTACGTTCTAACAAGACTTTGAAGATAAAAATAGAAGTTGATCGACAGCCTCCGTTAAGTTTCAAAACCGAAGAAAAGTTATTGCTCCGTCCATTTTCTTTTTACGTGAAATGTTTTACGAAACCAAGTCTATTTGCAGGTAAAATGCACGCCCTGCTATTTAGAAAGTGGTCAAATAGAGTCAAAGGAAGGGATTGGTATGACTTAGAATGGTATATTAAAAAAGGGATTCCTTTGGATGTAAATCATTTCTTAACGAGAGCAAAAGATACCAGCGACTGGCAAGGCAATAGTATTTCTAATGAACAGATTATTGAGTTGTTAGATGCCAAAATCGAATCAGTTTCTTTTAGCAGTATTAAAGAGGATGTTGTTAGGTTTATCCCAAATGATGATGCTTTAGATATTTGGAGCCCTGAGTATTTCAAAGATTTAATAGGGGGAATTAAATTTGAGAATAGTTGATATCCGTTGGGTTCATTGTTTTGTACTTTTGTAAAATGGGTGGAATAATCATTAGTATGATAGAGGTTATTCCTTTTGAAAAGCACCTGCAAGAAGAAATTAATTTTCTGACTTAGAATTGTACTCATGCCCTACATCAAGCTATTCGAGACGCGTATCAAAGCAGATTTTGAGAAGGCGTGCGCTATGATGGAAAGAGAAAATATTAAGTACGAAGCACTGTATGAATATCGACTGGAGAGGGAGAAAGATTACGATCCATTCGTAACTTCAGGAGCAATTATAAACGTGCCGAGATCGGTTTATCATGATGCAGATAGGCTATTGGTTGAGAACAAGCTAAAAGAGAAAGAAGACCCCGCAAAGCAGCGATTTTCTTTTGTTAACAAGGTAGATAAGTATCTTTTTGTCATCCCGGTAATTCGGAGTGTGCCTCTTTATGGCAAGTTATTAGGACTTCTCGCGTTTACAGGCGTTCTGCTGTTTTTGTGGTTGTTTTTGCAACACGACCATAATTTTCTAAAAGCGAATGAGGCGATTAACCGCTTTCAGGTAAAAAGCATTCACTTTGAGGGGACGGAAATGATACCTGCTACCGAATACGACTATGATTTAGTAGTACTTGATAATACAGAACAAATATCATTCAGGTGGGTGCCGAACGACGTAACGTTCCCTGGATTCAACAGTGAGCGCGTAAGCGCAAAGTGGGTCATGGATGAAGCAGGAAAAGAGCTTGTTGTATATGATGCAAACCCCTATGGTGATTTGTATAACGGAAAGTATGCTATTGAAAGCAGTTTTTGGACGAATGAAATTCGTCTTATTTCGACAACTACCAGGATTGTTCTTAGGGAGTAAATAGCATGCAGAAGTCGACTTTGCTGATGTGACAGTGCCGCGCTATTTGACGCCAGTGGTAAAGTAGGACCGAAAAGAAAGGTATGCATTGACCGAAATACATAATTAGATAAAATTTCATGGAAAGATACAACTGCAAAGTATGTGGGAAAAAACACCCCGTTTTTCACGGGATGAAAAGCCCAATACCAAGTATATTAAGCGAACTTTCAGAACAAGAATGGAAGGTAAGAGTAGTAGAAAATGATGGTGGTTACTTGCTGGATGGAGCGTATGTAATACTTGATGGTTATATCCAAATCTTTCATAAAAACGATACTTCAAGAGCGATATTTAATTGGCAAGTATGGGTTTCATTTCCTGTAAGCGAGTTTATGGCAAAAATCCCCCTGGTTGAAAAAGAGGAAGAAGTAAGTATCAAAGGACGATTAGAAAGTGAGTTAATATTTTATGATAAATCAGTAGGATTAAGGGTAGAAACCTTGAATATAGCTTCAAAAGATTTTCGGGTAATAAAAGTGATCGAGGAGAGTGAAGTAAGAGCTGACCAGAATCAACTGATTGATGATGATAGAGTTACAGAAATTATGAGCCGGATTCACCATCGTGAGATTTATGAGCCTCCGGTATCCTTTGATGTTCCTTTTTATCGAAGGCTTAAAGAAGAATTGGCTTTATGTAACGCTAAATATCAACCAGGTCATTTTATTGTGAATATTAGCACCTCAAAAAGAGTTCTTTTTCAGCTTATACCCAGAGAATTTTTAGAGGGACAAAACAATAGTAAACAAGGATATGGTTTGCACGTAGTATTCAATTATGATGATGAAGCAAGTATGGAATTACTTGAGCGATTCAAAGAAATAGCAGAGGGGAGCGATTGGCTTTTCCATGAGATTGACGGAGTGCCAACCTATCAAATTGATCTTCATGAGGAGGAAGAAAAATTACAACAGATAGCAGTTGAATTGCTTAAGAAGGTCTACTTAATGGAGGAAAGCCAAATCGAAATTGATAGTTTTGAGGTATGAAAAGGCAGATGTAAAACGTCAGCCAATGCGAAAAGGTAGAGTACACGGGGTTGAGAGGGCTGAGTGCTTTTTGGGAATAGGGGGGTATTAAAGCTAACCATAATTCAATCTAAATTAAATGACTAGATTAGTAATGATTGTTTCCCTTTTGGTCGTTTTCAATTTCTCTTGCTCGGAGAGTAAGCACGATGACGGAAATAAAATAGAGGACGACTTTGAGCAGAGCAAACAGTTTCAAACGATAAAAGAATATGTGGAGAAAAAAGAAGATTTTGGGAATGAATACTATTGGGATGCGGAATACAAAATCTTAAGGCATTTAATACTTGGAGATAGCTTAGCTGTTGAAGAATTAGAACAAAAATTATTTCAAAAAGCGTACTTAGAAACCGGTGAAAAGCTTGTTTATGATTCATTGGGCTTAAAGCCAGTAAAACAAATAGCGAATGAAAATGAAAATTGCAGACTTTTGAGGATACTTGTCGAAACTTCCTTTATCCCGTTTAAAAGTGTTTTAACAATAGTAGAGACAGATGGTCGAGTAAAATTATTCTATAAAGTTTGCCTTCTTTCTTATCAAAACCCCGTGACGGGGGAAGACGATGGAGAGTATGAACTAGACATTAATGGAGAACGGGTTAAAGGCAGATTTATCATGGTTAAAGATACCTCGGGAGAAATTTCAAAGAGCAGGTATCATGATCTTGTTGCTTCGTTACCTCGCTATAAAGAATTGAAAGATGATTATGAATTCAAATATG
The DNA here is from genome assembly GCF_040784935.1 of Lewinella sp. LCG006. Lineage (GTDB taxonomy): Bacteria > Bacteroidota > Bacteroidia > Chitinophagales > Saprospiraceae > Lewinella. The sequence continues at coordinate 1,416,450 of NZ_CP160680.1, read as the reverse complement.
GAAGAATGTTAGATGGAGAGTATATTATTATTGAAAGCCTGGATAAGTATTCGGATGAAATAATCGACTATCGAAAATATGCGGCACAAATAGGCGGATTTAGTAATACTTTAGATTCTTTAGTGAAAAAAGCTTTAGTAGAATAAATATAGCTACCAACCTACACAACCAATAGGCATGACCAACAAAAACAAAGTCTTCATCGCCACCAGCCTCGACGGCTACATCGCCGATAAAAATGGCGGCATCGACTGGCTGCAAGCCATCCCTAATCCCGACCAGATCGACATGGGTTACGGCGCATTTATGGCCCAAATTGACGCCCTGGTGATGGGGCGAACTACCTTCGAAACGGTGTGCAGCTTTCCCATTGATTGGCCTTACAAAAAGCCGGTATTTGTCCTGAGCCGCACCCTGACGGAAATTCCCGCGGAATATAAAGACAAGGTATTCCTGGTGAAAGGTACGCTCACCGAAATTTTAGCACACATTCACAAGGAGGGTTTTCATAACCTGTATATTGATGGAGGAGCGACGATCCAAAGCTTCCTGCAAGAAGATCTAATTGATGAAATGATCATTACTACTATCCCCGTACTCTTGGGGGGCGGTGCTCCCTTGTTTGGGGATCTTCCTCAGGCATTGGATTTTGAGTGCACGGCGTCAACGATTTATTTGGGGAAGGTGGTCCAAAATTGTTTCAGGAGAGTAAGAAAGAAGAATTAGGAAAAATCGATTATCTTTTACAAATGAGATTAGAAGCCAATAACAAAAAGCGCAATAAAATGCTACTGATGCTCACCGTCCTCTTGTTGTTGACAGGAGGATACTTCGCCCTGAGTGGGATAAAATTGAGTGTTCATTCCGAGAAAGAAATAAATGAAGAGATATTCAATAAAGTCAGGGAAGAAATAGAATTTAAACTGGATTCGATATTTAAGGAGAAAAAATTACTTGAAGCATCCGAAGGTGGTGATCACTAAAGCTCATCCCGAAGCCTCGGGGCGGCTACCGCCTACGCAGTCGGCACTACCGTGAGGAACGAACACTGACCGCCCGGCGTGAAAATGTAAAAACCAAGCACTTAGAACCTGCCGCTTTCAACTTGCTAAACCTCTCCATAATCAATAACTCGTCTCATCCAGCTCCACCTTCCCCGCGAAAGTTTTGTAAACGAAGAAAGTGTACCCACTCACCAGCGGTATCCCGATAGCCGCAAAAAGCAGCATAATGCCCAGTGATTTTTCCGAAGAAGCCGCATTGTAGATATCCAGGCTATAAGCGGGGTCGGTGGTCGATAAAAGGATGGTAGGAAATACTTCTATAGCAACCAGAATGAGCAAGAAGGCGATGCTTAGTGCCGAAAAAAAGAAAGCTTGCCGAAATTTGTACTTGCTCGCTAACCTGGGGATATTAGCAATGCTGAGGAAGGCCAACAGCGGCACAACAAATAGCGCCGGGTTGCTCCGGAAATCATCAGATAAATGCGGGATGTAGATCAAGGTATACAGGCTGGTAATGCTAAACAAAACAATAAAAGCAATGATGCCCCGCTTGAGCAGAATGGTCAGCTTGGCGTACAGCCTACCCTCCGTTTTCATGAGGAGGTAGATGGCACCGTGCATCATGAAGAGGGCCAGTGTAGTGAGTCCCACCAAAATAGCATAAGGGTTGAGAAAGGCCAGGGAGCTGCCCGTGTATTCCTTATCGGCCCCAATGGGCATCCCTTGGAGTACATTGCCCAGCACCACTCCCAGCGCTACGGCCAGCGTAATACTGGCGACACTGTAGATAATATCCCAGGTTTTGCGCCACCACAGCATGGGCTCCTTGCTCCTGAATTCAATACTTATGGCCCGGAGGATCAGAAACAGGAGGAAAAGCATAAACGGAATGTACATGGCCGAAAAGAGGGTAGCATACACGTGCGGAAAACCCGCGAAAAGGGCTCCACCACCAATTACCAGCCACACTTCATTGCCATCCCAAACCGGGCCAATAGCATTGAGGGCAATTCGACGACTTTGTTCCTTACGGAAAAACAAATGCCAGGCACCGGCACCCAGATCAAAACCATCAAGAATAGCATAGCCGGAAAAGACTGCTCCTACGACCAAAAACCATAGAGTGGGATAATCAAAGCCTATAAATGTTGCCATGGTATAAAATTATTTTTTGTTGTTTTTGTATAGACGCGATGCATCGCGTCTCCACTGCGCCTTTTGATGCATCGCGTCTCTGCCTATTCCGGAATCATAGCCTTTTGTCTTGGCCGCTGGTCTATGAGGTCCTGGTCATCGGGGCCGTGCTTGATCTTCTTGTTGAGGAGATAAATGAACAGGGCGAAAAGCAGTAAATAGACGATGCTAAACATGATGAGGGAAAAGAGCACCTGGTTGGCCGTCACTACTTTGGACAGAGCATCCGAGGTGCGCAAGTGACCGTATACCACCCAGGGTTGCCGCCCCATCTCGGCAGCAAACCAGCCCACCTGGTTGGCCACCTGGGGTAGCAATACCGCCCAGGCAAAGATGGTGAGCAGCCAGCGATGCTCGAAAAGCTTGCCGCGCCACCATTGCCAGGAGGCATACAGCGTGAGGCCAATCAAGGCCATACCAATGGCGATCATCAGGTGATAAAACTGGAAAATAGCATTGAGCGCTCCGGGGCGATCTTCTTCTGCAAAGGCATTGAGCCCCGTGACGGGCGCTTCGAAGTCGAAGTGAGTAAGGAAGCTGAGCCCACCAGGAATCTTGAGGCCCGTTACCTGTTGGTTTTCTTTATCCACCCAGCCAAAGAGGTACATGTCGGCAGGTGCTAGGGTATCAAAGTGCCCCTCTAGGGCGGCCAGCTTGGCGGGTTGGTTAACGGCCACTCCATCTGCAGAACGGTGCCCCGTAAATAGCTGTGCCAGGGAAAAGATGGTGGCAACACCAAGTGCAATCTTGAAAGCTTTTTTAGACAATTCTACATGGCGGCCTTTCAGTAAATAATAAGCGTGGACACTCAAAACAAGGAAAGCGCCCGCCAGAAATGCCCCAATCCAAACGTGCGAAAGGCGATCCATGCTGGACGGGTTGAAGACCATGGCCCAAAAATCGGTGATCTCGGCCCGCGCTTCCATGCCTTCGCCTACGATATGGTAGCCCGCCGGGGTTTGTTGCCAACTATTGGCCACCACAATCCACACCGCCGAAAACATGGAACCCAGCCAAACCCCCAAGGTAGCAATGAAGTGAACCTTGGAGCTCACCCGATTCCAGCCAAAAAGCAGTACCCCCAGGAAGCCGCTTTCCAGCGCAAAAGCAAAAATACCCTCAGCCGCCAGCGCACTCCCAAAAACATCACCAACGTAGCGGGAGTAGGTGGCCCAGTTGGTGCCAAACTCAAACTCCATCACGATGCCCGTGGCAACTCCAATACCAAAAGTGAGGGCGAAAATCTTCGTCCAAAAACGAGCCATCGTCTCGTAAACTTTATCACCAGTGCGGAGATATTGCCCCTCCATGATTACCATAATCAAACCCAGGCCAATACTCAGCGGTGGGTAGATGTAGTGGAAAGCAATCGTGAAGGCAAATTGTATTCGGGAAAGAATTTCAACATCCATCGGAGCTTTTTTTGACTGATTAAGGAGACGGTTAGTTTATAAAACAACAAACAGAACGATACTTTTACTGCCTTCTATTAAGGTCGCCCTCCTTGTTTAGAGTCGTTCTTAATTAGGTGTAAAATACCGCTAAAAACTTGACCTGAAAAGTGACTTGGATCACGATAAGAAAAAAAGCAACACCTGAATGCTTTAATATATGAACACATTTTCATACTTTTATCCGGTAACAAGCAATTCTGTCAAAAGAAAATAGAGAAAAGATGATTATTGAGCAAATTTATACGGGTTGTTTGGCCCAGGGGGCATATTACATAGAAAGTGAAGGGGAGGCTGCTATTATTGACCCTTTGCGGGAAACGCAGCCCTATCTGGAACGGGCCACAAAGAGTGGTGCTAAGATCAAATACATTTTTGAAACCCACTTTCATGCCGACTTTGTCTCGGGACATCTGGATCTAGCCAAGAAAACAGGAGCAGTAATTGTATACGGGCCAACTGCCGATACCGCTTATGACAAACACCTTGCCTCCGACGGCGAAGAATTCAAGTTAGGAGCACTCACCTTCCGGGTTTTACATACCCCCGGGCATACGCCCGAAAGCACGACTTACCTCTTGCTGGACGCTAATGGAAAAGAACATGCCATCTTCACTGGCGATACCCTTTTTATAGGTGATGTGGGCCGCCCCGATTTGGCACAAAAGAAAGGGAGTCTTACCAAAGAAGACCTAGCCGGCTGGCTGTACGATAGCCTGCGAAACAAGATCATGCCCTTACCTGATGAGACCATTGTCTATCCGGCGCACGGTGCAGGTTCGGCTTGTGGTAAAAACATGAGCTCAGAAACCTGGAGTACGCTGGGCGAGCAAAAAGCTACGAATTACGCCCTGCGGGCAGATATGACCAAGGAAGAGTTTATCAAAGAAGTAACGGATGGTCTGTTGCCACCGCCACAGTATTTTGCCAAAAATGCGAAACTCAACAAAACAGGTTACGAAAGCATCGATGAGGTGATGGAAAAAGGAGCCAATCCTTTGCGTCCGCGAGAATTTGAAGCCGTAGCGGAGAGCACCGATGCTCTGATTCTGGATGTCCGCAACCGCGAAGATTTTGTGCAGGGCTTTATCCCCAATTCAATTTTTATTGGCTTGGATGGCAGCTTTGCCCCTTGGGTAGGTGCCTTGATTGCCGATTTGCAGCAGCCGATTCTACTGGTAGCGCCAGCAGGGCAGGAAGCCGAAGCCGTAAAGCGCCTGGCGCGGGTAGGTTATGACAATACCCTGGGCTATCTCGAAGGTGGAATGGCTGCCTGGATAAAAGCTGGAAACGAAGTAGACCAAATTGAAAGCATCAACGGAGCGGAATTTGCCCAGCAACAGCAAGCGGGAGAAATCCACATCCTTGATGTACGCAAACCCGGCGAATGGTCGGGGGAGCATCTGGAAGGCGCGCAGCATTTTCCCCTGGATTTTCTGAACAACCACATGGGAGAGATCAATCCCGCCCAAACCTATTACTTACACTGCCGCAGCGGCTATCGATCCACCATAGCCGCCTCTATTCTGCGGGCGCGCGGCTTCAAAAAACTCATCAATGTACAGGACAAATTCGAAGCTTTCGGCGAAGCGGGAATGAAGGTGACTGATTTTGTTTGTCCAACTACCCAAGTGAACGGGTAAATACCAGTACAGAATAAAAAAACATTTATGAAATACGGTTTTGTCATAGACAATCGGAAGTGTATTGGTTGTCATGCCTGTACAACAGCCTGCAAATCGGAGCACAATGTGCCCGTGGGCGTCAATCGTACCTGGGTAAAGCAAGTCGAGAAGGGAGAATTCCCGGATTCCCGGCGCCTGTTCTCGGTGATGCGCTGCAACCACTGTACGGATGCTCCCTGTGTGGAAATTTGCCCCACGGAGGCCCTCTTCGTGCGGGAAGACGGTATTGTAGATTTTGACAAGGATCGCTGCATCGGCTGTAAATCCTGCATGCAAGCTTGTCCGTATGATGCCCTCTACATTGATCCGGAAACAAGTACGGCCGCCAAGTGCAACTACTGCGCCCACCGCATAGATGTAGGCTTGGAGCCTGCCTGTGTAAATGTGTGCCCCGAGCACGCAATCATCTCTGGTGATATGGAAGACGCGGGTTCGGAGATTGCCCAGTTGTTGGCCCGTCAGGCGGTGAAGGTGCGCAAGCCAGAGAAAGGTACCCAGCCTAATCTCTTTTACATTGATGCAGATGAAGCCTCACTCAATCCTTCGGCCACCGCCAATACGGGGGAGTACCTTTGGAATTCTCAAACGAAAGGGGTAGGGCATTTTGCGAAAGAAGCCGAAAAACTGGCCTTCAGCAATGGCGATGTGATAGCGGCGGTACTGGAAGCCAACAATCAGTACACCAACGCCGGTGAAGTGGCCAAAAATGGCCCCAAGAAATCCATTGATGTATTGATGGGCAAAGAAGCCCGCCGGGTATACGATACCCCCAACAAAGGCATTCTTTGGGGTTGGGAAGTATCAGGGTATGTGTGGACCAAAGCCATTTCGGCAGGGGTACTGTTGGTCCTCTTTTTAGCCACCTTCTTCCGTGATGCCGTTCCAACAGCTGCTACCCAGTGGTGGGCCTATGGCCTGGGCTTGGTGTTCTTGTCTTTGACTGGTTTGTTGCTGGTGATGGACCTTGATCAGCCCAAGCGCTTCTTGTACGTATTGCTGCGGCCACATTGGGGGTCTTGGTTGGTGAAAGGCGGCTACACCATTACCATCTACGGCGGTTTGTTGACGCTGCTGCTAGCCGGACTGTTTTTTGGCTGGGAAAGCCTGAATGAGATAGCAACCTGGGTGACTGCTGCGGTGGCTGTGGTGGTAGCGGTGTACACGGCCTTCCTGTTTGGGCAGGCCAAGGGCCGCGATTTCTGGCAAAGCCCTACGCTGGCTATCCACATGCTGGTACACAGTTTTATGGCGGGTGCTGCTGCTTTGGCACTGGTGGCTTTACTCACGAATGACAGCCTGGGCTGGACCGACTTTTTGGCCACGGTAATGGCCGTAGGAATTGGGGTAAACCTACTGACAATGTTAGTAGAATTGACCATGACGCACCCTACGGTAGCTGCCCACGAAGTCGTAAAAATGATTACCAGAGGCCGCTATGCAATGACCTTTTACCTGGGCGCAGTGCTGTTGGGGAACATCATCCCGCTGGTGCTACTGCTCATGGGAGGCAGCCAACTGATGATTGCCCTTTCTGGGGTAATGGTATTGGTAGGGATTTACTTTACCGAAAAAATCTGGGTGGAAGCACCCCAGCGGATTTCGTTGAGTTAGATTTTGGGTACTGGGTACGAGGTACAGGGTATAGGGACTTAGAGATCCCCAAGTTACGTGTACTACGAATAGAGAAGCAAGTAGTGGCGCAAATGATAGACCGTGCTTGCTGGTTTTCGAACCTCCTCTATACGTCACTCCTTCCTCGCGAGGAAGGAGCCGGAGGATGGAGCTTGCCAAAACGCGCAAGCTGCCTGGAGGGCTGGGCCACACCCGCGGTAGCGGGTGGGGCGGAGCAAAGCGAACCCCGTAAGGGAGCGACCCGCCTGAGGCGGGATGCGCCCAAAACAAGAAAAAAACAAGAAACATGACCAATAAGCAACCCAGTTTTATAGAGCGGATGGCCGAAAAACTTGGCCTCATCCCTGATTTGCAACAAAATCGGGAACCGGATTTGGAACGTATCGCCCCGGAAGGAGAGCTCACCCAATTTCCTCCCATGGAGCAGTGGGACGACTGGACGGAATACGAAGCCACCGAGCACCCCAAACGGGTAAAGCGCAACTATGCGATAGTGCCGACGACCTGCTTTAACTGCGAGAGTGCTTGTGGACTGACCGCCTACGTAGACAAAGACAGCCACGAGATTCGCAAGTTTGAGGGCAACCCCTACCACCCTGGTAGTCGGGGGCGGAACTGTGCCAAAGGGCCAGCCACCATTAACCAGATTACTGATCCCGACCGCATCCTGTACCCCCTGAAACGCGTAGGCGAACGTGGCGAGGGCCAATGGGAACGCGTGAGCTGGGACGAGGTGCTGGACGATATTGCGGGCCGGATACGCAAAGCCCTGCAAGAAAAACGCAACAATGAGGTGGCCTACCACGTGGGGCGCCCCGGGCACGAGGGCTACGCCAATCGGGTGCTGCAAGCCTGGGGGGTAGATGGACACAACAGCCATACCAACATCTGCTCGTCGGGGGCTCGCTTTGGTTACAATCTCTGGTACGGCTACGACCGTCCTTCGCCCGACCACGCCAATGCCAAGTTTATCCTCCTGATTTCGGCGCACTTGGAGAGTGGTCACTACTTTAATCCGCACGCTCAGCGTATTATTGAAGCCAAGATGAAAGGGGCCAAGCTGGCTACGATGGATCCTCGTTTGTCGAACACAGCGAGTATGTCGGATTACTGGCTGCCTACCTATCCGGGGTCGGAAGCGGCGGTGCTGTTGGCGATGGCCAAGATTATTCTGGACGAGGGCTTGTACAATCGGCCCTTCCTGGAGAACTGGACCAACTGGCAGGCATATCTACAAGCTCGCCACCCGGAATCGCCTGTGGTTTTTGAGACCTACATCGAGAAGATGCAGGAAGAATATGCCGAGTATACGCCCGCTTTTGCGGAAAAGGAAAGCGGTGTGCCGGCTGCCAGAGTAGAAGAAGTGGCGCGAGCGATTGGTGAAGCTGGGTCGCAATTTGCTTCCCATAACTGGCGGAGTGCGGCCAGTGGCAATCTGGGAGGTTGGTGTGTATCGCGGGCCTTGCATTTTCTGACGGTGCTGACGGGTAGTGTGGGCACGAAAGGAGGGACTTCGCCCAACAAGTGGAATAAATTTTCACCGCAGTTTTTCTCAACTCCTCCGGGGCAAAAATTCTGGAATGAGCTGCATTTTCCCAACGAATATCCGCTCTCGTTTTTTGAGATGAGCTTCTTGCTGCCGCATTTTCTGAAGGAAGGAAGGGGCAAGATGGATGTGTACTTCACCAGGGTGTTCAATCCCGTGTGGACCTACCCCGACGGCTTCAGCTGGATGGAAGCGCTGATGGACAAGAACATGGTGAACATGCACATCGCGCTGACGCCAACCTGGAATGAGACGGCCTTCTTTGCGGATTATGTGCTGCCTATGGGCCATTCGGCCGAACGGCACGACCTGAACAGCTACGCTACCCACTCGGGTATGTGGATCGCTTTCCGGCAGCCGGTACTGCGTGAAGCCGCACGGCGAGCAGGGAAAAATGTGGAGTTCACCTACGAAGTGAACCCTGGCGAAGTGTGGGAGGAAGACGAATTCTGGATTGAGCTGAGCTGGCGGATTGACCCTGATGGCAGCCTGGGGGTACGCGAGCACTTTCTGTCGCCTTACCGCAAAGGAGAGAAGATTACCATTGACGAGTATTACCAGTACATCTTTGAGCGCACCAAAGGACTGCCCGAAGCCGCCAAAAAGGAAGGCCTGACCGAGCTGGACTACATGCGTAAGTACGGGGCTTTTGAGATAGAGAAGCGTAGTTATTCGAAGCATATAACGGAACTGACGCCAGAACAACTGGAAGGAAGCGTAAGAGAAGAGGGAACGGACTTGATCAAGAAGAACGATAAAACGATAGGCGTGTACGTAGATGGCAAAGCCGTGGTAGGTTTCCCAACGCCTTCGCGCAAGAACGAGTTTTACTCGCAGACCATGGTCGATTGGGGCTGGCCAGAGTACGCTACGCCTACCTATATCAAGAGCCATATTCATCCCGATACGCTGGACAAGGAGAAGGGCGAATACTGCCTGGTACCAACCTTCCGCTTACCGACCCTGATTCACTCGCGGTCGGGCAATGCCAAATGGCTGGCGGAAATCTCCAACCGCAACCCCATCTGGATGCACCCCGAGGATGCCAGCCGCTGGGGTTTTCAGACGGGTGATCTGGTGCGACTGAATACCGATATTGGCTACTTTGTGGACAAGGTGTGGGTCACCCAGGCCATGAAGCCGGGCGTAATCGCTTGTTCGCATCACCTGGGCCGCTGGCGCCGCAGGCAAGATGCTGGCAATCGCTGGGCCACCAATACGGTCAACATCAACCACGATGGCAAAGGCGGCTGGAAGATGTCGACCCTCTCCGGCGTGAAGCCCTTCGACAGTAAAGACGCCGATAGCAAGCGGATCTTCTGGACGGATGGCGGCGTACACCAAAACATCACCCACGCCGTGCATCCTGACCCAATCAGTGGCATGCACTGCTGGCACCAACGGGTACGCATCGAACGGCCTCATGCTGACGACAACTACGGCGACATCTTTGTGGATACGGCCAAAGCGCATGAAAACTACAAGGAATGGTTGAAGATGACGCGTCCGGCACCGGGCCCTGGAGGACTGAGGCGGCCTTTGTGGTTCAATCGCCCTTTGCGGCCACAGGAGGATTTATACTACCTGGATGAGTCGGGAGAGTAGTGTTTTACCACATAGTCACATAGATTTATTTTTTGGATTTGATGAGCGTTTGAAAAATTCTCTATGTCTATGTGTTAGGAAATGGATTAGTTTGATTTTTACCACATAGTCACATAGATTTGGCCATTCTATGTGACTATGTGGTAAAATTTAATGACGCCTATGAGTGATGAGTGTAAAATAAAGCGCTGGGATTTGCTGAAAACCCGCCTACAGAATGTGAAGGCAAAAGCGGCGATAGAATTGCTGGAGGCACATCCCAGCATGATGGTCATTGATTGTCGGCAGCCGGAGGAGTACATGATGGTGCGCCTACCTCAGGCAGTGAATATTGATTATTTAGGCGTCTCTTTCTGGGAACACCTGCGGGATTTGCCAAAGGAGGAGCCCTACCTGGTGTATTGCAACACCTGCCGCCGTAGCACACGGGCCTGCACTTTGATGAAAAATGGCGGTTTTGAAAAGGTCTATAATTTAGATGGTGGCTTACAGGCCTGGATTGATGAATGTGGAGATGGGGCCTTGGTGAGGGGAGAGTGAGAGGAAGTGACTGGCCCTTTGGAAATCAAATCCTATGAAAACACCTCAGATGCCCTCATAATCCCTTAAATGGTTCAAAAACCTACGTGGTAAAAAACAAAAAAAAACTTAAATGCCCTAAGGTGCCTGATGTGGTTTTTAAAAAAAACACCCCCTGTGATCCCCATCACTGACTAGCTCCCCAAAAGGCCGTTGTTTTGTATTCGTAATCAGTAACTAGCAAGTTTTAATCATTACGAATCATGCAAGTAGAACAAATATATACCGGCTGTTTGGCACAAGGCGCTTACTATATCGAGAGCGAAGGCGAAGCAGTCATCATTGACCCTTTACGGGAAACCCAACCTTACCTGGACAAGCTGGCAGAAGCTGGTGTTAAGTTGAAGTACATTTTTGAGACGCACTTTCACGCCGACTTCGTATCTGGTCACCTGGATCTGGCGAAGAAAACGGGTGCCAAGATTGTTTACGGTCCCCAGGCTACAACCGCTTACGATATCTACAGTGCCCAAGATGGCGAGGAGTTGAAAGTAGGAGCTTTGACTTTTAAGGTGCTACATACTCCGGGGCATACCCTGGAAAGCACCACTTACCTGCTGCGCAACGAAGCCGGCGAAGATTACGCTATCTTTTCAGGAGACACCCTCTTTTTAGGTGATGTAGGTCGCCCGGATTTGGCGATCAAGCAAGGGGCGATCACCAAAGAAGACTTGGCGGAGATGCTCTTCGAAAGCCTGCGCACCAAAATTATGCCGCTGGATGACAAAGTGATCGTCTACCCTGGCCACGGTGCTGGCTCGGCCTGTGGGAAGAACCTGAGTACGGATACCTGGGGTTACCTGGGTGACCAGAAAGCGACCAACTACGCCTTGCGCGCGGATATGACCAAAGAAGAGTTTGTCCAGGAAGTTACTTCTGGCCTGCTTCCTCCTCCGCAGTATTTCGCTAAGAATGCGATGATGAATAAGGCGGGCTACGAGAGCTTCGACGAAGTACTGAAGAAAGGTGCCGTAGCCCTTACGCCCGAAGCATTTGAAGCCCTGGCGGAAAGTGAGGAAGCCCTTATGTTGGATACTCGCCATCAGGACGATTTTGCCAAAGCGCACGTACCCAATTCGATCTTTATTGGCATCGATGGCAGCTTTGCCCCTTGGGTAGGTGCTTTGATTACCGATATTAAACAACCGATCATCTTGATCACCCCGGAAGGCCGGGAAGAAGAAGTGGTGACTCGCTTGGCGCGGGTAGGTTACGATAATACCTTGGGTTACCTAGCTGGAGGTATGGAGGCCTGGATCAAAGCTGGCAAGGAGGTAGATGCGATTGAAAGTATCACTGCCGATGAGTTGGCCAATCAGCTGACCAATGACCTGCAGGGAGAAATATTAGACGTACGCAAACCTACTGAATACCTGGCCCAGCACGTGGAAGGAGCGACCAACTTTCCACTGGATTATTTGAACAAGAATATGGACCGGCTAAGTCGTCAGAAGACCTACTATCTGCACTGTCTGGGAGGCTACCGTTCGATGATTTTTGCCTCCATTCTACAAGCCCGGGGATTCCGGAACCTGGTAGACATACAGAAAGGTTGGCGTGCTATAGAGGCGAGCACTGTACCTGTGACAAACTATGCTTGTCCGAGTACACTGACCCAAGAAACGATTGATCAGGCGGTTGCGGCCGTACTGTAAAATATACCCGGTACAACTACTTCGTAACGGATATGAAATGGGTGATTTTATAGGTTTCCAGTACGGCATTGCGACAAAATGCAATGCCGTACATTTTCAACAAGAACTATGAGTTATTTTCTTATCGCCATAATCGCCATACTGGTGGTTATGTTATCCCTTAAATTTATGCAACAGTTTAATAGCCGCGGCAAATATGAAAATATTGATGCTGCCACATTCATCAGTTTGAGCAAAGAGCCCAATACTGTTATTTTAGATGTTCGCCAACCTGCCGAAATTGCAGAGGGCAAAATCAAAGGTGCCAAAACCATCAATATAATGGCGGGCAACTTTATGGAAGAAGTAGACAAGCTTCCTAAAGATAAAGCTTACCTCGTCTACTGCCGCAGTGGCAATCGTAGCGGTATGGCCTGTAGTCAAATGGCGGGCTTGGGTTTTGAAAAACTCTATAACCTGCAAGGCGGTTATGGCGCTTGGTTGCGGGCAAAATAAGTAATCAAGGAAGGAGGAGGTTTTAGTCTAAATAAATGTACTTTTGTAATATGTCCATCAAGGGTTACAAAAGTCTACCTCCCCTTTCAATCTTTACCTGTAGTTGGCTCTTTGTGGCTTTTCTGCAATTGGCGACTGTTTCCCTTTCTGCTCAGGCCTGGTCTATCTACCCTCGTCATTTTACGGTCGATGACGGCCTTCCCACCCTTGATGTTTATCATATTCAGCAAGACAGAAATGGTTTCATCTGGATAGGCACAGATGTAGGCATGGCCAGGTACGATGGTTATGATTTTGAAGTGACTACAACAAGAGATGGCCTACCCAATAATGATGTTATCCGCATTGTTGAGGATCAAAAAGGGAAGTTGTGGATTAGTTCATTTGGCCCCTTATACATTATTGATGGCTCACACAAGAAAGTTATCGACTTGCCTGAATTGCGGGTCCCAAAAACGATCTTTGAAATAGTCAATTCTTCAGAGAATGGGATGTGGATGAATTTTGGGCGGGATATTTTTTATCTCAATGCTGATTATCAATTACAGCAATTGCCTAAAGCGATAGCCAAACCCAGAACCTATACTCGCCAGGCGATCACCAAAGGCATAAAGGATACCGTTCTAATTTACTCGGGGGATTATATTTATCACACTTATAATGAATCAGTAGTAGATTCGATACTACTGCCTCCCGCTTTTCGCAATGTACTAGAAGTCGTATATGCCTATCATGGAGGGGCGTATTTTTTTATTACAAATGATGGCCTTCAAATTTGGAGTCCTAAAAGTAATGAAGTACAACTTATAGATAAGGAGGTAACAAAGGGAGTTAAGATGCAAATGGAAGGTAACCAGCTTTTTGTTTTGCATTCAAATTATGGCCTAAGAATCTATGAGCAAAAAAGTAACTCCTGGGAATTAAAACATCAATTACATCCTTCTGACTATTGTAATTCCTATTTATTAGATAGAGAGGGCAGCTTGTGGATGACAACCCTGGGAAATGGTGTGTATTTCTATCCACGGCAAACGATTCCATCTTATTCGACAGTATTGCCTGAGGAGCATCAACGGGTTAATAAACTTCTAGGGGTCAATGATCGGTTGTATGTGGGGACTTACAACGGGCGAATCTACTCCTACGACCCTAAGGATCACAGCGCGAGTATGTTGGTAGAATCCAGTGCTCCCGAAAACAACATCTTCGACCGGATCATGTCGATGGTGAGTTTGAGTACCGGAGAACTCTTGATCGGCAAGGATACAGGTTTATACTTGTTGGAGGGTGATACTTTAAAACATTTGGCAAAGCTGGCGATCAAATCTCTTTTTATTGATAAAGACAATGGATTATTGATAAATACGCAAGGAACCTGTCTACAGGTTTCAAGTGCCATGTTGGACAAGTGGCGAGGAAATGTAAATGTCAATTATAAAAATTTTAGTGAAAAAGCCAAAGTTATTGCCGAAGGGCGTGGTTACGCGTCGTTTGTTAGTAAAGATGGTATGATATGGTCCGATAATACTGCCCGTGGATTAATCTCGTATCGTGATGGCATAACCACTTTTTGGCAGGACCGCAGCCAGATCTTCAAGGTACAAGTTAATGATATAGAAGAGCTATCTGATGGTACCCTTGTGCTTGCTACTCAAGGCGAAGGGCTCATCTTTCTTAAGAATGGAGATTACTGGGTAGTAGATGAATTATTGCAGCTGCCCAGCACGATTGTGAATAGCCTGTATTTGACCGGGGATAGCCTCTGGGTGGCAACGAATAGGGGAGTAGCTTTAGCGAGTGGGATTGATATCTCTCGTAGACAAGTAACGATCAATGTTTACAATCGCAATGATGGCTTACTCACCGAAGACATTGCAGACCTGGTCGTTTGGCACAATGAGTTGATATTGGCCACCGAAAGAGGATTGCTTAGATTACCGTTGGTGCGAGAAGAGGAAAAAGAAGTATATCCACGGATATTAATCCAGTCCTTGAAAGTGGGTGGAATGAATGTGGTATTGGAAGATGAAATTAAACTACCCAATTATTTAAACAATCCGCGGTTTTCATTTCTAGGTATCTCTTACCGCAGCCAGGGAAAAATCCGTTATCGTTATCAATTGGAAGGTTACGATCAGGATTGGCTAAGTACAGTCAATCGGGAAGTAAATTATCACAACTTGTCTCCTGGTGCTTACACTTTTAAAGTGCAGGCAATTGATTACAAAGGGCAATTGAGTAAAGAAATAGGGAGTGTATCATTTTTTGTAAAGCCTCATTTTACCCAGCGCTTCGATTTCTGGTTATTGTCTGGGGTACTGGTCGTTGGTTTACTTGGTGCCATTGGTTATAGCTACCTCACTTTTCGGCAGCGAAATGTACTGGCACTTTTGGTAAAGGAAAAAACGATAGACCTTGATCAGCAGGTAGCTGAATTGGCTCGCTCCAATGAAGAACTGGAACAGTTCGCACGCGCTGCGTCACATGATTTGAAATCACCATTACGCAACGTAGCCAGTTTTGTACAGTTACTTAATCGGCGGGCTAGCGATCGCCTTACGGAGGACGAAAAAGAGTATATACAGCTGGCGGTCAATGGCGTAAAAAGCATGGAGCGAACGATTGAGGACTTGCTCAGAGTGACCAAAGTAGATCAACATGACACGGAGAAGGTCACGCTGAATTTCCTTACGGTCATTAAAGAAATAGAAGACGCCAACCAGCATTTGCTGAAAGAACAACAAGCTGAAATTATTATTGATACTGATTTTCCAACGCTAACTTTTAGTAAAGTCAATGCGTACCAATTGTTTCAAAACCTGATCATTAATAGTATCAATTATCGGGCGGAAGAAGCTCCTCGGATTCACGTTGGTTGTGAAGCTATTGGTGCTTTTTGGCGGTTCTACGTAAAAGACAACGGGATGGGCATTGAAAAAGAATTTCAGGAGCAAATCTTTGGCCTTTTCAATCGCCTTCACCGAAATGATGAAATACCCGGCACGGGGATCGGACTGGCTATCTGTAAGAAAATAGTAGAGCGCAATGGCGGTAAAATCACCGTTGATTCTACGCCAGGGCAGGGAACTACCTTCTATTTCACGATACCAAATGAATAAATCAGTATTCGTTTGTTAATGAGATGTTAGTAACTCCCTCTTGGTGAATTTTTTATTTGGTGGGAATATAAAATATTCTACATTTACGCCGTAATTCAAAGACCACACAAAAAAGGTGCAATACCTAATGTAGTGAAGCAAGTAAAAGAACAACAATTGGCTACTGGGATAAGACTTTCTGTCGTCTTGAGCCTACTCTTTGCGGTGAGCCTGCTGTGGTCAAATACTTGCTTGCCCGTTGCTTCTTTTTGGAATTATTATTCAGCTGTTCAGCAAGACGGAAGGGTATTAAAAGATAACTCGGACAAATCGAGTCAATTTTGTTTTTTCCAGACAGAAGAAGTTGAAGAAAAAGAATCAGAAGAAAATTCATCTGCTGATCATACGGATTGCAATCGTTGCATTTCCGGTTTAGGAATCTGCTCTAACCCCATTTTATCGCTTTACGATAGCGCCTTGCTATCCTCGCCACCACTAAAGCGTTATCTCCTTTTTCATGCCTTGAAATTGGACTGTTAATTTCCTTGTATTTCCCTGTTTAGGCAATCAGTATGCTGTGACTGCAGCATTACTTCTTTCCTGTATTCACTGAGTGAAATGTTTTCCTGTTTCTTTTCGATTGTGCTCACTTTCAGGTGCTTACAGGCTGGTTGAAAATGCAGTGCACTGGCATATTCCTCTGCCGGTTTTTCTTAGCACAACTACTACTTTTCGGCAAGGACCGCAAGTACGTCTCGTGCATTTAGATGCTATATAAATTTAAATTGGATATGCAAATCGAAGAAAAAGCACCTTCTCTTCCCAAAGATGGATGGGAAGGGCTTAAGCAGAATTTTGTGGCAGATCATACTGCTGGTTTTGTGGTGTTCTTATTGGCCCTACCGCTGAGCTTGGGCATTGCTAAAGCTTCAGAATTCCCACCAGTAATGGGCTTGGTGACGGCCATCATTGGTGGCTTGGTCGCTACGTTTTTTACGGGTTCGAAGCTGACAATCAAAGGCCCGGCAGCGGGATTGATTGTGATTGTAGCTGGTGCCGTTACCGAATTAGGTGGTGGTGTAGAAGGTTGGCACCTCGCCCTTGGGGTGATGGTGGTTGCGGGCTTATTGCAGATTTTATTTGGCGTATTAAAGCTTGGGAAGTTTGTTGATTTCTTCCCGCTTTCCGCCATTCACGGGATGCTGGCGGCTATTGGGCTGATCATTATTGCCAAACAAATACCAGTATTACTCAACGTAGATCCTGCCTTAATGAAGGGCAAGGGGCCCTTGGCTTTGTTTGCTGCTATTCCCGAGTTTTTTGCTAACCTCGATCCGACAGTGAGCATCATTGGCGGCATAAGTTTGGCCATCATGCTGGGCTGGAAAATGGTGAAGCACCCTGTACTCAAGCAAGTACCCGCACCTTTGCTGGTGTTATTGTTTGCTATCCCAGCAGGGATGTATCTCCAACTGGGTAGCACTGCGCCTGCTTATACCTTGGTGAAAGTAGGCGTACTGACCGATCAGGTAGGATACAATGTAGATTTTTCAGGTGTTGCCAAATTGGGCATCTTCCTGAAATACGTCGTGATGATCACCTTGGTAGGTAGCTTGGAAAGTTTACTTACCGTAAAAGCAGTGGATTTGCTCGATCCTTACAAGCGGAAATCAGACCCCAATAAGGACATGATTGCGGTAGGGATTGCCAATACACTAGCTGCTTTTGTTGGTGGAATGCCGATGATCTCAGAGGTGGCTCGTAGTTCGGCCAACGTTAAACAAGGAGCAAAAACGAGGTGGGCGAATTTTTTCCATGGCACTTTTTTGCTGTTATTTGCCTTGCTGGCGTATCGCTTGTTGGAACAAATTCCAAATGCTGCGCTAGCGGCTATGCTGATCACCGTAGGCATCAACCTGGCTCACCCCAGAGAGTTTATCCATACCTATAAAATTGGAGCAGAACAGCTGGCCATTTTTATCACGACGATCTTCTTCACTTTATTTGAAGACCTTCTAATAGGTATTGCTGCGGGGATGCTGCTGAAAGTAGTGATCCACTTGTTCCGTGGAGCTTCCCTTAGGTCACTCTTCAAATCAAATGCAGAAATAATCATCGAAGAGGATAATTTCGTAAGACTACGCTTAGGAGAAACGGCCCTCTTTACCAACTACCTCAGCTTGAAAAAAGAATTGGGGACGATTCCCGTCGGTAAAACGGTTTACATTGAAATTGAGGGCACAAAAATAATAGACCACTCCGTCATGGAAAATCTCCATCATTTTGAAGAGGATTACCATGCTACGGGTGGAACCGTCCATTTCGTTGGTTTGGAAGATTTGAGCCCCGTTTCAAACCACCCGCTAGCGGCAAGAAAAAGAACAGGAGCTGCCCCTCGTCGGGAGCCGGTACCTGGTGTAGCTGCAGGAACAGCTGCAGTGCCTTTCAACGAAAAGCACCTGCTACACGAATTGAAACACTATTTACCTGCGCAGGCTGCACTAAAAGATTTTGTGCACCACAATTCGCTGCATGCTTTTCAGGAAAAGGAATTTTTTGAAGGCATTTTCAGTGCCGCAAAGATTTTCGGTATCCAGGTGACCTTCAATATTGATGAATACCGTGGCCTCTACAAGCAGGGCCGCATTCGTCCGGAAATGCTGGATCGTATCATCATTACCCATAAAGGGAAAGAAAACCTGATCCTCTATCGGCAAAAAATGCTGGAAGAGGGATACAAGAGCACTTATGCGCCGCGTATCGGCCAACTGCGTGCCCAATGGAAAGAGCAGTACAAAATTGATCTTGACAACCTGGTGCAACCCTTACTGTTCCGGATCATCTGTAGTTACCTGGATCAAGGGATAGCCCTGTGGCATTTCCCCTTTGAAGACCAGGGGCTACTGAATGCTATCCGTACGCTGGAGCAAAACAGCTTTAGTAGCTTCTTCAAGTCGAAACGTGTAAAAGAACTCTTAGCCAAGGAGCAACTTGAGCTTACCGAACTTTTGGATATCGTAGTAGGAGACTCCCGCTACTATGAACAATATATTTATGACCAACAGTTTGGTCACAAGGGATGGAGCGGCATCATCAATGCCATTGAAGACAACCCCCAGACGTTGTTGTACTCAAAATCCGTCAACCTGCGAGATTTCATCTTGCTGGAGTTGTTGTTGGAAATAGATGCCTTGGACCAAAATCTGGGCAGTCGCTGGCAGCCGCTTTGCGCGGAACCGGTTATTGCCGCAGAAGATTACTTCCGCGAAGTCGTTACTGGCGAAGCAGAAGAAATTTTACAGTTCTGGCAGGAAGCCTTCGAGTGGGATTACTACGATGAGGTGCTTAGCGCCGTAGCGCAATTGACGGACACACCTGCTACAACTCAGTCGGGCAAAAAAAGCTTCCAGGCCATGTTCTGCATCGATGATCGCGAGGATTCAATTCGCCGTCATTTGGAGACCGTTGATCCTGATTGTGAAACGATCGGTGCCCCTGGTTTCTATGGAGCAGCCATTTACTTTCAGCCTTATGGTGGGAAGTTTTATGAGAAAAACTGTCCGGTAGCCATTACACCCAAGCACCTGATCAAGGAAATTGAAGTCAGTAAGGGGCACGAGCAGGTGGCTTTCCACAATAAGCATTCGCATACCTTCTTCCGTGGGTTTATGTATGCCTTGTCCTTAGGGCTTATTACCGGATTCCGGATGTTAGGCGACTTGTTCCGTCCCAAGATGCGGGCGGATATTGCGGATGCTTTCTCCCACATGGATACCAATGGCAAGCTACTGATCGAAAATACGGATCCCAACCATCGGGAGAACGGATTGCAGGTAGGCTACACGGTGGAAGAAATGGCGGATGTCGTACAAGGTCTACTTCGGGGCATTGGCCTTACGGAAGACTTTACGGATGTGGTCTATGTCATTGCGCACGGTAGTAGCAGTGCCAACAACCCTCACCACGGTGCTCACGATTGTGGTGCATGTAGCGGTCGCCCTGGTGCGATCAATGCGCGGGTGTTTTCGTTCATGGCCAACCACCCGAAGGTGCGTCTAGTCCTGGAATCGCGGGGGATCAACATCCCTGATACGACCCAGTTTGTGGGAGCCATGCACGATACAGCCAGTGATGAGGTAGGCTATTACGATACCGAAATCCTTACCCCGGAGAATGCCGCTCAACACCAGCTGTTCTATGCTCGTATGGAGAAAGCCCTCGACCTGAATGCCCAAGAGCGCGCACGTCGTTTTGCTTCGATTGACATCAACCAGGATATCAAACAGATTAGAAAAGCCATCAAAGATCGCTCGGTTTCTTATTTCGAACCACGGCCGGAACTGGGGCACGGCACCAACGCCTTGTGTTATGTGGGTTCACGTGATCGGATGAAAGGCTTGTTTCTGGATCGTCGGGCCTTCTTGCAGACCTACAATTACCAGACCGACCCTACCGGAGAGGTGCTGTTGCAGGTGATGAACCCGCTACCTGCTGTTTGTGGTGGCATCAACCTGGAGTATTACTTCTCCCGGATGGATATTGAGAAGATGGGAGCAGGTACCAAATTACCGCACAATGTGATGGGACTCATCGGCGTAGCTAACAGCAGCGACGGTGACTTGCGCCCCGGTTTGCCACTGCAAATGATTGAAAATCACGACCCCGTACGACTCCTGATGATGGTAGAACACCGCCCGGAAATCGTCCTGAAGGTCATCAAGTCTTCAGCAGCTATTTACGATTGGTTTGATAAAGGTTGGTTGCATTTAGTGGCTATCTCCCCGGAGGATGGCCAGTTGTACCACTTTGATAATGGTGAGTTTGTCTTGTACGAACCGCTAGCTATGGTCAAACAAGCATCCGATATTCAGAAGGTTCTCGTGAAGACCAAGAAGATGACAACCAACCATATTTTGGATGCGACCAAGGAGAATATCCCTGTTCACATTTATTCTACTCAAAACAAATAGTCCATGAATCTCATACTGCCAATTTTATTAATTGTTCCCTTGTTGGCCTTGGGCATAGGTTTCCTTTTCAACAACAAGGACGAGCGCCCGATCTTCGTTGCTACGGCACTCGGAGTAGGTGTCAATTTTATCTTTCTAATTCTACTGGCTTTGATGTGGGCCGGCAATGGCTTTGAGCCCGTATACTACCAAGGGCCAGTACTTTACCATCAGGCGTCGACAGAATTTTCTATCGGTTTGTTTCTCGATGCTTATTCGTTGGTGTATCTGCTTACTGCAACCTTCCTTACGGGAGTAGTTATCACTTTCAGCAGGTATTATATTCACCGGGAAAAAGGCTATAAACGCTTTTTCAATAACCTCAAGTTCTTCTACTTTGGCCTGGTGCTGGTACTTTTGTCCGGCAACCTGGAGACCCTCTTCGTGGGTTGGGAAGTATTGGGTGTTACTTCTTTCTTCCTCATCGGGTTCTACCGCGAGCGGTACCTCCCGGTGAAGAATGCCTTGAAGGTGGTTTCATTGTACCGGGTAGCCGATATTGCGTTGCTGCTAGGCATCTGGATTTGTCACCATTATTTTGGACACAGTATCAATTTTGCCACACTGGATGGCCTGCATAACCCTCAGGCTCATATTTTGGATGATACTTTCTACGAATTCATGATTCCTGGTGTATTTCTGTTGGCGGCAATGGTAAAGTCGGCTCAGTTTCCTTTCTCTTTTTGGGTGCCACGAGCAATGGAAGGCCCCACCACTTCAAGTGCGATCTTTTACGGTTCTCTATCAGTACACATCGGCGTGTTTTTACTGATTCGTACAGCACCATTTTGGGAAGAAAACCTGTTGTTCCATTGGTTGATCGGTGGGGTAGGACTACTGACCTGTATCATGGCAACGCTGACGGCACGGGTGCAATCTTCGATTAAAACCCAGATTGCCTATTCTTCCATCGCGCAAATCGGCTTGATGTTTATGGAAGTAGCCTTGGGATGGTACGGCGTAGCTTTGATCCACTTTGTTGGCAATGCTCTTTTGCGCAGTCACCAGTTGATGGTATCACCTTCTGTACTTAGCTACCGTATTCATGACCAGTTTTTTCACTTCACACCGCCTGCACCGCAAGGGACCAGTGGCTTGTGGAACAAGATCAAACTGTCGATTTATGTGCTGAGTATCAAAGAGTTTAACCTGGACCGGTTCATGTACCGTTTTTTCTGGAATCCACTTAAAGTAGCGGGTAATACTTTCCGTTTTCTGGATGAAAAGAAAACCTACATGCTGGCTTTGCCGCCGTTTCTGATGGGGCTTTATGCGGTCTATCATCAAGAATTTCTTCCTGCTGGGGTGTTGCGTTTCTTACCAGAGGCCTTTGCCTTGTTTGGGTTGATTTTTATTTTGAAAGCTTTTGTGGAACGCAAATCTGCGCGGAGCAGCTGGGTCCTGATTATCGTTAATCAGCTTTATCAATCCTTGGCTTTTGGTTTCAACGAGGCTTTTGATTTTAGCCAGGTGCACATCTATCTGAGTGGTATTTTCATCTCGGGCATGATCGGTATTTTGGTGATCAACCAACTGCGTAATAAGCGAGAAGCGGTGTCCTTGAACGAGTTTCACGGACATAGCTACGAGTACCCCAAACTGGCCTTCATTTTCGCTCTTGCTTGTCTTGGGCTTGCCGGGTTCCCCATTACTCCCACCTTCATTGGAGAGGATTTATTATTGGGGCACATTCATGAAAATCAATTCCCATTACTGATCCTTATCGTCCTCAATTTAATCCTGGATGGTTTGGTGATTTTCCGAATTTATGCGCGCCTCTTTTTGGGGCAACACAAGAAAGGCTATCACGAAGTGGCTTATCGTTCTTCGTAGTAATAGAAGAAGTCCCCCTCTTCGTCGAAGATTCGATTTTGTTAATTCCAATTGATTCTTTTACTGTTCGGTTCGGTAGGATACGTCTTGTATCCTACCGTCTTTAGCTGACGAACAGCATAAAATAAATTCTCCATGAAGAAGTATTTTCTATTCCTGCTCATGAGCGGGCTGACATGCTTTACGCTAAATGCACAAACTGTTTCCCAACTCAACTCATGGTGGACCTATTCAGGTAACCACCAGCTTGCTGAAAAATTTAGCTTACACACCCTTTATTCTTTCCGGAGGAATGACTTGGTCAAAAACTGGCAGCAATCATTACTACGCCTTGGCGTCAATTATCATTATTCTGCTAAGCTCATGGCTACCCTGGGGTACGACGATGTGATCAACTTTCCTTACGGAGAACAACCCATCGCGCACCGGGTGAAGGAACACCGTATCTATGAGCAAATTACGCTAAAAGATAAGATTGGAAGCGTAGGGGTTTCCCAGCTTTATCGCCTGGAGCAAAGGCTTGTTTCTGGCGTAGATACGAGAAATCGGCTGCGCTATCGCGTGACTTTAGAGGTGCCACTGCAAAAGGCTGATAAAAATAAATTGTTCCTGTCGCTTTTCAATGAAGTCATGATCAACGTCGGAAAAACAGCGGGTAGCCATTACTTTGACCAAAACTGGTTGTACGGCGGCCTGGGCTATCGTTTGAATAAAAACAGTGCCTTAAGCCTGGGTTACATGAATCAATACCTCGTAAAAGTTGATAATCTGCACGCTGAAAATAATCACACATTGCAAGTGGGCTTAAGCTATAATTTTGACCTTCGGCATCATTAGCAGGTCTTCTTAAGCATATACTTTGTTTTCTTTGAAAGCAGAATAAAAGAACCACAAAGCGCTTTGGGCACCAGCCCATGGCGCTTTGTGGTTTCAACAGGTACCATTTCCTGAGAACCCGCTGTGAGGTTTTTGTTCTTTTACAGTGAGGTATACTAAAGCTAATGAAAGTATTGCTATCTTTATAGCATAGTAATCGAATTGTAAAAGCTAAGAAACAGGAATGGACATTAATCAAATCTTTAAAAACAACGAAAACTGGATAGCCCATAAACTTAATGTGGAGAAGGACTACTTCGTGAATTTGTCTAAAGGACAAAGTCCCGAAATCCTTTACATTGGCTGTTCAGATAGCAGGGTGACGGCAGAGGATCTGATGGGCGCAAAACCCGGAGATATTTTTGTCCATCGCAACATTGCGAACATGGTACCCAATACGGACCTGAGCGTGATGTCGGTCATCGAATACGCAGTGAGTCACTTGAAGGTGAACCACGTGGTGATCTGTGGACATTATTTCTGCGGTGGGGTAAAAGCCGCCATGCAGTCGGCTGATCTGGGTATCCTCAACCCCTGGCTACGAAATATCCGCGATGTGTATCGCCTGCACCGTAAGGAACTGGACGCCATTGCCGATGAGGAAGCAAAGTACAAAAGACTGGTCGAGCTGAATGTGCAGGAACAGTGTGTAAATGTGCTGAAGACCGCTGCTGTTCAGACGGCTTTCCGCGACCGGGGCATCACGGTGCACGGCTGGGTCTTTGACATCCACAGCGGCAAGTTAATTGACTTGAAGATTGATTTTGAGCAGATTCTTTCCGGGGTGAGAGAAATTTATCGCTTGGATTAATACCTCCGGCCTTTCAATTTAAAGGTTCGTACGATGTTAAAACCCAGGTGAATATCACCGTCTAGCCAATTTCCAGTGGTTTCGCCAATAAATTGTTTTTCAATCATGGCGGTACTGTTGGTAAAGTGAAATTGAAAAACGTGGCTACCGGTATTGAGGTCAAAACCAATGGATAAAGCATTGGTACGATCCGCTTGCTGGTAAGCAGGCAAGGTATAGTAGTATTCGGAAGTCAGTGCCCAATTTTTGGAAAGCTGGTATTTTCCCGCAGCACCCAGGGCGATCTTGTCATTCGACTCGTCCTGGGTGTTTACGATATTGAAATGCACGTAAGTAGGGGCCAATTGCAAAGAAAAGCGGTCAGAGAATTTTCGAGCCAGCAAGAGTTGTGATACATAACTAAACCGATGCTGCTGCAAAACAGGGCGCAGAGGATCACTATCCTGCAAGGAGTTGTAAGCAACACTGGAATAAAAGGTGGCAGACAAAGGCATGGCCCAGCTACCACCAGTTGATTGTTTAAGTAAACTGACTTTCAGAAAACCGTCAAATTCCTTTCCCAAAGAGCTTCGTCCTCCACCTACGGTGAGCCAATCCATAATACCATAATCCAACCCAATTCGGATATTCGCTTCATCCAGCCCGAAAAATTCGTAGCCTCCACCGTTGATCCGCCCAAAACGGTGGTTGATGATCATTTCCATTTCTCCGCCCCGGCGCATCTCTACCGATTGCCCGTTGATCACCCGCGTGCCGCGGAAGGTTTCGTAAGCATACTGCTTCTCTGTCCCCTGTCCATAAACCGTGGAGAGCAAGCAAATTTGAGTGAGGAGGATTAACCCGCAGGCCGATAAAAATTTGTTGATCATCTTATTTTTTGTTGTAAGTGTCTTCTTTACTAAATCTCAATACCATGTACGAAGTACCAAATTTGGACTTTGGAAGGCTTTAGCTTTCCGAATGTTTCAAGATTCAGAAAATCGTTCCTAAAACTGCCCTGCGATGTAGATTAAGTGGCTCGTAAGCTCATTTTTTGGGTTTACGAGCCACTTTATACGTTGTTTTAGGGGTAAGTTGATGTCCTTTTTGTCTTCCTATTCCTCCCTTCGACTTTGGAGGGCTTAGGTCACTTAAGTCCAAAGTACAATAGTAGGCTTGGGCTTTGCGGATAGACTGTGTCATGGTCACCCGCCCGTTTATTTTTTTCTTTTTTGGCTGATATCGTTCCCATGGGTGAATAGGTTGATTGTCTACTTGATCGGCATTCAAAAATGCCACATAACTAGCCAAGATAACAACTTGAAGAAAGTTATCCAAGTGTTGCTGTACCGAGGTGGCAAATCTAGTTAGTAGAAAGTGTTGTTTTGCCGTTCGGAAAAAGGCTTCAATATCTTGACGCGAGCGGTAGTACTGTCTGCCCATGATGCTACTCACTTCTGTTTTACGCTCACCACTGATAGCCAGATAAAGTTCTCGTTTAAAAACCGGCTTCCCTGTGCTCTTATCAATACACCGAATACGTAGCAAATCAATGGGATGTTCTTTCATCGACTGACCACTCTTAGAGCGTAACAGGTAATTATTCCACCGTTCAATAGTAACCATTACTGGACGGGACTGACGTCCCATGATTTCTTCCACCACAATAGACTCATCGGCTTGCGTCTCACTGATGGCCTTACGTTCTACGTCATAAAATTGCTTACTATTCTTTTGTTTATATGATTTGGTATCCGAGTCCATAATCAAATAGCTCTGCTCGCCAAAGTATTGCAATGGGTTTGAACTAGCTGTCCGCTCATACTGCTTAAAGACCTTGGAGCCATGCTTTAGTCGAACGATATTCACTAGATTGGGGTGATCCTTATAGGGTTGAGCTAGAAAAGCACTATTCCCATAGGCACTGTCGGCACAATGGATCACCAAACGGGTGTTATCAATGATGCCCTCATGATCGCTTAACAGTCCAGTCAACTGCTCTTGAGCGCATTGGGAGGCCGTCTGATCAAGCCTTACCCGCCGCAGATCCAAGGGCAAACTCCATGAACCACTAAAGGAAGACAAGTTCAGGGAACTCAAATTATAGCCCACACCTAAATTAGTCCGGGATTGGCCGGCTCCATTAGGTAGAACAATGGCCTGACGATCAGGTAAGCTCTGGGCATGAGTGTATTCACACGGCGTCACGTCAGTACTTACGACCAAGGGCAATGAACTATCACCAATTCCTTTTACTATCTGACCTAACTCTTTAAAGACAAATTGACTCACAAGTTTTTGCAAACATGAAAAAGATTCTTCATCTTTGGATAACTCATCAAATACGTCATAAAGACTGGCATATTGATGCTGATAAACAGGATTTAAACTCAGCTCAGCGATACTATCATAATGAGTATTGCTCGATAGGCTCAGTATAAGATTTGCCAAAGCTCTCCTTCTAGGTAGGGCTGTAGCCATAAGCTGTTGGTAGAGGGGGTGGGTCTTTTTTTCATACTCTAAGTTAACACCCCACTACCAACTTTATTCCTTTTTCTGGCTAAAGCCTTCCAAAGTCCAAACCAAATACCAAGTACCCGTAAAAACTAATTGTCCAAGGCACCGGCCTCCAGCCAAAGCTTCACTTTTTCGATATCACAAAAAGGAACTTTGGGCCCACTGGGAGGCATAATGCCGTAGCCAGGAGCATGATCCATGGTGCCCAGCAACTTGCCGTTTTGCGCATAAGGCAACACCCGGTTGTAACCTTCCAAATTGACGTTGCCGTCTTCGCGTCCATTACGGTGGCAGCGGTTGCAGTTGGCGGATAGAATAGGCGCGATATCGGCGGTAAAGGTCGCTTCGTTAGCGGTACATTCGATATCGACGATATACTGGTAGAGATCTTCTTTGTTGTCATAATAACAACTGCTATTGGCCAACAAAAAGAAGAAACCAAGGGTATAGGATAAGCTGCGTAGCAGAGCAGCCTTAGTTGTTGGGAGCACCATCATTGATCCAGTTTTGTATTTGTTCAATTCGGCAATCGCTAAACCGACTACCAGTAGGAGGCATAATAGGGTAGTATTGATCACCGCGGATCGTCGCCATCAGCCCGCCGTTATTCACATAAGTCAGGATATTGGCGTGTGTGGACAGATTGACATTACCTTCCTGGCGGTTGTTGTTGTGGCAGCCTACACAGTAGTTGTCAAGGAGAGGGCGGATGTCTGCGGCAAAAGCAATGGCTTGTGGATCGCAAGGAGTCCCACAATCGGTATTTTCAGCACCTTGCTGTATCCAGGTTCTGATCATTGTGATCTGTGCATTTGTCAGGCGTGCAGCTGGTGGCGGGGGCATAATGTCATCACCGTTTTCCGTAATCGACTCGTAAAGGTCACTGTCGTTGGGGTTACCTGGCCTTACTTCTCGTAGGATTTTTTCGTAGGAATCCAGCACCACACCTTCTTCGTGGGAGATAGCATCATGGCACCCGCTGTAGGCACAGGAGGAGATCATCAGGGGCAGCACCTGGAATTGGAAGGAAATGACGCCATCCGGGCATTCATTGTCATTGGTAGTGCCAGGATCCTGGATTGGGGGAATGACGGGAATACCCCCCTCGGGGATAATCGGATCGGTGGTACACGCCGCGAAAAGAAAGAGGGCCAAAATGCCACTTGAAATCAGGAGTCGTTGCATGGTGTGGTTGTTATAGATGATGGTTGTAATTGTTTTACTGGGCCATTTGCTCAATGTAGGCCCGCAGGTCTTCTACTTGTTGTTGGTTCATCCGCTCCTCTGGATAATGCGGCATATAGGGGCGGTGCCCGGGAATCGCGTAAGTACCGTAGGGAATGATTTGATAAAGCGAAAAGTGAGAATCCTTGGGAATCATCCGCTCTAAATGCTGAAAACTCAATTCGGAATGGTCCAAAATATAATGCGAAACGCCTCCGGGCTTGTGGCAGTGCAGGCAGCTGAGTTCATAAAGGTCACGGCCTACCGCCGGGCGTCCGGTGAGTCCTTCGTAACCTAGCTCTTTGTTAGGAGCCGAATCGTAGAAGTGCGCCGGGGACTTGGTGCTGTAAAAGCTGCGAAGCCAGCCTTTTAGGGCCGGGTGCTGCTGTTCATCTTGCTGCTGCTGGTTGAGTTGAGCCAGGTCTTCTTCGGTCATGCCAAGATCATCCAGCGTATATTCCAACGACCAGTAATAGGCCAATACCGCTTCAATTTCCCAGTCTTCCATCGGTCGCCCTTGCGAACACTCTACGGCACACAACTGGATTGCTTCCCGGAGGTCGCGGTGCGCCCGCCCGACTTTTTCATCCCCGTACTTTTTGACATAATCATCATTGTACCAACTTTCCCTATTGACAATGCCCTTGAAGGTGCTGCCCTGCAGGAAGGGCAGGCCTTTTTCTTTCACGTAAGGCATCCGCGCTTCGGGGTCACTCACGCGGAGGTCAGGATCTTCCTGTTCAATATTGTGGCAAGAGGTGCAAGCGTAATATTTGCTGATGTAATTAGTGCGTTGGCCGTCAGGGCCTATGGTACGACCCTCCAACACCAGTTCTTTTCCTATACGGATCTGATCCTCCGTAGGAGAGAGGTAGTGAGGAGGCAGTGGTTCGCCTAATGCCGCCTGTACTTTTTGCAGACTATCTTTTCCCGCCCATTCCGTCAGATTGGGCCGGGCAATAAAAAGGATTCCTCCTAAAAGGGATAGTATTAAACTGGCTTTCAGCATAAAGAAAAATACTTCAAATGATGAATTACAAGCCCATACGGCAATAGCAAAAAAAGGGTTGCTTACGATGATTAAAAATTTCCCGACAAGCTTGGAGCTCGTCGGAAAATTTCATTTGAAAAAACCAATTATCCCAAATTAATCATCACCATCTGTCTCGTATTCCATGTTTTGGTTGACATTGCTAGTGCCATTAAAACCATCGGCTCTGATTTCAGTATGCCTGATTTCACCACCGGTTGTTCCGGTTTGCTTGGCGTAAAAAAGAACAACCAAGGAAAAAACGATGGTCACAACAGCAATGATTTTGGAGAAGGGTTGCTTCTTCCAATTTGCCCACAGACCGATTAGGGAAATTCCTCCCAAGACATAAAGTAAGATGGCAAAGATCTCTGCTGCTTCTTCATGAATTTTTATCAATTGCTCATCTATACCTGCAATTCCTTCAATAACTTCTTC
Organism: Lewinella sp. LCG006; assembly: GCF_040784935.1. Classification (GTDB taxonomy): domain Bacteria; phylum Bacteroidota; class Bacteroidia; order Chitinophagales; family Saprospiraceae; genus Lewinella. The sequence continues at coordinate 1,386,789 of NZ_CP160680.1, read as the reverse complement.
TGCTCCCTCGCCCGTTGAGAAAGCCACAATGGCGCTTAATGCACCTAAAATAAAAATACCGAAGGCCGCTCTTTTTAGGATGTCAGATTCCAGGAAAAACCCGACAAGCATGATTAATAAACCAACCATCGGAATGATGATGGGCAAATGGTTCAGTACTAAATGCCAATGTGCTCCGTTCATGATTATTGAATTTAATTTTTGAAATAATGAATAGCTTCTTCGCGAAGCTAAACCCCGCTACTCTATCCCGATCAAGTTAAAAGCCCCTTCAATTAGAATAGAATCCTGTGGCTGAAAGGTCTCTGGATTGAGGATTTGTACCCAGCCATCTCTTTGCAAGCCCGTTTTTACCATGCGCTGCTCGAAGGTGATTTGCTGCGGCGTTCTCTCTTTTAAAACCAGTAAATAGGTAGCGTCTCCAGCATTGACCAAGGCAGTTTCAGGAATGGAGGTCCCCTTTAAATCACTCGTCATGATCTCGGCACTGACGTACATGCCGGGGAGGAAAGAAGCATTGGTGTTATCCAATTCTCCGTGTATTTTCACCAGTCGGGTTTCGGGGTCAAGCGTCTTTTCGATCAGGTGTACCCTGGCTTCGTAGCTTTTATTGCCCTTGTCAGCGATGCGGAACGAGATTTTTTGACCGGTTTTAATGGACATAATGTCTTTTTCAAAAACTTCTAGTTCTACGTGGAGATTACTGGTGTTGATGATCTTCAGGGCTACGTCCTGGGGTTGCAGATACATCCCTTGCACCGCATTCACTTCGGTGATATAACCACTGATCGGGGCATAAATGGTCATGCTGTTAGTGAGGGTCGTAGGCGTAAGATCATTGGTGTTGATGCCTAATAATTTAAGGCGAGCTTTTAGGCCTTCGGCCCGCGCCAGGGTCGCTTCATAATCAGACGTTGCCTTAAGGCTGTTTTTTTGCGAGGCGATGTTCTCATCGGCCAATGTCCCCTGGCGTTCGTAATCTGCTTTGAGGTAGGTCAGTTGCGCTACCGTTTCGAGATAATTTTGCTGAAGCATCAACAACTCAGGGTTCTCCAAGGTGAAAAGGCGCTGTCCTTTACTGACCATTTGCCCCGGTACCAACTGTATGTTTTTGACGTAACCTCCGGCGTAAGCACTCACCGCAGCTTGGTGGCCTGGAGGTACATCTAAGATACCGGAAGCAGTGACAATATTGGGCAAATCCTGGGCAGTGAGTAGCCCCAACTGCATCTTTGCTTGTGCATACTGTTGCGCGGTGACCGTAATGCTTCCATCGGTCATTTCTTCGTCAGCGGCCGCAATTTCAATGCCTTCATCGGCTTGCTGGTGACAGGCGTTGAACAACAGGAAAGAAAAAAGCAGGAAAACGAAATTTATATTTTTCATAAATATTGATTTTTTGATAGTGAATGATTAGAAGTGGCTTGGGCTTCAGCCCGAGCGGAATCTTCAAGCTCGGGCTGAAGCCCAAGCCAAGATTGATCCACTAGTTCAGATAATGGAGATCCAAAATGGTCAGGTAGTACTGTAGCCGTTGATCCAGGTAATTGTTTTCCATCTGTTTGGCCTGATCCAGCGACTGTAGGTACTGCAAAAAGTCGATCTCTCCGGTCTGAAAGGCTCGGGTAGAGGTATGGATGATTTCCTGAGCCAAGCGCTGGCCATTTGTTCGGTAATATTCCAGTGCCCGCTCATGTTTGGTGGCCTGCGCTTGTAGCCGGGCCGATGTGGTCTGTAACTGGATTTGATAATCGAGTTTTTGCTGGGCTGTGATGCTGCTTTGCAATCCTGCCGCCGTTATTTTCGCTTTCCCGCTTTTGCGCCACAGCGGAATACCTACACCTACTTGAAAACCGTGGTAGACAGCGGCTTCGGGTGCGCCATTGGTGCCCGCAAAGTAGGCGAGTTGCAAGTCGGGAAGCAGCTCCTTTTGAGCAACTTTTACCGCCAGTTCCGCATTGATTTCTTCCTGCTGAAAATAGGCGATAGCCGGATGCTTACTGATGGAGGTATCCTGAGCGATCAGCACAGGAAACGCCTTGGTGTCTACCTCAAACGGATCACTGGTTTGGAGCCATTGCTTGAGCGCCTGGTAGCTTTCCTCCAATGCATCTTCACATTGCTGCAATTGCAGGGTGATCTCCTGCTGCTTGCTGGTAGTGGAGAGTTGTTCCAGGTAATTAGTTTCCCCCAGTTCGTAGCGCCGACTGGCCGCGCGGGCCAGTTCGCGATAGAGGCTGTCGAGGTAACGGAAATTCTCCTGCCGCTTTGCCCAATAGACGATATTGAGGTAAGCCTTGGAAACCTCCTTGGCCACATTCCTTTCTTGCAGCTTTAATACTTGTTCCTGCAAAGCCGCTTGCCCTTGCTGCAATTCCTCCTTGGCGCGGTAAACACCGGGCAACTGAAAGCTTTGTTCTACCCCGATAATGCTCAGCGGCTGGTTATTCGGAGCTATATTGTTTTCGTCGTAACCGTAGTAAATATGCGTCCGGTCGATATTGTAGGCGGCGGGCACCAAGCTTCGCTGCTGGGAGACAGAAAGTCGTTGGCTTTCCAGTCCGGCATTGTTGGTCAGCGCCTGGTCCAGGACTTGCTCCAGTGATAAAACCGGCGTTTGCGAATATCCTGGCAGCGATAAGGCCAACAGTGGCAGCAGTACCGCTAAGGCTTTGAGCTTGCGTTTTCTGCCTCTGCCCTTACGGTCAAAATAGGCATACAACACCGGTAGCACCACCAAGGTCAGGAGGGTTGCCGAGATCAGTCCGCCGACCACAACGGTCGCCAGTGGCCGCTGTACCTCCGCACCGGCAGAGGTAGACAAGGCCATGGGTAAAAAGCCCAGGGCTGCCGCCGCTGCGGTTAGTAAAACAGGTCGTAGCCGCTGTTGGGTACCCACCAGAATCCGACGATTCAAGTTGGTCATACCGTGTGCTTTTAGTTCTTTGAAATGTTCAATCAAGACCAGGCCGTTGAGTACCGCGATCCCGAAGAGCGCAATGAAACCTACCCCGGCTGAGATGCTGAAAGGCATGCCCCGGATATACAGCAAGAGGATACCACCGATGGCCGATAGCGGGATGGCACTGTACACCATCAGTGCTTCTTTGGCCGATTGGAAAGCGAAGTAGAGCATGATGAAGATCAGCACCAGCGCGATGGGCACCGCTACCATCAGGCGGTTGCGGGCACTGCGCAGGTTCTCAAACTGACCGCCATAGGTGATGGAATACCCCACGGGCAAGTCGATCTTCTTCTCAATAATCCCCTGCACATCTTGGACCACCGATTCCAAGTCACGATTCCGGACATTTACGCCCACCACAATCCGGCGCTTGGTTTCGTCGCGGGAGATTTTGGCGGGGCCGGTGGTGTAGCTTATTTGGGCCAGTTCCCGCAAGGGAATCTGCTGGCCATTGGGTAGGGAGACAAAGCTGTTTTGCAAGTTTTCCAGATCCTTGCGGAAGGGAGCATCATAGCGGACAACGAGGTCAAATTGCTTCTCGCCTTCGAAGACACTACCTGCGGAAAGCCCCGCAAAATTCATGGTCAGCAGCTTATTGACGTCGGCGATGTTCAGGCCGTATTTAGCGATCTTTTCCCGCTGGTAGCGGACACTCATTTGCGGCAAGCCAGCCACTTTTTCTACCGAAATATCGGCGGCACCTTCCACTCCATCGATGGCCTTTTTGATGTCTTGCGCCAACTCGTTGAGGAGGTCCAGGTCTTCGCCAAATATTTTGATGGCAAGGTCGGCGCGCACACCGGTAATCAACTCGTTGAAGCGCATCTCAATGGGTTGGGTAAACTCGTACTCAATGCCGGGGATCACCGAAAGGGCTGCTTTAAAAGCATCGGCCAGCCCGTCTTTGGTATCGGCCGTGGTCCATTCGTGGGCGGGCTTCAAGGTAATGATGACATCACTTTCCTCCATCGACATGGGGTCGGTAGGCACCTCGGCTGCACCAATTCGGGTAACCACTTGCTTGACTTCGGGAAACTTTTTGAGGATGGTTTCGATGGCCGTCGTGGTTTCAATGGTTTTGCTCAGCGAAGTCCCCGTTTTTAAAACGGGTTGGATGACAAAATCACCTTCATCCAGCGTGGGTACAAACTCTCCACCCATCTGAGAAAAAAGGAGGGCGGAACCGATTAACAGCACTGCGGCAATGGAAAGGACAACTCCCTTGTAGCGCAAAGCCAAGGCCATGGTCGGCGTGTAGAGCCGTTCCAGAAAGGATAAAATCATCACCGAAACATTGCGCTTACTCTGCTTGGCGGGTTTCAGGAAAAGGGCCGACATGACGGGCACGTAGGTGAAACACAGCAGCATGGCTCCAATGAGCGCAAAGCAGAAGGTCATGGCCATCGGGCTGAACATTTTCCCCTCTACATTGGTCAGCGAAAGAATTGGGATGAAGACGATAATGATAATGATCTGCCCAAATACCGCCGAGCGCATCATCTTGGTGGTGCTTTTAAAGGTGATCTCATCCATCATGTTTTGGCGATCGGTCGCGTCGAGCCCGTTCAGGCGGTCGGCCTGGGTGGTGATTTTATAAGCGACGTATTCTACAATGATCACCGCCCCGTCAATGATGATCCCAAAGTCAATGGCTCCCAAGCTCATCAGGTTGGCATCCACCCCAAAGAGGTACATCAGCGAAAGCGCAAACAAGAGACAGAGGGGAATCACCGAAGCCACCACCAGCCCGGAACGGAAATTGCCGAGCAAAAGGACGACTACGAAAATGACGATCAAGCAACCCAAAATCAGGTTTTCGGCGACGGTACTGGTCGTTTTGCCAATCAGTACACTACGGTCCAGAAAAGCATTGATGTACACTCCTTCCGGGAGCGATTTCTGGATTTGGGCCACCCGGTCTTGAACACTTTCGATCACGGCTTTGGAGTTGCCGTCTTTGAGCATCATCACCTGTCCGAGCACTTTTTCGCCCTGGCCATTGGCGGTGATGGCGCCGAAACGGGTAGCGGCCCCGAATTGTACCTTGGCGATATCTTTGATGAAAATGGGTGTTCCGTTGCGGTTGTCTACCACAATTTGCTCAATGTCTTCCAGGGAGCCGATCAGCCCTTCGCCGCGAATAAAATAGCTTTCGTTCGTTTTCTCGATGTAGCCGCCGCCCGCCACATTGTTGTTTTGCTCCAGGGCCTGGAAGACTTCGGTAACACTGAGCTCGATACTGCGCAAACGCTGCGGATCAATGGCCACTTCGTACTGTTTCAGTTGCCCGCCCCAGGTGTTTACTTCCACTACGCCAGGGATACCGGAGAGTTGGCGTTTGACGATCCAGTCCTGAATCGTCCGTAGTTCCATGATCGAATACCGATCCTCGTAACCGGGGCGGACATCGAGAATGTATTGGTAAATTTCCCCCAGTCCGGTAGTGACCGGCCCCATGAAAGGCTTACCAAAACCAGCGGGGATTTTTTCCTCCGCCGCCTTGATTTTCTCTTCAATGAGTTGTCGGGGCAGGTAGGTACCCATCCGATCTTCAAAAACAATGGTCACGACCGAGAGACCAAACTTTGAAACCGACCGAATCTCCTTCACCCCCGGCAGATTGGCCATCTCTAACTCCACAGGATAGGTGATGAATTGTTCCACATCCTGGGTAGAAAGATTCCTGGAGGTGGTAATGACCTGCACCTGGTTGTTGGTGACATCGGGTACGGCCCCAATGGAGATTTGCGACAAGGCATAAAGCCCGAACCCGACGATCCCCAGCGTAAAAAGCAATACAATCAGTTTATGACGAATGCTATAATTAATGATCTGCTCTAACATTACACGTTTGTTTTTGACCGTGTAAAAGTAGCCGCAGGCCCCTAAGGATTGTCTTAGCTGATGCTTAAGATTTGCTTAAGACTGGAGGACCTAAAAGTTCCCCGTTATTTATTATGGGCGCAATACCTTTCCTAAACGAGGAAGAAGCCCTTAGATCAACACGGATTTTTTTCTTAAATTAAGCCGTGGTAATGCCGCAATAATTTTTTGTTGAATAATGAAAAAGTTCCAAATCTGCTTACTGTTTTTCGTTTTCCTTAGCTGCTGCGACGACGACGATGCCGTCCCGCAGCCACCGCCACCGCCTGCTTGCCTGGAGGTGCTGTGCGAAACAGAAGAAGAGTTCTTCGGCAAGGCCATCAGGAACAGCGAGTGTTGGATAGCGGATTATGTAAGGTTTAGAGGGCCCGGTTCGTCAATTTATTTGTATCAGGAAAGACCGGATGGTTTTACGGAAGTTTTGAGTTTTCCACTGAACCGTAATACCGATCTAAGCGATACCATCTGGCTGGGCTTTACCAACAGCGGCAACCCCTCACCCCATATTGTTTCTGCCAGCTACCGTTATGATACGGATCACGGAGTGCTGGGAGGATTTAGGTTTGAGTACGGAAGTGCACCGAGCTACCAGGATTTCCTGATTATCGATTATTTCAATGCGGATACCAGTATATTGGAGGGACACTTTCAGATAAATTTCCCTCCTGCCAATCCCATTCCGTTTGTCAATCCTCCTGATAGTATGCGTTTGGGCTGCGGGAGTTTTCGGGTGAAAGAGGAGTAGGGTTTGCGAGTTTTGTAGAGACTGCTGTTATCCTTTTAAGAACCTCGCTTATCTTTACCAAACGATGAAGAAATTCCAAATATGCTTACTGTTTTTCGCTTTCCTTAGCTGTTGCGACGACGACGATGCCGTCCCGCAGCCTCCGCCCCCGCCTGCTTGCCTGGAGGTGGTGTGCGAAACAGAAGAAGAATTTTATGGGAAAGCCATAATGAATGGGGAGTGCTGGGTGGCAGATGAGGTACGTCTCTATGGAGATGAAGGTGTGAACTTTATTGACTTGAATAAAAATCAGGTAAATGATATTCGGCAGGGGCTATCTATCGAAATAATCAAAAATGCAAACTTGCATGATACACTATGGATCGGTTTGGCAAATAGTGATAATCCTGAACCCAATTTAGCGCTGACCTATTATGGTTATTTTGATTCGCATTCTTCCGTGGGCGAATTCGATTTTGCATTTGGTACGGAACTGACTTTTGAAGATTATTTACTGATCGATTATTTTAATGCTGATACAAGTATCATCGAAGGTCGTTTTCAGGTGCGCTTTCCGAATCGAAGTGTCAACTCTTTCGTCAATGCTCCCGATAGTATGCTCTTGGGCTGCGGGAGTTTTCGGGTGAAGAAGGATTAGGTTTTGCTGGTTGACCCGTAAAATTTCTCCATCTTGATCTTGCCCGTCACCTTCCCGGCTTTTACCTCTTGGAGGTGATGAGTAATGATAATTATACCAAAACACCCCTAATCCTCACCCGATCATGAAAAAACTACTGCTATTATTGCTTCCCGTCATGTATTTGAGCTGTTGCGACGACGACGATGCCGTCCCGCAGCCACCGCCACCGCCCGCCTGCCTGGAGGTGCTGTGCGAAACGGAAGAAGAATTTTATGGGAAAGCCATAATGAATGGGGAGTGCTGGGTGGCAGATTGGGTGGATCTTCATCTTTCACCAGGGGGAGAGTATTCTATCCATTTGAATAAAAATGAGGTAGATGGAGTTAGCGAAGGGCTATCTATTCTACTTTTTTACAATACAATTTTGGACGATACAATATGGATTGGGAGCAATAGTTTTACGAATCCATCTCCCTCAACAGCGTCATCTTTTTACGGTTATAGAGGTGTAGATGCTTCCTTGGGTACATTTGGTTTTGAGCATGGATTAGAACCTACCTATACCGATTACCTTCTGATCGACTATTTTAATGCTGATACAAGCATCATCGAAGGCCGTTTCCAGATAAGTTTTTCGAATAGAAGTATGAGTTCTTTCGCTAACGCACCGGATTCGATGCGCCTGGGCTGCGGAAGTTTTCGGGTAAAAAGAGATTAAGTTTTGCTGGTCAACCCCTAAAATTTCTCCATCTTGATCTTGCCCGTCACCTCCCCGGCTATTACCTCCTGGAGGTGATGAGCGATGACAATTACACGAAAACACCCCTAATCCTCACCCGATCATGAAAAAACTACTGCTCTTACTGCTTCCCGTCATGTATTTGAGCTGTTGCGATGACGATGATGCCGTCCCGCAACCTCCGCCACCGCCTGCTTGCCTGGAGGTGATGTGCGAAACAGAAGAAGAGTTCTTCGGCAAGGCCATCAGGAACAGCGAGTGCTGGATAGCTGATTATGTGAGGTGGGGAGGTTATGGTTCGTCAATTGAATTCTTTCAAGATAGACCGGACGGTTTCACGGAACGCTTTGCATTGTCACTTCACCGTAACAGTAATCTAAGTGATACACTCTGGCTGGGCTTTACCAACAGCGGCAACCCCTCGCCCCATATTGTTTATGCCAACTATGGTTACAATACGGATCACGGAGTGCTGGGAGGATTTAGGTTTGAGTACGGAAGTGCACCGAGCTACGAGGATTTCCTGATTATCGATTATTTCAACGCCGACACCAGTATACTGGAGGGGCATTTTCAGGTAAATTTTCCACCTGCCAATCCCATTCCGTTTGTCAATCCTCCTGATAGTATGCGGCTGGGCTGTGGGAGTTTTCGGGTGAAAGAGGAGTAGGGGGGGGCTGGTGGAATCGCCGTTTGCTTAATAATCTCCAAAGGGATAAGGTCTATAGACCACAAAAAAGCTGTACAAAACATCATCATGTTCTGTACAGCTTTGTTTTCTATTTTCTCAATTGTCGCTTAGAGACGGAGAAAAAATAAATTAAACAGCTTTCGATTTTTGAAAATTTTCTAAACAACTGACTGAAAGAAAGTTGTGTGAAAAATTTCAAAAATCCCCAGAGAAAGTTGTTTAATTTATTTCCGTCAAATTACTTACCGCGTCAGGTACATATAACGTTGGCGATCCAGCTCCCGGAAAAACGGATCGGTCAGGTCTTTGATAAAGTGAATGGCCTCCCCGGTAGATTTCATCTCTGGTCCGAGTTGCTTATCGACGTTAGGGAATTTGTCAAAACTAAAGACGGGCACCTTGATCGCAAACCCGCTAGGCCGTGCGTGGATGTGGTAATCTTTGAGTTTTTTCACGCCCAGCATCACTTCCGTCGCAATTTTCAGGTAAGGTACCTGATAGGCTTTGGCAATAAAGGGCGTCGTCCGTGAAGCTCGAGGGTTGGCCTCAATCACGTAAACTTTTTCGTCTTTGATGGCAAACTGAATATTGATCAAACCACGGGTATTGAGGGCCTTGGCCAACTGCTCCGTGATTTCAACCATCTTGTTCACCACCTCTACCGAAAGGCTGTAAGTAGGTAGCACGGCCGCCGAATCGCCAGAATGAACCCCAGCGGGCTCAATGTGCTCCATGATGCCCATGACGTGCACTTCGTCGCCGTCACAGATCGCATCTACTTCTGCTTCTTTCGCCCGGTCCAGGAAGTGATCTACCAGTACCCGATTTTCCGGCATGTGCTTGAAGATATGCAGCACGTGGCGCTCCAATTCTTCATCATTGATCACAATCCGCATATCTTGCCCGCCCAAAACGTAGCTCGGGCGAACCAATACAGGATAACCTACCTCATTGGCCACGGCCAGTGCCTGGTCGGCATCATCAGCTACGCCGTAATCAGGATAAGGGATTTCCAGTTCTTTCAGCAGATCCGAGAAAGCTCCCCGGTCTTCGGCCAGGTCCATGCTGGTAAAATCGGTACCAATGATCTTGATGCCTTTGCGGTGCAGAGTTTCGGCCAGCTTCAGGGCCGTTTGTCCACCCAACTGAACGATGACGCCTTCGGGTTCTTCCAGTTCAATGATTTCTTCCAGGTGCTCCCAGTAGACGGGCTCAAAGTAGAGTTTGTCTGCTACATCAAAGTCGGTAGATACGGTCTCAGGGTTACAGTTTACCATAATGGCCTCGAAACCAGCTTCTTTGATCGCCATCAGACCGTGTACACAGCAGTAATCAAACTCGATGCCCTGCCCAATCCGGTTGGGGCCAGAACCCAGTACGATAATTTTCTTTTTATCACTGGGGATACTTTCGTTCTCCCCGTCGAAGGTGCTGTAGAAGTAGGGCGTCTGTGCTTCAAATTCTGCCGCACAGGTATCTACCATTTTGTACGTGCGCCGTACACCCAGCGTTTTACGGTGCCGGGTTACCTGTTCTTCGTCTACCCGAAGTACCCAGGCGATCTGAGCATCGGAGTAACCTACCTCTTTGAGTTCCCGCATGAAGCTCTCCGGGAGGTCTTCCGCTACATTAAAGCGCATCAGTCGCTCTTCCATCTCCACCAAGCGTTTGATTTGCTGGAGGAACCAGGGGTCAATCTTGGTGAGTTTGTGTATAGTTTTGCTGGGTACTCCCAGGCGCATAGCGTCTTTCAAGCGGAAAATTCTATCATCACTTACCTTCTCCAAGCGGGCAAGGATATCTTCCGTACGGATCCATTCTTTTTTATCAGCTCCCAGGCCAGCCCGTCCTTGCTCAAGGCTCTGACAAGCCTTTTGCAGTGCTTCCAAAAAGTTGCGACCAATACCCATCACTTCACCCACCGATTTCATCTGTAGCCCCAACTCATGGTCAGCTCCCGGAAACTTCGCAAAGTTCCAGCGGGGCATCTTCACGATAACGTAATCCAGGGTAGGCTCGAAATAAGCAGAAGTGGTTTTGGTAATCTGGTTTTTCAGCTCATCCAGCGTGTAGCCAATGGCTAGTTTTGCCGCTATTTTAGCAATCGGATATCCGGTAGCCTTACTGGCTAAAGCCGAAGAACGACTCACCCGTGGGTTGATTTCGATGACAATCAGCTCCTCCGTTTCGGGGTTTTGGGAAAACTGGATGTTACACCCTCCCGCAAAATTCCCTAAAGAACGCATCGCCTTAATCGCCTGATCCCGCATTTCTTGGTAAGCAGTGTCAGACAAGGTCATCGCTGGAGCAACCGTAATGGAGTCGCCGGTGTGAATCCCCATCGGATCCAGGTTCTCTACGGTACAGATGATAACCACATTATCAGCAGCATCCCGCAAAAGCTCCAATTCAAATTCTTTCCAGCCCAAAACGGCTTTTTCTACCAACACTTCGTGTGTGGGGCTCATGTTCAGACCGTGGCGCAGTTTGGCGTCAAATTCATCAGCCGTGTGCACAAAACCACCACCCGTTCCACCCAGCGTATACGAAGGGCGAATTACTAAAGGGTAGCCAATTTTCTGAGCTGCTTCTTTCCCTTCCAAAAAGGAGTTGGCAATAAATGAAGGAGCTACCCCCAGGCCTATATCTATCATGTGCTGGCGAAAAGCCTCCCGGTTCTCTGCCAACTCAATGGCTTCCAGGTCTACACCGATCAACTTTACGTTGTACTTATCCCATAGGCCTACCTTTCCTGCTTCGATAGCCAGATTCAGGGCAGTCTGCCCACCCATCGTCGGCAATACGGCATCGATATGGCGTTCCCGCAGAATATGCTCAAGGCTTTCTACCGTGAGCGGTAATAAATAGATATTATCCGCCGTCACCGGGTCGGTCATAATAGTAGCGGGGTTACTATTGATCAGGGTAACCTCAATACCCTCCTCGCGTAGCGAACGGGAAGCTTGGGTTCCAGAATAATCAAACTCACAAGCTTGACCAATAATAATAGGACCACTCCCAATGATGAGAACGGAACGAATAGACTGATCTTTTGGCATGGTTTTGCAATTTTGCGGCGTTTGCTATCCGAAAAAATTAAGGAAGGTGCTGGATAGGAAACATAGGTTCGGCACAAATTGCGGGCAAAGATAGGGACTGTTGCTTTAATAGTAATACTGTGACCGAAAATATCTCCAAAATAATCTTGTATATTGGTCCTTGGGAATAGCATTTAAACAATACACGTACATGAAAGTCAAATTTTGCGGGGCCGCTCAGGAAGTTACGGGAAGCGCTCATTTACTCACGCTTGAAGATGGTTATACCATCTTACTGGATTGTGGCCTCTATCAGGGCAATGACAAAGAGATGAAGGATTTTAATGAAACCTTCCTTTTTGATCCTGCCAAAATTGACTGCCTCATCCTTTCTCACGCCCATATCGATCATACCGGCCGAGTGCCAAAACTGGTGAAAGATGGTTTCAGAGGCAGTATTTTTGCTACCCACGCTACGCGCAGCCTGTGTTCCATCATGCTTATGGACAGTGCCATGATCCAGGAGCGCGATGCCGACTACTACAACAAGCGCAACCCCGACAACAAAAGAGAGCCACTGTACAACTCCGAAGATGTGCACCAAACCATGCAACTCTTCACGGGTTGCCCCTATGACAAGTGGGTCAATGTTCGCGACAATGTAATGTTGCAGTACCGCGATGCCGGCCACATCCTGGGAAGTGCCAGCGTGACCCTACGTATCCACGAAAGCAACCGAACCATTCATTTTGGCTTCACTGGTGACATCGGCCGCCCTGATCGCCCAATCCTGCGCGACCCACAAAAGATGCCCGCCGTGGATTACTTGATCTGCGAATCGACTTACGGCGATCGTCTCCACGATGAAAAGCCCAAAGAGCTGGAAAAATTCCTACGCATCATTCAAGAAGCCTGCGTAGAACGCAAAGGCAAGCTGCTCATCCCTGCTTTCAGTGTTGGCCGCACCCAGGAGATCGTCTACATACTGGATCAGCTTGAAAACCAGGGTAAGCTCCCTAAAATCCCCGTTTTTGTCGACAGTCCACTCGCTGTAAATGCCACCACCATCTTTGGCTCCCATCCTGAGTGCTACGACGAAGACCTGGAGAAATACCTCCTCATGGACGACAATCCCTTTGGATTCAACGGATTGCAATACATCAAAAAAGTTGAAGCGTCAAAAGCCATCAACGGCATGAAAGAACCTTGTATCATCATCAGTGCCTCGGGCATGATGAACGCTGGCCGCTCCAAGCACCACTTGTTCAACATGATCGAAGACCCTCGCAATACACTGCTCCTCGTAGGCTATGCTTCACCACAAACCCCCGGCGGCAAAATCCGCAATGGTGCCACCGGGCTCAAGCTTTTTGGCCAGTACAAGCAAGTCCTTGCCCATGTAGAGCAGATGGATTCCTTCAGTGCGCACGCTGATCGCAATGAAATCCGCGAATTCTTACGCGGACAGGAGCAGCACGTCAAAAAATTATTCCTTGTCCACGGCACCATCGAACCGCAAGAAAGCCTCGCTGGTTTACTGAGTGATGTTGGTTTCAAAGACGTGCAGATCCCAGAATTAGGCCAGGAGTACGATTTGTAACCTGCCCCTGTAGATTGGAAGTCGGAAGTGGGAAATCGGAAGTCGGAAGTATTTTCATACCCGGCACCCTCTTGTGTTATAAAAGAAAAACCTCAAGTGCCCTTAAGTGCCTTATGTGGTTCAAAAACCGCAATGTGTGTGCCTAAAATAGGTTGACAAAAAAAATCAACCAAAAATGGCAAAAGAACCAGACAAAAAGTTTCAAACTGAAGGCAAGTACAACCGCACCTTCAGCAAGGCGTTCAAGCAATCAAAAGTGCGAGACCTTAAAGCGGGGGTAGTCCAAATAAAAGACTTATGCGAGCTGTATAGTATTAGCCGAACATCGGTGTACAATTGGCTATATTTGTACTCCGAGGCGGAAAAAGGGGTAAAAACAGTCATACAAATGGATAGCGAGCAGTTCAAGACGCAGCTATTGTTGCAGCGGGTGGCCGAGCTAGAGCGGTCGGTGGGTCAGAAGCAACTGGAGATAGACTACCTTCAAAGCTGTTTGACGGTTGCCAGTGAGGAGTTAGGGTACGACATAAAAAAAAAGTACGGACCACCGCGTTGGAACGATTCCGCCGAGGAAGAGCCCAAAAAGCAGGGACAATGAATGCTTTATATGGGATAGCGGGTATCTCCCGACAAGGGCATCATCGGGCGTTGAAGCGGCAGTCCGAGGAGCAGGCCAAAGAGCCGTGCTACGTGGGCTTGATGTCGGAAATAAGAGAGATTCACCCGGGGATGGGGCTGCGGACGATGTACGACCAGTTTGCCCCGGAGGGCATCGGGCGGGATGCGTTCATCGCCTTGGGTATCAGGGAAGGCTATCGGCTGCGAGCTGCGGAAAACCCGCAGATAACGACGCGGGCGAGCAAACGTCGCCACTATCCCAACCTATTGGTGGATAAGTGGTTGACAGGTGTAAACCAGTTGTGGACGAGTGATATCTTTTACTTTCCGCTGCAGGGTAGGCACTACTACGGCGTGTTGATAATGGACGTATACTCCCGTCGTCTCATAGGTTGGTCAATGGCCGACAATATGAGGGTAGAGAATAACATCGCAGCCCTCAACAGAGCTTTTACCCTCCGGGGTGTGGAAAACTATGGGCAGCAACTTATCCATCACTCCGACCGTGGAAGCCAGTACATCAGCGACGACTATACGGAATTACTGTACAACTATGGCATCCGCATAAGCATGTGCGCCGAGGTGTTAGAAAATGCACACATCGAACGTGCCAACGGAACCATCAAAAACGACTACCTGCACCGCTGGAATATCAGAACAGAAGACCAGTTGTATTTACGCATGGAACAAGCCGTTAACAACTACAATAACCGTAGGCATCGCAGCTTGGAAATGACCCCCATTGAGTTTGAAACTCATGTCAAAGAACTTCATAAGGGAGAATCAGTGCCTACATTCAAGCTGTTCGTTTACCAACAAAATGTAGATAACCCTTTTCAACTTGAATTAGATTTCGATGCTTAATTCACCCAATTTTGTCAACCTATTTTAGGCACACACACAACCAAACCAAAAATCTGAAATCTGAAATCAAAAACCACCCTCCGCTGGGAAAACGGGCAGTGGCGCAGCCTCCCCGACGATGCCATCACTCCTGAATGGCCCTTAAGTATCGGTATCTATGATGCGCAGCAAGACGAAACCATCGATCTCGCTATCACCATGCGCTCCCCAGGCAACGACGAAGCCCTCATCTACGGCTACCTCTTCACCGAAGGCATCATTCAGCGGGCCAGCGACATCGCAGCCATCAAACTGATCAGCCCTTCTGAAGCTCTCGTAACGCTAGCAGCCCAGGTAGATTTCCAGCCCGCCAACTACCACCGCTTCGGGTATACCAATTCCAGTTGTGGCCTTTGCGGCAAAACTGACCTTGAACAACTTGAACGCACCCTTTACCACTTCCCAATCCCTGGCCAACCCATCGTCTCGCCAGAGGTCCTCACCCAGCTGCCACAAGCACTTACCCAACAGCAACATTTATTTAGCCAAACGGGTGGTATCCACGCTGCCGCCCTCTTCGATAGCTACGGCCAACTCCTCTTCTTACAAGAAGATGTAGGCCGCCACAATGCGCTCGACAAACTTATCGGCAACAGCATGCTCCAGGCACAATTCCCTTGGCGCGACAAGCTCGTCTTGCTCAGTGGCCGTATCAGTTACGAATTGGTACAAAAGGCGGCTACGGCAGGTACTCCCATCTTAGCGGCCATCGGCGCGCCCTCCTCCCTAGCCATCCAACTGGCCGAAGAGACAGGCATGACCCTGATCGGCTTCCTCCGCAGAGATCGACTCAATGTGTATACGTATCCGGAGAGGGTGATGGGGCACAGCACCATGTAGGGTACTGACCTCGGAGTACATTGGCGATCTTGGTCTTGCAAGATAGATCGTCTTAAAGACCAGTCTTTTGGTTTAGAGCTTTCCCTTCGAAAAGAATCGATAAAGCGTTTATTTCTTCCGCAAAAAATCGGGCAATTGCCTCAAGGCTGCCAGTTCGCGGTAGGCATCGCGTGCCTCCTGTGCCGGAATCCCGAAATAGGCTTTCCCTCCTTCCAGATCTTTACTCACGCCGGCTTTCGCCGAGATCATGGCCTTGTCACCGATGGTAATATTCTGGGCAACCCCCGCCTGACCGTAGATCACCACTTCGTTGCCAATGGTACAGTTGCCTGCTATGCCCACTTGCGCAGCAAACAGACACTTCTTCCCAACTTTGGTATCGTGCCCAATCTGCACCTGACAATCGAGCTTGCTGCCCGCACCAATGATCGTGTCGCTCGATACACCCCGGTTGATGGTGCAATTGGCGCCAATATCCACCCGGTCTTCCAGTACCACCCGCCCACCAGAGCGCCATTTGTGGAATCCAGCCGACGTCTTCTTGAAATAAAAAGCATCGCTCCCAATCACCGCACCCGCTTGCACAATTACTTCATCCCCCATTACCGAGTGGTCACCGATATAAGCATTGGCCTGGATATAGCAATTTTTACCTATCACCACATGGTCGCCTATTACAGCCCCCGGCTCTATCGTGGTGCCTTCTCCAATCAGCGCACTGGTTGCTATATTCCGCTGTAGCGGTTGCCAGGGGCGATAACGCCACACCAGATTGTTGTACGTTGTAAACGGATCCTCAACCACTAGCAACGCCTTCCCTTCAGGTACTTCAGCAGCTTTGTTAATCAGGATGATCGTCGCTGCCGAGCCCAGGGCTTTGGCGTAGTATTTCTCCACGTCCACAAAAGTAATATCCCCAGCTTCTACGTGGTGTACTTCGTTGATCCCGGTTGCCAGCAAGTCCGGATCACCCAACAATTTCGCACCTATCTGCTCCGCCAATTCTCCAACGGGCAGCGGTAATGGAAACTTCATAAATAGAATATTTTTATTTTTTACTGCTGTTCATCTACGGATATGATACCTTCTACCTGCTGGATTTTAGCATTCGAAAAATCCTGGTTCGCTCTGAATCCATAGCCTTCTATGATCTCCCTGGCAGTAGTTATTCGCGCAAATTTCTTCGTAAACACCTCTTCCTCCTTTTCTCGCCAGATCAGTTCTTCCGTCTCCAGCTTCTGTCTGTCTATACTTTGCCACACCACACTGTCCCGCACAATCACTTCTCCACGGCGGTCGTAGCGTATCGCATATTTGGCCACCATCGTACTGGTCACCTTCTCTTCTTCCCCAAAAAACTCTACCAGTATCCCTTCCACAAACTCCTGGTAGGGTTCCGTACGATCCAGGTTATTCAGCATCACTGGCCCCGTTATCCGCACCTTCACCTGCGCCGAATCGCTGTACAGTATCTCCACACCTTCCACGCGTTCCACTTTCACATCCAGTAGCTGCTGCAAGTCGTCTACTTCAGCCAGGTCGTTTTCACAGGCCAGTAGCCCTATTCCCAACAATGTACACAGCAATAGTAGCCTTTTCATTTCTTGTTTTGTTTTTTGGGCGCTCCCCCGCTGGGGTCAGGCTGTCCACAGCTCTCTTCGTTCGGCCCCGGCTGCACCGGGTCTCCCCTGCGGGGCCTGTTACCATCCTTAGCGCATGCGAGGTGGATGGTACTTGGTACAGGGTACTTAGATCAGTTAGACCAATGGGCTAACAAAATCCTAATACCCAGTACTAAGTACCAAGTACGATGAGGAATATCCCCGTATAAAAATCCCACTCAGGCAATACACCAAGGATATTCCTCATCCTATAAAACCATTTCCGGCACTTCGCCTTCAATGATCAAACGGCCTTCGGTAGCTGCTTTGATCTCTTCTACCGATACTCCTGGTGCACGTTCTATGAGTTTAAAGCCATTTGGCGTCACGTCCAATACGGCCAGGTCGGTCACTATTTTTTTTACACATTGTACCCCAGTCAGTGGCAAAGTGCATTGGCGAAGCAGCTTCGATTCCCCTTTCCGATTGGTATGCATCATGGCTACGATGATGTTTTCGGCGGAAGCCACCAAATCCATCGCACCTCCCATTCCTTTCACCATCTTTCCTGGTATCTTCCAGTTGGCGATATCGCCGTTGTCGGCCACTTCCATCGCGCCCAGCACCGTGAGCTGAATGTGCTGCCCGCGAATCATCGCAAAGCTGGTGGCCGAATCAAAGATCGCTGCTCCGGGCAGCGCGGTGATCGTCTGCTTGCCGGCGTTGATCATATCGGCATCCTCTTCTCCTTCGTAAGGAAAAGGCCCCATGCCCATGATCCCGTTCTCAGATTGAAAAACCACATTCAGGCCTTCGGGCACGTAGTTCGCAATCAAGGTCGGTATACCGATCCCCAGATTCACGTACCAACCATCCCGTAGTTCCTGCGCAATGCGTTTTGCAATTCCTGTTTTATCTAACATCGACTTCTTTTTTTAAACTTCTCTAATAGAGACTCAACACACTTATTTTTTTCTAGCTGCGGAGCCTGCCTGACAGCAGACAGGGCGCGGAGTTTTCTTAGCCTGCAAGGCCAGCTTGCTACCGTATATACACATCTCCTTCAAATTCCGAATGTAGGTTTAGCATGTCCATTGCCTGCACAAATTCGTTGAGCCGTCGTAGGCCGTTCCACATCGTTATTGGCCCAGCAGGGCGTTGAGAAGCGTAGCCTGACCATCCTCCGAGCCTAGCAACGACCCATGCTGCGAAGGATAAAGAATTAGGCGGATAAGGATTTTTCAATTTCTCGGTATTACCTTCTAGTTGAGGATTGATTCGCTCAATGACTTTGATTACTTTGGGCTCAAACCCAGCCTCAATACCTAAGTCTTGAGGTTCATCGCGAGCTTGAACTAGCTGCATCACTCTTATAGAACTGATCAGCGCCAGTACCGTAAGGTTCTTGAGTGCAGCTGCATTTGATACTTGTGCCGATTGAACGTCCATTCCTTTCTTTTTCAATGTCCGAAAGACTTGCTCGATCACCCAGCGCTGTACATAATAGCCGATTATACGTAAAGCGTCATCCATACTCTGGATGCTGTGCGAAGTGAGTAATCGCCAATAGATAGGCTTTTCCTTACCTACCACGCTAGCTGGCTTTTCACGTACTTCAATAACCGTTACTTTTTGTCGGTCTACGAGGTGTTTTGTCCCCGTACCAGAACGTGGACGCGCTAAATCAATTGTAACCCATTTAACTTCTAACTCCGCCGTATGAGCCGTACGCTTATCGGTCGCTGGCAAGGCTATTGAATATTGTCCTTGTAGAGGTTGAGCATCCAGCGCCTGTTGTAGTTTATTGTGATCAACCTCCTTTAGCTTGCGGTTTTGAGAACTACGAATAACAAAGTCTACCCCCAGTGCTGTAAGTAAGACCAATAACTCATAGATATCAGCTTCTCGGTCTGCTACTACTGTTTGACTCTTGGCTCCCTGATTGTAGCTTACCGCCTTTTCTATTTCTTCGTACCAGCGATAAGACTCTTTTTCTTCTAGCTTTTCTCTATTACGATCTCGTCTCCGCTGAGCTTTATCAACAGCGTACTGTTTACGATCATATAATTGAGCAGAGGCTAAGCCTAAGCAATGATGGGTATGAGCATCCATGCTGATTACCGGATGCAAAAAAAAGCCTTGACCCCGGCCATCGCCGATCTCCGATAAGCCTTTGGCTTTACTATTGATACCGAACCCAACGGTAGAGGTATCACAAATCATTAATACATCCCGCCCTTTACTCTGGGCGGCAGTGCGTTCACAGGCTGATTGTATCATAAGCGATGGTGTGACAGATGGATTATTAACAAACCGGCCAAAAGCAACCTCCTCGCTGCGATTCTTTGCACACTGACGCAAAATAACGCTCTGCCTCGATGACATAGCCACTAACAGCCCAACATAGCGAACATCTAGTCGCTTGTCAAGAAATAACCCCATTTGCTCACTTTTTTGACATGTATTCTTTAATATGCAAAATTAAGAGAAGATGTGTATATACGGTAGGCCAGCTTGCTGGCAGGCAGATCCGCGTCTCTGCGGCAAATAAGCTACCCTCGCTGCCGCACCGTGCGCTGCTCAATTCGCTTCTCGTAATGCTCCCCTTGAAAAATACGCTGTACAAACACTCCGGGAGTGTGCACAAAGTTGGGGTCAAGCTCTCCGGGCTCTACCAACTCTTCTACTTCTGCGATGGTGATTTTACCCGCAGTGGCCATCACGGGGTTAAAGTTACGCGCCGTACCTTTGTAGATCAGGTTACCAAAACGATCGCCTTTCCAGGCTTTTACAATGGCGAAGTCTGCCGTCAGGGCATTCTCCAGAATGTGAGGTTTGCCGTTGAAATAGCGTACTTCTTTGCCTTCCGCTACTTCCGTACCGTAGCCTGCTGGCGTAAAAAACGCGGGGACACCCGCACCGCCCGCCTGGCAACGTGCCGCCAATGACCCTTGAGGGATGAGGTCTACCTCCAACTCTCCACTGAGCATTTGGCGCTCAAATTCATCATTCTCCCCCACATAAGAGGAGATCATCTTCCTGATCTGCTTTTTCTGTAAAAGCAAACCCAATCCAAAATCATCTACCCCGGCATTGTTCGAGATACAAGTCAGATCGGTAATGCCCGCTTCTACCAGGGCCGCAATACAGTTTTCCGGTATTCCACACAAGCCAAAGCCTCCCAGCATGATGGTCATCCCATCGGTTATTCCACGGATGGCAGCTTGTGCATTGGCAACAACTTTATTCATTTCTTTTGGTTTTATTCGGCAGCCCCAAAGTTAACCATCCTTGTGGACAATCGTTTAAATATCGTCCATTATCCCTAACAAAGGCTGGGTGCCGTACTGCTTCCCTTGCGCGGTCATTTTAATCAGATAATCCAGGCGCTGTTGGGAGACCTCTTTACGAGAAGAACCAGGTTCTTCTATCCAACCTACTTTTAACCGCTGGTAGAAATGAGGAAAGTTCTGAAAATTCTCCCACACCTGTTCCTCTGCTTGAAGCTGAGCGGCTATCCACTCCGGTATTTCAAAAGGATCATCGGGGCTGCCGATCTGGTCGACAATGGCCGGTGCCAGGCCTGCAGGCGTCATCAACCCCAGATGCTGTAGCTTCCAAAATCGCTGGCGGTTCAGCTCCGACAAGAAACTCTTTTTCGTCCGGCGGGGTGTAATTCTTTGCACGCGGCTTTCTTCGTCGAGCTTCTTTGCCACACCGTCGATCCAGCCAAAACACAGGCATTCTTCCACGAGGTCGTCATAAGACAGCGAGGGCTTACCCGTGTCTTTACGAAACAACTGTAGCCATATTTCGGTCTTCGTCTGGTGATGCTCTTGGAGCCAATCGCGCCAGGCAGCGCGATGTGGAGGATAAAAAACTTCGGTAATCTCGGGCATATTGGAGGGAGTTGTGAGAATTTCGAAGATAAGAGAAATTCCAGAAAATTGCGGTAAGGACAAATATTGGTAATCTTGTAAAGCAACCATTGCGCTTGTTAATCTCCAAACTACGTTGTCTCTGGAAGGTAAAAGGAACGAGCTGTGAAAACTGACCTCGGCAGAGGTCAAATATTGGTAGCCCCAAAAGTATCAAAAGCTATCCGACCTCGGAGAGTGTCGCACTCCCCCAGAAATTCTGCTCTGCGCTAAACAGCAAAGGCCGAAAATCTCCCACTGGAAATTTTCGGCCCTGCCCGGAATCAGTATAATGACTGCATCCCTTTATCAAAAGCTAAGACTAATCTTAGAACTTGATGGTCAACTCGTAGCTATCATCGTTACCTGTGTTGTTCTCGATGATGTCGTCTACCTGGAACAAGTAGTACTTGCTGTTAGCAAACACAGCGAACACATCACCTACGGCTACATCAGCAGTGTTTTGTACAGTAGTGGTAGTGCCACTACCACAGTTGGTAGAAGTACCCGCAGCTAAGGCAATACCTGTATCGTATGCATCCTTTACAATCTCTTTGTTATCTACACCGTCAAAGGTGAAGTTCTCCAACTGGGTAGCGTCTACACGCACCATAATGGCACCGTTGATCGTACCAATCTTGCGCAACCAGTTCAAAGTACCAGGAGCCATTGTACAATCTAATCCCAAGTCACGGAGTTCAGACTCCGCAGCAGCAGAACCAGTACCGGTACCCGTATCCAAGTCCAATCCACCTGTACCAGCAGGGCCAGCTTGATTGAACAATACACCAGGAATGGTAGAATCCAAAGGAGTGGTAGCAGGACCAGTGATATTGATCACAATATCAACCAGGTCGGTCTCATTACCTTCATCAGCTACAATAAAAGAGTAAGTAATGAAGTCACCAATAGCTGCTGTAGCACTTGGTGCAATATCGATAGAGTAAGTAACACCGTCTTTGTCTGCTCCAACGATCAAAAGAGGGTTATTAGAAGTAACTGCACCACTGTTGATAGTGAAGCGAGAAGTAGCCAATTTGTCACTACCTTCGTTGATAGACAGGGTATTCAATTGAGCATCTCCTTTGCTCAGGCGCACCTTCACAGAGAAAGACTCACCCAACATTACTTCGCTGTCAGCACTCAGGAAGCCAGGATCAGTAACAAAGGTAATTTCAGGACCTAGTGGATCTACAACGATAGGATCATCTCCACAAGAAGAGAAAAATAAAGCGACCATTACTAGTCCTAATCCGGTTAACTTTAGCACAAAGTTTTTCATTCTGTTAATTGGTTTGTATAAAAAAGGAAGTCGAAATCGACTCTTTATTATGAATTTATATTAATCGGTTCATTTACGTTAGATAGGGCTGTTGTATTGTGTTTGTCATGACAAATATCGCAGGTTTTTTCTTTAACGCTTCCATATCTGCCCTAATTACAACTACATTAACCTTTTCTTAAACTATTGCAAGCACTGTATATGTTCGCAACAGTTGCACTTTTATTTAGACGTAAGACAAGGAGCTTCGTCACAAAAAAGGACAGGGAGCCTTGAAAAAAAATGACACTGTTCATTAAAGCATACCTCACCCTTCGTAATTCCTGACAAAAAGCTGACTACCTTCCGACAAATTGGCACTGCACCGCCTCAAATTTATCCGTAGTTTTGCCCGCACACCCAAAAAATGATATGAAAGTCACGGAATACTTCGAACAAGCTAAAGATCAAACGCTGATCTCCTTCGAGGTGCTGCCTCCGCTCAAGGGGGGGCGTATGCAAGACATCTTTGCCGCCCTTGACCCCCTGATGGAATTTAAGCCTCCTTTTATTGATGTTACTTATCATCGGGAGGAGTTTATTTACAAGAAAAGGAAAAGCGGCTATTACGAAAAAACAGCTATCCGCAAGCGGCCGGGTACCGTGGGTATTTGTGCCTCTATCATGCACCGCTACGGCGTAGATGCCGTCCCTCATCTGATCTGTGGGGGCTTCACCACAGAAGATACAGAAAATGCGCTCATCGATCTCAACTTCCTCAATGTTGACAATGTACTCGCACTACGGGGTGATGCGCGCAAATTCGAAGGGAGGTTCATTCCCGAAGAAGGCGGCCACGAATTTGCACTCGACCTCGTCAAGCAAGTAGCAGACATGAACGCCGGCAAATACCTCGACTCTAATATCGACAACGGTGCGGCGACCAATTTTTGCATTGGCATTGCGGGTTACCCCGAAAAGCATTTCGAATCGCCCAACCTGGAACTCGACCTGGAATACACCAAAGCCAAAATCGACGCGGGAGCCAATTACATCGTAACCCAGATGTTTTTCAACAACCAAAAATACTTTGAATACGTCGACGCCTGCC
This sequence comes from Lewinella sp. LCG006, assembly GCF_040784935.1. GTDB lineage: Bacteria > Bacteroidota > Bacteroidia > Chitinophagales > Saprospiraceae > Lewinella. The sequence goes on along the minus strand of NZ_CP160680.1, from coordinate 1,363,258 downwards.
GCGCCATTGGTATCAACGTACCCATTGTTCCAGGCCTTAAGCCGCTGACCAAAAAATACCAGCTCAACAGTATACCGCGCCTGTTTCACATCGATATGCCCGATGATTTGGTCAAAGCGATGAACGCTGCCCCTACCCCTGAAGCCAGAGAAGAAGTAGGTGTAGAATGGTGTATTGCACAAAGCAAAGAACTGAAAGCCGCAGGTGTTCCCTGCCTTCACTATTATACCATGGGTGACTCTTCCCTTATTCGCCGTATTGCGGAAGCGGTATATTGAGGTACAAGGTATTTAGTAGAGGGTATAGGGATTTTGAGACACCTAAATGAATGCTACACCAAACGCCACCGAGTTGTACCTAATTATCATGAGTCTTCACTTTGTTAAAAAATGTCATGGCCAAAATACTCCCGAAGCTCAACAGTAGTCTGCAAGACTTTATCAATGAGCAGCAAATGTTTTTCGTCGCCACAGCCGATGTGGATGGCAGGGTCAACCTTTCCCCTAAAGGCCTCGACAGTCTTCGAATACTCAGCCCCCAACGCCTGCTCTGGCTCAACCTCACCGGTAGTGGCAACGAAACGGCTGCCCATTTGCTGGGCGTCAATCGCATGACGCTGATGTTTTGTGCCTTTGCGGGCAACCCACTCATCTTGCGCATCTATGGCACGGCCCGCACTATCCACACTGCTGATCCGGATTGGGAAGCATTGTACGCTCACTTTCCAGATCTTGCCGGTGCCCGCCAGATTTTTGATGTCGAGATTGAGGCCGTCCAAACCTCTTGCGGCTACGCTGTGCCGCTTTATGACTTTGTCGAACAACGCAGCCGCTTGGTCACTGCTTTTGAAGAAAAAGGGCCGGAAGGCACTAAGTCTTATTGGGCCGAGAAAAACACCACGAGTATTGATGGTAAGCCGACGGGAATATTGGGGTAAAGCCCGCCTGGCCAGCTGATAGGGGATGCGGTCCGCTTCGCGTCCCTAGGGTAGAGGGATAGGGAAGAACACCGCGCATGTTAGTTTCCGAACTATCCCGCTGGTCTCCTGACCAGCTATAATGTCGAGTCTCCCACTCGCTGGTCAGGAGACCAGCAAAATAGAATCCCGACCAAAAAGGTCAGGATAGTCCGGAGACTACGATGCGCTATAGCGTTGCTAAAAAATCGCTTTCGTGTAATTTTCGTGTGTTTTGTGCTTTAGTGGCTAATAAAAACGCGAACCTATAGCTACCTTTCCTGGAGAGTAAAACAATGCATGCAACTAATGAAACCAAACGAACATAAAGACGCTGGACTTTCCGCCTTAAAAGCGGACGCCATGGCCGAACTCCTCGCCGACTATCCAGAACTGGGAGAAGGACTGGAAGAGATGGTCGACCAGGATAGCGACGGGGTGGTCAGTTTGGTGGGCATCTTTTCTCTTTTGCAACTAAGGTTACGTACCGTCTTGGGGCTCCTACCACAACCTGCCCCGGAAGATCCCGCGCAGCCAGGTGCGGGTGGAGAGTAAGTCCGTACAAGGATGCGGTCAGCTTCGCGTCCCTAGGGTAGATAGTAGAAGGATAGCGAACAATTCCCACCTTTAAGGAGAAAAATCGATCTTGGGTAATGACTTACTACCAAGGTATTTCCTTTTCCCCTCTACCCTCTACGATAAATCCCTCTACGACATTCGGTGAATGCCGAGAGTACAGAGAAATTCACGACCTTTGGGCTACTCACCAGTAGAATAGTACTTTGGATTATCATACCCCCATTCTAATTACCGGTGCTACCGGCTTTGTCGGATCATACACCGCGCGTTTGCTCCTGCAGGAGGGCTACACCCAGGTTCATGCCCTTCGGCGGCCTGGCAGTAAGTTTACCTTGCTGGGAGCGGCAGCCGATCAAATCACCTGGCACGAAGCTGAGCTGGAGGACTATTTCAGTCTGGAAGCGGCGCTGGAAGGTATAGACACGGTGATTCATTGTGCCGCCTTGGTTTCTTTTGCTCCCCGCGATAAAGAAAAGCTGCTGTCCATCAATCGCAAAGGCACCCAATACCTGGTGGATGCTGCGCTTTACCAAAAGGTACGGCGGCTGGTGCATGTGAGTTCCGTTGCGGCTCTGGGGCGAAACGCGCACGGGTACCCTATATCCGAAAACAGCAAATGGGAAGACGGGCCGCTGGTGAGCAATTATTCCCGCAGTAAATTCCTGTCCGAACTAGAGATTTGGCGCGGACAGGAAGAAGGCATGTCCGTAGCGGCCGTCTACCCCAGCCTCATCCTTGGGGCAGGGCACTGGTCGGAAGGGACGGCGAAAATGTTTGCCTACGCCCAGCAAAGCTCCACCTACTATCCTTCAGGCAGTACCGGTATTGTGGATGTAAGGGATGTGGCTAAAGCTATTCAATTGGTGATAGAGCGCGACCAGAAAAACGATCGCTACCTCCTTAACGGCACCAATATCAGCTACCGGGAGTTATTGGCACAAATGACTACTGCGCTCGGCGTTGCTCCTCCCCGCAAATCCTTGCCGAGATGGGGCGCTCAATTGTTGGCCCAGGCAGAAAAAATCCGTACGCTCTTTACCGGAGGCACACCCTTGCTTACGCGTGAAACCGTACAGACCACCTACCAAAACTACGTTTACGACAGCCGCCACTCCGAAGAGCAACTCGGCATGACCTACAGGGATGCTGAAACCACCATTGGAGAAACGGCCGCTTTGTTTATGGCAACGAAGGAGGAAGGGAGTGGGGTTCTGGGGTTATAAATACGCAAAACAGAATTTTGCGTGTACTCCGACGTTGGCAAAGCCGATGCCAAACGCAGCGATGAATTAGTTCTAAACCCGCCCAAGTTAATGCCAAACCAAAGGGATTTCCATCTCCCCCTCTTTGGAGGAGGTGTCACACAGTGACGGGGGAGGAGAACCATCGACGCTAGGGATTCTCCTTCCTACCTGACGTGCCGCCGCAGGCAGCCCTCGATCCTGTGGATCGGTCTCTCCAGCGGGACACATTTTGTATGATGCTAGTGGCAAAAATATCGTTCAGCCGAAGCAATGGACAAATGCCAACCTAGCGTTAAATAGTGACCTTAAATAAACGATCGCTTCCCCGGCGCGTCTAATCGCAAAATTATCTTTCATGTCCCTACGTATCAAACACCTTTATCAACGTGCCGGGTTTGGGCTCAGCCCGCTGGAGTGGTCAGACAAAAAGGCACTGACGGTCGCGCAGGCGGTCGATGAACTCTTTCGGGAAGCGGAATCCACTCCTCCGCTTACCGTGGTAGATTTTGAGGACCTGGCCGAAACAGTGATGGAAGACCGCCGTAAGGCCGGGAAGCTGCTTACACAACAGTACACCCTGGAATGGCTTGACCGGATGGCAGCACCTACCGAGAGTGCGCTGCTAGAACGACTCACCCTCTTTTGGCACGATCATTTTGCCTGCCGTTCCGTGTTCGGGCACCTGGCCATCCGACAACTCAATACGCTGCGCGAGCATGCGCTGGGGCCTTTTCGGGAGCTTTGTCTGGCGGTAGCTCGCGACCCGGCCATGATCCGCTACCTCAACAACCAGCAAAACAAGAAGGACAGTCCTAACGAAAATTTCGCCCGCGAGGTATTGGAACTTTTTACCATTGGGCCCGGCCATTATACCGAGCAGGACATCAAAGAAGCCGCGCGTGCGTTCACGGGTTGGAGCAGCACCTACAAAGGGGAATTCCGTTTCCGCACGGGGCAACATGATTATGGCACCAAGACTTTCATGGGGCAAACTGGCCGCTTTGATGGGGCGGACATCATTGACATCATCCTACAACAACCCGCTACGGCCACCTTTTTGGTGCGCAAATTTTGGGACTATTACGTGAGTGCTCCCGTGGACGAAGCGATGATCGAGACCCTGAGTAAACAATATTTTGACAGTGGTTACCATACGGGCCAATTGCTTCGCAGCATGTTTACGGCCGACTGGTTTTACGCCAACGAATACCAGAGCCAACAGATCAAATCGCCCGTGGTGCTCGTCAGTGGATTGCGGCGCAGCCTGGGGATTACGTTCAACAATCCACAGGCTCAGCTGCGTTTACTACGCGCCTTGGGGCAAACGCTTTTTGATCCTCCCAACGTGGCGGGCTGGCCGGGTGGGCGTAGTTGGATTGACAATGCTACCCTCATGCTGCGCCTCAATCTAGGAGCAGGATTATTGACCAAACGTGAGCTGGACCTCCGCTTTCGGGATTTGCCCGAACTGGAAATTCTTTCCGATCCGCAGACCCGCAAACTGGATGCCGAGGTAAACCTCCAACCCTTGCTGAACCTGATCAAAGGAGACGACCTCGCAGAAGACTTTCAACGCTTGAGTGACTACCTGCTCGCTACTCCGGCCCGGATCGACACCAAAGACTTGGCCGGATTGATTGATGACACCACCGGTGAGGAACGGCTACGGCGGATGCTCCTCGTTATTTTTTCCAGTCCAGAATTTCAATTATCCTAAGATGCAAAGAAGAACCTTCCTCAAAAATACCGGGCTGGCCTCGGCGGCGATGTTTGCCCCCGCCTTTTTACAACGCCCCTCATTGGCGACCAATGGCAAAATCCTTATTGTGGTGCAGCTCTCCGGCGGCAATGATGGTTTGAATACCATTGTTCCTTATCGGAACGACAAGTACTACGAACTAAGGCCGGATTTGGCGATTCCTCGTCAGGAGGTGTTGGGAGTTACGGATGAACTGGGCTTCAACCCTTCGCTCGGAGATTTGCGACCGCTTTACGACCAGGGTTATCTCAGTATCATCAATAATGTAGGCTACCCCAACCCCGACCGATCGCATTTTCGCAGCATGGACATTTGGCAAACCGCCGCCAACAGCAACGAATACCTGGAGACGGGCTGGCTGGGGCGTTACCTGGATAGCCAGTGCAGCGGCTGCGACGTTCCTCATCATGCACTGGAATTTGGTCAAGGCCTGAGTCTGGCTTTGAAAGGCCGAGAAAAGATGGGCTTTGCCATCAACGACCTTCAGCAAATGGAGCGCACCAACCACAACCCTTTGTTGCGCTACCTGGCCCAGCAGGACGCCCATGACCACGAGCACGAACAGGTTGCTTATTTATACAAAACCCTGCTCGAAACGCAATCCTCCACCGCCTATCTGCTGGAACAAACGCAAGGGCAGCGCACACGCGCCAACTTCCCGGCGACACCCTTTGGTCGTGATCTGCGCCAAATAGCCGACCTCATCCTCGCGGGTTGCAACAGCAAGGTCTACTACCTCAGTCTGGGCGGTTTTGACACCCACGCCAACCAAGCCGGGCCACAGGGACGCCTGCTCTCTATCTATGCCGAAGGCATGAAAGCCCTGGCCGAAGAATTGCAAAAACACAACCTGTGGCAGGATACGCTGGTGATGACCTTCTCCGAATTTGGGCGGCGGGTAGCGCAAAACGGATCGCGGGGCACCGATCACGGCACGGCCAGCAACCTGTTCCTGATGGGCGGAAATTTACGTCAACCCGGGTTCTACAACGAAGGCCCCAACCTGGAAGACCTCAACGAAGGCGACCTCAAATACCAGGTGGATTTCCGGCAAGTGTACGCTACAGTACTAGATAAGTGGCTGGCGGCGGATGCGAAGTCGGTGATTGGGCAGCGGTTTGCTACGTTGGGGGTACTATGAGGATTTGAACCATAGGAGGGATGGGAACTGCTCCGTAGGGCAGGGTTTCATACCCTGCATGAAGGAGCAGTGTACAGTCCGGTGCCGACCGCAGGTACGGCATCGCCCATAAAAAACATAAGAGAGACACGCTCAAGCAGGAGCAACCTTCGTCGATATCCTCCCCTTTTTCGTAGAACAATGTTAAGGACGTTTAGGCGAAAAGCTGTAATATTGGCAACGAACCAAAAATTGTAATACCAGATGAACGCTCACGAGATTGACTACCGCATTTTAGGCGAAGAAATGCAATTTGTAGAAGTAGAATTGGACCCTTACGAAACGGTCGTGGCCGAAAGCGGCAGTTTCATGATGATGGATGATGATATTGAACTGTCGACCCTTTTTGGGGATGGCAGCCACCAGGAAGAAAACCAGGGCCTCTGGGGCAAAGTCCTAAGTGCCGGCAAACGGATCATCACCGGCGAGAGCCTCTTTATGACAGCCTTCACGCATCAAGGCGTAGGAAAAAAGACCGTTAGTTTTGCTTCTCCCTATCCTGGAAAGATCATCCCCATGGACCTTAGCGAATTGGGTGGAAAAATCGTTTGTCAGAAAGATGCTTTCCTCTGTGCCGCCAAAGGGGTGAGTGTAGGAATAGAATTCAGCAGAAAACTGGGCCGCGGCTTCTTTGGTGGCGAAGGCTTCATTATGCAAAAGCTGGAAGGCGATGGATTGGCTTTTGTGCACGCTGGTGGCCACGTGGTAGAACGCCAGCTGGGAGTAGGCGAATCACTGCGCGTAGATACAGGCTGCCTGGTGGCCTTCACCCGTGACATAGACTACGACATTGAGATGATCAAAGGCATTCGCAATGTGCTTTTTGCTGGAGAGGGCTTGTTTTATGCACGCTTGCAAGGACCTGGAACGGTCTGGGTACAAAGTTTGCCGTTTAGCCGCTTAAGTGATCGCATCATGGCTGCTTCTCGCCGCTATGGCAAGGGCGGTAGTAAAGGGGAAGGCAGCATCCTGGGTACGCTCGGTGATATTGTGGATGGTGATGGGTGGTAGCTATCGTGATGTATACCTTCTAGTGTTCCTTAAATGGAAGGAGACCAAGGTAAACCTCACGGTACTAGGTACTTAGTACGGGGTATAGGGATTTAATAGTCCTAAATTCGACATTATCCCAAGTACCACGTACTTTGTACCATATTCAATGGGGCTTGATAAAGCTCAGATTACTAATAGACTTGTGTTCTCTAGGCAGTAGCAGTGCAAACTAAGGTGAAATGGCCGGCCGGCAGCACCGGAGTAAACCTCACTTTAAATAAACAACGACCTATGGCTTTGATAAAAAGTGTACGGGGCTTCACCCCACAGTGGGGCAAGAATTGCTTTTTGGCCGAAAATGCGACCCTTATCGGTGATCTGACGATGGGCGATGACTGTAGTATCTGGTTCCAGGCGGTGGTACGGGGAGATGTCAACAGCATCCGGATTGGGAACAAGGTCAACATTCAGGACGGAGCTGTTATTCATGGTACTTTTGAACGCGCGGCAACTACCATTGGAAACAATGTGAGTATTGGCCACCGTGCGCTGGTACACGGCTGCACGATTCACGACAATGTGTTGATAGGCATGGGAGCCATCGTCATGGACAACGCGGTGATTGAAGAGCACGTGCTCATTGCCGCTGGTGCGGTGGTATTGGAAAACACACGCTGCGAAAGTGGCCATATCTACGCCGGGGTACCCGCCAAGAAAGTCAAGGCACTGAGTCAGGAGCAATTTGGGGATACGATTGACAGGATCTCTAATGCTTACCTGAAGTATGCGGGGTGGTTTAAGGAATAGTGAGGGTTATCTGTTTATTCTGCCCATAAGGAGGCTTTACACCAGATAACCCTCACGCTAATCACACGTTCGTTTGCAAGGTAAATTCCTTGTACACGTTGCCTGCACCTTTTGTTGTCTTACGTTCATCGTGGGCATCGACGGCCTCTTGGACGCTCATAAAGAAGTTGTCTTCTCCAATTTTGGCCACCAGGTGCCCTTTTACGAGGGCATCTCGAACGGGGCCTTTAACGCCTGTAAATAGGAGTTGGCAATTTCGTGCTTTCAAGTCTTCCAAAAGGTCTTCCAGTAGATGCAAGGCACTACTATCGAGGGTATTGATGCTTTCCGCATTGATGATAAGTGCCTCTAGGCCGGGGCCTTTTGCTGCCATCCATTCGTCGATCCGTTCACGGAAAACATTGAGATTGGCAAAATATAGCTGCGCATCAAAGCGAACGATGAGTAAATCCTTACGAATTTCTACTTGTCCGAAGCGCTCCCGGTTGCGATAAAAATGCGTTCCTGGTACTTTACCCAACTGAGCGATATGGGGGCGAGTGGTTTCAAAAATGATCATTGCCAGTGATAAGATGACCCCTACACCAATGCCTTGCTCAATTCCCAGACTAAGTGTGGCAATAAAAGTAATGATCAGCATCCAAAAGTCAGAACGATCTGCACGCCAGAGATGAATTGCTTCTTTGTAGTCGATCAACCCAAAAACAGCGACCATGATAACCGAAGCCAGAATCGCATTGGGGAGATAGTAGAACAGTGGCGTCAGAAACAACAAGGTGGTGACGATCAGTAAAGCACTAATGATGGAAGCCATGCCTGTTTTTGCACCCGCCTGATCATTGACTGCCGTGCGCGAAAACCCTCCGGTAACCGGATAAGCTTGAATGAAAGATCCACCTACATTGGATAATCCAAGTGCGATCAGTTCCTGGTTGGGTAAGACTTTATAATTTTTGTGTTTCGCTTGAATGGCTTTAGCTACCGCAATACTTTCCATAAAACTCACTAAAGAAATCGCCAATGCAATCGGAAGTAAGGACTGAATTGTCGTCAGGTTAAAATCTGGTAAGCCCAAAGAAGGTAAGCCTTCGGGAACTGTCCCTACGATTTTTACGCCCTGGTCTACGAGCCCCAATCCCCAAACGGCTAAAATACCGAAGAGTACCGCCAGCAATGGTCCGGGGATGGCTTTATTGATTTTTTTCACGCCCATGATCAGTACGATTCCTCCTATCCCGATGCTGAAAGTCGCCCAGTTGATTGACCCTAGTTGTCCTAGCGCTTCCAGTATGATTTCGTGAACATAGTGGCTCCGCTCGAGGCTTACTCCAAGTAAGTGCTTGAGCTGGCTCAGTCCAATGATCAGGGCTGCCGCCGAAGTAAAACCGCTAATCACCGGATGGGAAAGAAAATTGACGAGAAAACCCAAACGAAATATGCCGAGTAAAAACTGAATGATCCCCACCAAAAAGGCCAAAGTGATGGCCATGGCGATGTAAGCTTCAGTGCCTCCTTCGGCCAAGACACCAATCCCTGCGGCGGTCAATAAAGATACCATCGCTACCGGGCCCACCGCCAATTGGCGTGAAGTACCCAACAAGGCGTAAATGATGAGCGGCAAGGTACTCGCATAAAGACCATAAATAGGCGGTAGGCCCGCAATCATTGCGTAAGCCATCCCCTGGGGAATCAGCATTACGCCGACGGTAAGACCCGCTGAAAGATCACCTTTCAATTGGTCTTTAGAATAATTTTTCAACCAGGAAAGGGAAGGAATAAATGCATTCAAGGACATAAGGAACTAAATTATACTTTTTACAAGTGCAAAGGTGAGCAAACTCCTCTAAGCAATCAGTGATGTGTATCACTTAGTTGGGCTTTGCCCATAGTAAAGTTGGTAGATGGTATAGGGACAGATGTATAGCGACCAGCTGACCTTCCCTAAATAACGTTGACAGGTTTATCAATCATTCTACTTAAAAGCTGAGTGCTAGTTGTCCATCTTCTTTTGGCAAACCAAGCTTAACAAATGCGGGCAGAATCTGACTTGTCCCATCAAAAGCTCCGCTACTGGGATAAGTCAGATTCTGAGCCGCCATTGGCTGGTATTCCAACTCTTTTGCTTCGCCGTCTCGTATCAACAACGATGGTGGTCTTTGCCCCTTACTCTCCTCAAGATAACATTCAAATCCCAAAGGTGCAATTCGCAGCGGTAACTGACTATGGTGACGCACTTTGTTGTAGTTCTCTACAGCCCTCTTCACGTACCTTCTCAGTGCTCTATAATCTCTGATTGGCCAGTGCTCAAGGTATTCATTCTTGATCACATCATTGAGCTTCTCTGCGTACGCATTGTCCAATGCTGTAATGCACATGCTAGAACTGATTCCTCGTGACCTCAATACTTCTATAAAGTCATTGCTGCGATACTGGGAGCCCCCGTCACTGTGGAAGATCAGTTCACTCAAATCCATACCACGACGCAAACGAAAGGCCATTTTCAGAGCCTCTATGTTTGCTCTAGCTCGGAGGTTATCACTTACGCTATAGCCCACTATAAGCCGGGAATACACATCTATGATAAACGTCAGATAGTAATACTTGTCCTCTAGGCGATAGTAAGTCGTATCCGATTGCCAAACTCGGTTTAAACCTATGATAGTAAGCAACTTAACTAAATTAGGATACCGTAAACCACCACTCTTCGTAGTTCTAACATAGCTCCTTTTTCGTTCCAGCGAATGACCCAATAGAGTCATCTCTCGAATAAATGCATCGCGACCTAGTCCTTCTGGCTGGATCATATAGTAGGCCTTTTCAAGACCCAAACCTCCGTGATCTGCACGGTGTGTCAACAGCATTGCTTCCGCTGAATACACCCCGTCCTGATAATCCGCTCGCCGACGTAAATATTGCGACAGCGATTGACGCGAAGTACCTAGTGCAGCATATACTTGTTCATTACTTGGACTCTTCATTTCTGATCTGTATTTCGACAAGAGCCGGACAAGGGAGTCGTAAAACCACTTTTTTTTTCAACATCTATTCCTGCTTCACGAAGCTCCTCTATAAAGCTCTCATAGTAGTCCAATTTAATTTGTTTTTGACCTAGAGAACGTTCTAGTTCAGCCACCCGCTTTTCCAGCAATTTAACCTTCTCCGTCTGGGAATTTGGTACTTCCACTATTATCGCTTTTTGTTGATCGTACGAGCTGTACTTACTTATCCAGCGGTACAGAATATTTACATGGATGCTGTATAAACGACCTATCTGGGCCACGCTAAAGGTACCTTCTTCATAGTCCTTAACTCGCGCTTTTTTAAAGGTTTCACTGTAATTACGACGCCTTTTGGGCCGATTAACCTTATTCGTTGACTTCATTTTTAACTAAATTTGTTGTCAACGTATTTCAGGGATAGTCAAGCATGAGGTAGAAATGCGCAGTAACAAGTACCTACAACAACCTCACCTGGTTGCGCCCGAGTTCTACTTTGCCCAGGTTTTCCATTTTCTTCAACAGGCGGGAGATGGCTTCGCGAGAGGCATTGAGGTCATTGGCTATCTCCTGGTGAGTCGCCTCAATAAGGGCATTGCCGGTTGCTTCTCGGCGGGCCGTAAGGTATTCCTGTAAGCGCTGATCCATATTATTGAAAGCAATACTATCGATGACTTTCACCAACTCGATGAGGCGGTTGTCGTAGCTGAGCATGACAAAATTTTTCCAGCTCTGGTATTTGCTCATCCACTGGTCGACGTATTTGATGGGGATGCCGATCATGGTGGTATCTTCCACTGCCTCCGTCCTGATCATGCTTTTTTTATTCATCATGCAGCAACTGAAGGACATAGAACAGGTATCGCCACCACTGAGAAAGTAGAGCAATATTTCTCTTCCATCAAGATCATCTTCTTTAGTGACCCGAATACTTCCTTTGATAATCAGGGGAACCATTTTGATGTAGCTGCCGTAGTCCATGATGACTTCACCTGCCCGAAAATGCATCAATTGGCCCACTTCGGCTACCTCCGCCTGTAGCTCCCGTTCTGCAATTTGTGGAAAATGCTGGTGTAAGATCGTACTGATATCTCCGGTTTCAAAAGTCATGATGCTATTGGTTTTTTATTTAAGGGATTAAGTTTGCTAGTGCTCGCGGTGATGTTCTCCCGACTTTCGTCGGGATCACGGTGGTGCCGACTGCGTCGGCGGTAAGCCGTCCTGAGGCTTTGGGACGAGCGCCACCCAAAAAGCTCAACGTACCAAGCTTAAACCCGCAATTTCAAAAGCTACAAGCCATTACATAATTGCCACCAAGCCCAGGCCCAGCCAATCTCCTCGCAAGATAGGCCCTACACCGCTTTGGAAAAAATAATTATTCACGGTAGCCCCAGGTCCTGCTGCGCCAGCGTCTCCTTTCCGGAAAGTATAGTGCAGGCTTAGCTTCAGGTTGGGGGTGAAATAGAAGTTACCGCCAAGGTCTACCACGCTTTCTTCACCCGCGAAGGCAGACAGCGTAGCGGCAGCAGCTTGATCCTCTGCGGAAACAGGTCCACTCAACTGCGCCAACATCCCGCTGGGCTCCAGCCAGTATTCACCAAGTTCAAAAGTATAACTCATACGTAGGTAAGCGGTTTGTGCGGAGGTAGCAATAGCTTCCTCACCACGACGCCCCAGTACCATGTACTCTCCATCCAAACTCCATCCGTCATAATCGCCCAGAAAGTCGAACCCGTAGCCATAATTGTCCTGAAAAGCATCTCCTTTCGCTTGCCAGGCACCTTCTAAGGCAAGACTCAGTCCCCGGCGCTGGCCAAAATAATTGAGCTTGTGATCGGTGGTGTAAGATTTTGATTCGGGGTCTCCAAGGTAAGTCACTAAACGCCCCGTAAGCAGTGGGGAATAAACTTCTCCTACCGAGTTGCCGCTATTTGCATTCATTGCCGGGTTGAAAACCCCAATATCATAACCCCAAGACAATTTTTCATGTAATAACAAACCACCAACATTCACCCCTACCGCCCGGCCCGGCCCGGTACCTACCAAATGCCTGCGCAGATAGTTTTGTACCCAGGCTTTCTCCAGGGAGCTGCTCCGCAAGGCAGAAGTGATACTCTCGCGACCAATTTGAGGTACCTGATACCCCGTAACCAAGTAAAGTTTTTCGCTTTCCGGACTCAGGCGCCATTGTACGTAAGCATTCCACAAACGAACTTGAGGAGAAGCTCCATTGTTGGCACCACCATCGGTACCAGCCAATACATCCCGTCCAACCAAATCAGCCGCTACCGTGAAATTAAACTTCACCCGATCCCCCACATCGCCTTTGAAACCAAACCGGGAACGGCGGAGTTGAAAATTGAGCCGATCATCTACGGCCTCGTACTTAGCCTCGTCGGAGCGGTATACTTCTGCTCCCATCGTATAAGTTGTCCACACTTGCATCGCAGCAATGGGATTTACTTTTACCTGTTTCCACAGCGGAGGGTTGGACGTCTCAGAAGTTTGAGCATTCGCGGAAACAACTGTAAAAATCAAGGTGATTACTAAAAACCGTAGATGAGGCATAAATCGAGGAAGATGTTCAAAAATTAATGAGGCAACTTATCTTTTACGACACCATAGGTATAAGTACCCAGTGTGCCACTTAGAATAACGAGTGCCATGATACCAAAACCTTGCCCAAGCAGTACAAACATTGGGCCTGGGCAAGCCCCCATCAAAGCCCACCCCAGGCCAAAGATGCTGCCTGCAAGCAAATGGCGGGGAATGTGCAGTTGCATCGGCATATAGTCAACAAAAGTATTTCGCAAGGTTTTCACCTTAAAGCGTTTCATCAAAGCAATAATGATGGCTCCCAGCACCACAGCAGTACCAATAATGCCGTACATGTGAAAACTCTCGAAACGGAACATTTCGTGAATACGAAACCAGGATACGGCCTCCGACTTGGTCATAATGATGCCAAAGACCGTTCCTACCGTAAAAAAGGATATGAATTGTTTCATCTGTAGTTGTTTTGTGCTGTTCTTTAAAAGATCAAAGGCATAATCACCCAAGTCATCAACAAGCCTCCAATAAAGAAGCCGATAACGGTGATAAGTGAAGGAAGCTGAAGGTGTGAAAGCCCGGTGATCGCGTGCCCCGAAGTACACCCCCGGCCATAACGCGCCCCAAAACCCACCAGAAAGCCGCCAATAATGGCCAGGATGATTCCTTTAGGGTTGGAAAAATTGAAAAGCTCCGCCGGCAAATAGCCGTGACCCTGAGGATAGTTCATCCCGAAATCTTCTTTAAGATGGCTAACGGTGCTTTCAGAAATAGCTACTGCTTCGGGGCTCCCCAAAAAGTAAACAGCAATAAAACCACCCAAGACAGACCCAAGCACAAAGGCCATTCGCCAGCTTTCGTCTTTGAGGTCTACATCAAAAAAAGAATGGCGTTTCCCCGCACCCGCCATCGTACAGAAGTTGCGAAAAGCCGTAGAAACACCAAAACTGCGCCCCATCCAGGTCATCAAAAACAAGATGGATGCGATCGCCACTCCTGAAACCGACCAGTGCCAAGGTTGGCGAATAAGGTCCAGGAAGGAGGACGTGAAAGTTACAAATGCAATCATTGGAAAGTAGTTAGTCTAAGATTTCTATTAGGCTGTAGTTGCCTGGTTAATTACGTTCAGTAAAGCAGTAGCGGACTGCATGCCCGACTGGCGCCATTTTATTTCACCATTTTGGTATAAAATAAAAGTAGGCACCCCTCGAATCCCCAACTGGTTCGCCAGTGCAGGATTTTTATCCACATCAATCTTGATGATTTTAGCTTTTTCACCCGCTTCAGCGGCTACTTCTTTGAGAATTGGAGCCATGGCTTTACAAGGGCCACACCACTCAGCAGAAAAATCCACTAAAACTGGCTGCTCGCTGTTGATCAGCTCTTTGAAAGATTTTTTATTACTCATTTGGGAGTTATTTTACAGATTTAATAGCCAGACGCAAGAGTAGCACCCAAGGCCAGCCGTGCCAAACCAAGTCAAACCAGTCCATCATCGCCATCCCTTTGGCACCACCAGCCAACCAGCGGAGCTTTCCAAACAGGTGGGGTTCAGGATAGAAAGGTGCCAAGCCTAGCAGTAAGCAGGCGAGTATCACCATTTTCCAGTCATTGATAAAGTCTGACATAGCATTTGTTTTGCAATGCAAAATTAAGGCCGGTGAATACAACAGTTGGTGATGTACGTCACAGTCCTATTCCGTAAAGAGGAAGAACTTTGTGTTTATAAAAAAAGAATCATAAATATCAGATGTTGAACGCCCCGCCATTACCGACTTCTCTTAAATACATTGTAGCTACATTAAAAGTTGCGAAAAGATTAGATCCGCGCAGCATCGTACAGCTTGTCAAGTCAGCCGATGTTAAAGCGCAAGACTTAGTAGCCTATGCCGACTTTCATCATTCTCCAGCCGACAGCTATGGTCGTCAACTCGTAGCGCGGGGGCCTAATTTTGAAGTGATGGTCATGTCCTGGTTGCCAGGTGATTTTTCGGCCATCCACGATCACGGTCACACCCAGTGGGGGGCCGTACAAATCTTCGGGCAGGCCGAGCACGCTACCTTCCGGGTTCGTCAGCAGCAGTTGCGTACTACTGCCCGTTGGCAGGTACAGCCGGGGGATATTGTTCCTGTTGGCCACGACTTGATTCACCAGATGGGTAATCCTACCCAGCAGCCCTTTCTGAGTTTGCACGTCTACGGTTTCCCTGAAGCCATTGAAAACGTCACGGGAGATGCTCGCATCTACGATCCGGTGAAGGGGATTATCCAGCGGGTGGATGGTGGCGTCTTCTATGCCTTGCCTAAGCAGGCCATCAAAAAAACGGAACCCGGTGTCTTCGGAGATGCACCTACTCAGTTGCGCCATCAGCAGGATGTACAGCACCGTTTAGCACAAATGCAACAAGCTCGTATCTTAAGCCATTCTTAAGATAACTAAGTGCACGAGTTTGTAAATTTGCCCCATGAGAATTCTAGTTGTAGAAGACGAAGCGGGTATTGCCAACTTTATCAAGCAAGGCTTGGAAGAAGAAGCCTATGCTGTGGACGTAGCCGACAACGGCGTGACGGGCCTGGACTGGGCCATGACCAACCCCTATGATATTATGTTGCTCGACTGGATGCTCCCCGGTAAAACCGGGCTGGAAATTTGTCAGGAAATCCGCAAGCACCATATTAATACCCCCGTTATTTTTCTGACGGCCAGAGACACCTTGCAAGATACCCTACAGGGGCTGCAAGCTGGGGCCAATGATTACATCAAAAAACCTTTCCATTTTGAGGAACTGCTGGAACGCATCAAAGTGCAATTGCGCCCCAACAATGGCGAACACGAGCGTTTTACACTGGGAAACATCGTGCTGGATGTGGCTGCCCACCAGGTATGGAAAGCGGGTGAAGAAGTAGCCCTCACCCAGAAGGAATTTGCCCTTTTGGAATACTTGATCCGCAACAAAGGCAAAGTCTGCCGACGCTCCAGGATCATCGAAAGCGTCTGGGACATTCACTTCGACTACAACACGGGCGTCATTGACGTCTACATCAATGCCATCCGTAAAAAACTGGCATTGGACAAAGACGAAGACTTGATCCAAACCGTGCGCGGCGTGGGTTATATAGCAAAAGATTAAATGAAATTATCGTTTAAAAATCGGATTGCACTTTATTACCTCCTGGCAACTGCCAGCATGGTGACAGTCGTCTTTGTACTCATCTATTTTGTGGTACAAACGGCTGTTTATCAAGAGCTGGACGATGACTTATCCTACGAAGCACACAAGCATTCGGAGGAAATTTTTCTTCGTAACGACAGTATCTTTTTCAAAAACAAAAATGAATGGGCTGAACGGGAACACCGTGAGGTGCGCGTCAATCCGGTATTTATCCAGTTGGTCAACAATGCCGGAAAAGTGATGGATAAATCGCCCAACCTCATGGGAGATGCACTTTCTTTTGATCCTAGCAAAGCTTTCGATCTCCATTTTGATACGGGCCTCAACCAGCAGGAAATCCGGCAAATCCAGCTGCCCATCAAGCAAGACGCTCAACTAAAAGGCTATATCCTGGCGGCCATGTCGCTGGAGGGGCCAAAGCTGGTACTTGCCAGCCTCAAAAAGTTGTTGCTATGGCTTTTCCCGGCGGTCCTGGCGGGCCTGTTTTTTATCACGCGCTTTCTGGCAGGCCAGAGTATCAAGCCCGTGCAGTTGATCACCTCCACGACCAACCGGATCACCCAGAACAGTCTTGACGAACGTATTGCCTTACCGGCGATCAAGGACGAGCTCTTTACCCTTACTTCCTCCATCAACGAGCTGCTGGAACGCATCCAAAATGCCCTGGAAAGAGAGCAGCAATTTACCGCCGATGCTTCTCACCAACTGCGCACCCCACTCGCGGTACTCAAAGGTACCCTGGAGGTGACCCTGCGCAGGCCCAGAACGCCAGAGGAATACCAGGAAAAAATAAAAATCAGTATCCAGGAAATTGATCGCCTTTCGGTGTTGGCCGATCAGCTTTTATTGCTGGCCCGCTTTGACAGCGAAACGAGTGCGCTCACGCCAGAAAAAATACAACTGCTGCCGCTGGTGAATAATATCGTGAAGCGGTACCAGCCTTTTATTGAAGAAAAGAAACAGTCTATCAAGGTCGAGATAGCACCCAACCTTGAGGTCAATGCCGCTCCCTATTACCTTGATTTGATCTTCGAAAACCTGCTGACGAATGCCAGTAAATATTCCCCACAAGGGAAAGAAATAAGCATCCGTGGCTGGACCGAAAACGGTCATATCAAGGCACTTGTCATTGATCAAGGCATGGGTATCCCACTCGAGCACCAGGAACAAATCTTCCACCCTTTCTTCCGCTCAAAGGCACTGGATCACAAAGACATCAAGGGCAACGGCCTGGGGCTGTCCATCGTGAAGAAAGCTTGCGCTGCGCTGGGGATAAAGATTACGGTAGAGAGTACGCTGGGGAAAGGGACTTGTTTCTATCTGGATTTTTCTGCGGAGGTGGTAGAGAGACTTTGGGTAGAGGGTAGAGGATAGAGGGATATACCACAACTAAGAGCAGGCTGCCTTAAAAGCCCAACCAGCCCCCCCTACTCCTCTTTCACCCGAAAACTCCCGCAGCCCAACCGCATGCTATCAGGAGGATTGACAAACGGAATGGGATTGGCAGGAGGGAAATTTACCTGAAAGCGCCCCTCTAGTATACTCGTGTCCGCATTGAAGTAATCGATAATCAGGAAATCCTGGTAGCTAGGTTCGCTTCCGTACTCGAATATAAATTCCCCCGGAATTCCGTGATCCGTATTGTAACCGTAGTTGGCATCAACAATATGGGGCGAGGGGTTGCCGCTATTGGTAAAGCCCAGCCAGATGGTATCACTTAGATCGGTATTACGGTTCAGTGGAAAACTCAAACGTTCCGTAAAGCCATCCGATCTTTCCTGATACAAATAAATTGACGAACCGGGCCCTCTAAACCTCACATAATCCGCTATCCAGCACTCGCTGTTTCTGATGGCTTTGCCAAAGAACTCTTCTTCTGTTTCGCACAGCACCTCCAGGCAAGCAGGCGGTGGCGGGGGCTGCGGGACGGCATCGTCGTCGTCGCAACAGCTAAAATACATGACGGGAAGCAGCAATAACAGTAGTTTTTTCATGATCGGGTGAGGATTAGGGGTGTTTTTGTGTAATTATCTTCGGCAAAAGAGAGGTGAGAAAAAGTATTTCCGTAATCCCAGCTGATTTCCCAATGGTAAGTTACCGTACTGTCACAGTTGTGGTAGTAAGAAGAATAAAGATAGTCCGGGCCGATGCCGGGCGACACCTGGGTAGGTCCACTGGCAAACACTGTAAACATGGGTTCCCGAAATTCGCTGATCGGACAGGCCGTCGTCGCAATCATAAGAGCGTTGTTAGTACTGTCTGATCCAGCGACAAATCCTTGGTAAGGTTTATCAGGATTAGAGAAGCGGTGTATAAAGCTGCCATTATTGCTCCCCATTAAGAGCATTTTTGTTTTCAACAATATCGTTTCAGAAAAAGAGAGGAATAGGTGTCTAATTTAGGTAATAAAATCTAATTATTAAAATTTGGCTTGATATTTAGATGCTTGAATGTATGGCAATTGTAATTTTGACCTTTCTAGCTACGCACCTGTCGTTTTTTTTGTATCATAATATTTTTTATATTTATAAGCTAGTACCCGCCCTTTATGAAAGTACATTCCTTCCATTGTGAATCTCCAGAGGAGTTGAAAAAGATGGTCCTTGAGCAGTATCCTGCATTTCAGCCTACTTTGGCAGTCGTATTCTGCTCCAGTGGGCAGGATATTAATGCCATTAGATCGGTCTTTAATGCTTTGGCCATTGATCTGGTAGGGTGTACGACGGCGGGGGAAATCGCCGATGCTCAACTTTATGAGCAATCCATTGTTGTGATGCTGCTGGCGATTGATCGTAGCTTCTATCGGGTACTTCTTGAAACATTTGATGCGCAGGGAGTTGGCCCCACTGCCGAAGCCTTGGGCAAGCAGGCGGTAGCTGCTTTTAAACATCCTGGCGGTATTATGCTGACCGGTGGTTTAACGATTGACGCTGAATTGGTCATAGAGAGCCTTAGAAAAGGAGCAGGTAAAAGCATCCCCATGTATGGAGGAATGGCAGGAGATGATCTGGAAATGCGGGAGACTATCATTTTTGATAATGTAACGGTTTCATCGCAAGGTCTTTTGTTGCTGGTGCTTGATACGGATCATGTCAGCCTGCAAGGTGTAGCTGTAAGTGGTTGGGAGCCGATTGGAGGAGTCAATACCATTACCAAGGCAGAAGGCAACATTATCTATACCATCAATGACGAGCGAGCTTATGATGTTTTTATTCGCTATTTTGGCTTGTCTGAAGAAGATGTATTGATTTCTATTCAAACGAACTACCCATTGCAGATTTATAAAGAAGGAGGCTATTCTGTGCTACGCTCGCCCATTGTAGTCAATGATAAGGATGGTTCAATTACCTTATCAGCGAGCGTGAAAGAAGGAGAAAAATTTCGATTTTCCAGCTCGCCAGGTTTCGAAGTCATAGATATGGCTATCTCAAAATTCCAAGATTTTCATCAAAAGGTGGCAGACGCTGATGCTCTGATCCTGTTTTCTTGTAAAGGCAGGCATGGCGCTTTTGGGCCCTTGCTGGAAGATGAGGTGAACGGCATTTTTAGAGAATGGAAGAAACCCATGATTGGATTCTTGTCTTATGGTGAGTTTGGGGATACTGGTGAGGGGCGTTGCGAATTTCATAATTCGACTTGTTCATTGGCCATATTAAAAGAAAAATAGTATGGACGTAAAAGCGTTGTTAACAACCATAGCGTCTCTCAAAGATATTAGCGAAAAGGACAGAAAGCAATTGCATGACGACGTGTCTCAAATGCAAAAGGAGATAGAACGTCGTGATTTTCAGCTGCGCCGTATTCAAAAGGACAAGACCATAGCTGTAAATATTTTGAACGCGACGATCGAAGATTTAGAAAAAAAGCAGTCGATCATCGAGCAAGCCAATGAACAGCTTTCTGAACAGAAAACCCTGATCGAGAAAAAATCCTTGCAGCTAGCTGAAAATATCCAAAAGCTGGAACACTCTTACAAGGAGCTAGAGGAGTTCTCCTACATCGCTTCCCATGACCTGAAGAGCCCACTACGAACCATTGGCAGTTTTGCGCAACTTCTTAAAAAACACTACGGTCATCTCTTGGACGATAAAGGAGAAGAATTTCTGGATTTCATGGTGGAAGGAGTACTTCAGATGAATGAGGTTATCAATGCACTCTTGGAGTATGCAAAAGTGAACAACCAAGCAGAAACCTTCGTAGATACCGACTTCAACAAGGTGATGGCCATCGTAAAAGCAAATCTGAAGAAAGAGATCAGCGATCATCAAGTGCTGATCATCAGTGATGATTTACCAACCATTCATGGCAATCAAGTTGGGTTTATACAGCTTTTTCAAAACTTGCTAGCCAATGCTATCAAGTTTAGATCAGAAGAAAACCCGGTGGTGAAAATCTCTTGCAAACCATTAGGAAAGAAGTGGTTGTTTAGATTTTCCGACAATGGTATTGGTATCGAAGAGCAGTTTCAGGAAAAAGTCTTTTCTCCCTTCCAGCGCCTGGATAAACAGAAAACCAACGGTATGGGTATTGGGCTGGCCATCTGCCGCAAGGTGGTGAAAATGCATCAAGGAGACATCTATTTTGAGCCCGTCAACACAGGAGGAACCTGTTTTGTCTTTACCCTTAAAGATCAAAAGGAAAGGGCAAAACGTAAGGTGCTCGATGAGCCCGGTGTTTTAGTGTAATCCATGTTTCAAACGTGCTTACGCTTTGTTATCCAACGCACGTCGTTTGCGGTAAGCAACAGCTCCACGATAGACCAGTCCGGCAAAAAGCCCTACCCCTAATAGTAAATACAGGTAGTTGAGCCTCCCCACCTTTCCGTAAACGGCAATGAAAGAAATGCTCACGAGAAAGAGGGTAGGTACTTCGTTGAATATCCTAAACTGCCAGGCGGAAAACGGTCGCTCTCCAGCTTCCATCCTGATAATTAGTTTTTTGCAATAAAGATGATAAGCGGTAAGGAGTACGAGCAGCAGCAGTTTTAGGTGCAACCACCCAGGAGTACCCGTTGAAAAATAGCCATAGGACGTCACGCCTGCTAAATCAAGCCCCAGCATGGTAAGCCCAGCTAGCCAGGTGATCATCATCGCTGGATTGCAGATGATTTTATAGACACGCCAGGCCATCGCTTGAAACTGTTCGGTGAGGATGCTGCGCGCAGGTTCGTCCCGCTCGTCAGCTTCGACCAGGTACACGAAAATGCGCACCAGATAGAATAGACCTGCAAACCAGGAAACGAAACCGACCACGTGCAGGGCCTTGAAGAAAAAGTTGGCGTCCATATAATTGAGCTTGCTTTTTTGTGTTTGATCACAAAGGTAAGCACCATTTCTAGCACTGGCATCATCTTGTCTGGGTATGCATAAACTACCAGGTAAGTAAAATTATCAAATCCATCAGTATTGTGAGTTAAATTCGCTTTACCAAGTACTAAGTACCCAGTACCATGTACTGGCAGGTCGGCAACGAGTGACGCCTACTAGCGATGACTAACTACCGAGCTGACCTACAATCTTACCTGTCATGAAAAGAACCATTGCCAGAAGAGCCGCTCCGGAAGTAAATGCCGGAAGCATGGCCGACATCGCTTTCCTCCTCCTGATTTTCTTTTTGGTTACCACCACCATCATGTCCGACAGTGGCATATTGGTGAAGTTGCCGCCCTGGGATCCGCTGAGTGAACCAGGGTCGGTTAATTCCCGTAATATTTTACGCGTCGCCATCAATGCTAATGATCAAATCCTGATCGAAAGTAAAGTGGTTAGTTTAGGGGATGTCCGCGAGGGAGCAAAGAATTTTATTATGAATCCGACCAGTGACGTTGATTTAGCGGAGACTCCTAATAAAGCCATCATATCCTTGATCAATGATCGCAGTACCAGCTACGATATTTACCTCAATGTTTACAACGAACTGAAAGCCGCCTACAATGAACTGTGGGAAGAAGCTGCCCAGCATCGATTTCAACAGCGGTTTTCCGAATTGAGTGAACCTCAGCAGCGAAAAATTCGTGAGCACATCCCCTTTGTGCTTTCAGAAGCGGAGCCGACGGAGTATTAAGGGATTACGGTGGTAAAACCTGTCAGGCAGATTCATGAATTCGTGTGTCAGACAAATTCGTGAATTTGCCCTGTAATCCCCTTCCTTAAATGCCCTTATAATCCCTCGTATGGTTCAAAAAAACACTTATGTGCCTTCCAGTGCCTCATGTGGTTCAAAACAAACAAAAACGCCCCGGAACAACCGTCCCGAGGCGCCTTTTAGCTATACTAAGTACCGAGTACCAAATACCCCGTACTTCCTTTTAATGCAAAATCACCACTTCTCTCGTCTGCACTTCCTGCTCACCAGCCGTTAGGCGGAGTAGGTAAGTCCCGTTAGGGAAACGGCGGGTATCAATGCTCAAGCCTTCTGGTGCCCAGGTGTCCTGCTCCGTGCGGAAGAGTTCCTGACCGAAGAGGTTGTACATGGCTACCGTCACCGGCCTGTCTTCCTGCACCTTGGCTTTCACCATCAGCTGGTCACTCACCGGATTCGGGTACACATTCATGCTGAATGCGCCATCATTACCGTTTCCGGTAAAGTCTCCCTCGTCGTCAGAGAAGTCACAGACTACGGTTACTGAAGCGAGGTACTCACAGCCGTTGGCATCGGTGATCAATACACTGAAGGTCTGCGTGATGTACCCCATCGTGAACAGGATCCCTGGAAGGGTAGGATCGGTCGTGATGTAGCCGTCTTCCAGCGGGAAGGTCAGCTGCCACTGGTAGGTGTAGGGCGGTGTGCCACCGGTGGGGGTCACACCCAGACGGTTGTTGTCGCTGTTACACTCAATGACGGGGCCGCCGAAGCTGAAGGTAGCGTTGATGTCGTTGTTCACCACCAGGATGTTCTGGCTTACCGAGTTGGTATTGCCACAGCTATCGGAAGCTTTCCAGGTGCGAGTGATCAAAAGTCCCTCCGGCGTAGTCGTCGAAGTTTCGGAGAAGAATACTTCGACTTCTTCGTCGTAATCATCGCTGGCGATGACGTTAGCCACTTCTGGTACCGCGGTACAGAATACATCCACATCATCCGGTACGTTGAAGAAGTCCGGTGCATTGTTGTCCACGTAGAAGACGGTCAGCTTAGCCGAGCTGGTGTTACCACAAGGATCAGTCGCGATAAATTTGTAGTCGTAGCGGGCCAGGTAACCATCAGCGGCACAATCGTCGGAAATGGTCGTTTCCACAACTACTTGTGCAGTAATGGTGGCACAGTTGTCCGTCACGGTCACATCGTCAGCAGTCAGGAACAGCGGATCGTTAGGATCACCAAGTCCGTCACCTACGGTAAGGAACAGTTCGTCACCACTTTCCAGACCAAAGACCAGGTCGCTGGTGAAGGCGATTTCCGGCGCCACGTCGTCATCAAAGAAGACTTGCTGTGTCGCTACGGAAGTGTTGCCACAAGCGTCGGTTGCTGTCCAGGTGCGGGTCAGTACTTCGCCGCAGCCGCTTTCACTGCTCATCACTTCTTCAAAGAAGACCTGGGCCTGCTGGCCGGTACAGCCGTCTACGGCAGTTACGACTACGTCGATGCCGGTATTGTTACACATATCGGCGGGTACGCCGCTGAATACGGGGCCTGCATTGTCGAGCACGATGATGCTCTGGACAAAGGTCGTTGCGTTGCCGCAAGCATCGGTCACCGTCCAGGTGCGATCATAAGCTACCGGGTTGGCCGCGCAGCTCACTTCGATGGGCGCACTGTCCACAAAGGTCATGCTGGCAATTTCGCCGCAAGCGTCCGTCGCTTCGATCATGGGGATCTCATCGCCACAGTCCAGCGTCAGTTCGTTGGGGCTGCTCACCACGGGTGGCGTCATGTCCACAAAGTCAATTGTAATGCTCAAATTAGAAGTATTGCCACAAGCGTCGGTGGCCGTCACGTTGAGGCGGTAGCGAGCGAAGTAGCCGTTTTCCTGACAGTCGCCCTCATCCATGAGGCTGAGTTCGATGCTGGAGGAGCCGCTGCCACAACCTGCACCTACGCTGATGGCGGCTTCCAGATCTGCTACAGAGAAGGCAATATCCTGATCACAATCCACGGGCAGTTGGATCAAATCACCGTCCATCACGTCCCCAATTTCTGGGTAGTCGATGGTGATGGTGGGTCCACTGGTGCCGTTGAGGCTGATGCGCTGGGTGTAAGAAGCACTGTTGCCACAGGCATCTTCTGCTGTCCAGGTACGCTCGATGTATTGGCCGCCGTCACAGTCAATCGGATCCGACTGGCTGAAGGTCAGCACCGCCAATTCGCAGTCGTCAACGGCTTGCACATCCGCTACCGGAGGCAGGTTGTCCAGACTGGCGCAGGCATCTTCGGGTAGTCCTTGGAATACCGGTGCTGTTTCATCCACGAGGAACCAATTGATGGTGGCTATGCTTTCGTTGCCACATTCGTCTTTGGTTTTCCAGGTACTTACGAAATGACCAGAGTAACCGTACTCCTGACAATCGAAATTACCCATGTCTTCCAGGGAATAACTCACTTCCGTCTGGCCGCTGCAATTGTCAAAAGCAAGGGCGCTGTTGGCAATGATCTGGGAGATGTTGCCGTATTCGGAACATTCGATGTACACATCCTGGCCAGGTTGGTACTGATCAATATATTCGTCGGTAAACTCGATGACGGGTGGGGTGGTGTCCTCTACGGTCACGACCTGCGTTTCTACGCTGGTGTTGCCACAACCATCAGAAGCCAGCCAGGTGCGGGTGAGGGTGTAGTTGTTGGGGCAGTCGCCATCGGTACGTACTTCGTTGAAATTGTAGATCACTTCCGAACAGGAGTCAAACGCTTCCAGCTGAGGTACGGGAGCGGTCTCATCGCACTCGATGGTCACATCAGCAGGCGAAGAGGTAAAGGCGGGCGGAGTGGTGTCGATGATCTCGGTGAAGAGGGTGTAGACGGTCGTGTTGCCACAAATATCCTGCACGGTAAACACCTGCTGCCAACGCGTAAGTACATTGCCCACACAGGGGCCATCGTACAGTTGTGTCAAGACCTCCGTAATTCCAGCAAAATCGATAGCGGAGCAGTTGTCAGAAATCGTCAGTTCGCCAATATCGATCAAGGGATCCCAAGTCGTCGAAGGTAGGTCGCACTCTACGACATAAGTACCTCCGTCAAGAATACCGTTGAAGCTCACCTCGGGGCCAGTATTGTCGATGAAGGTGTAGTTGCACACGAAAGGCTCGGAGAAGTTACCACAACCATCGTCCGCAATGAAGGTAATGGTGATAACGCGGCTACAGGTGCCATCGTCCACCACGGTAATATCATCGACGGTGATGGTCAAATCGCCTTCGGCGGTGCAGTTGTCACCTACACAACCTTGGAGTGGGAGAATATCAACGCCACCTACCGTCCAGCCGGTAAACACGTCGATCTCATCGCCTTCGTTGAGGGAGATGGTGGCATCGGCGGGGCAGACGTTGCCATCTTCGGTGGTAAATACCGCATCAATCTGGCAAGCCAGGTCGAAGACTGGGGCGGTATCATCAATGAAGAGGTAGTTAAAGGTAAAGGACTCGGAGAGGTTACCACAGCCATCGTCGGCGATGAAGGTTACAGCAATATTACGACTACAAGTGCCATTGTCCGTTACGGTGATATCGTCGACGATGACAATGAAGTCGTCTTCTGTTCCACAATTGTCGGAGATACAACCGGCCAAAGTAGGCTGTGCATTACCTCCCACAGAGAACACATCGTTCACCCCAAATTCATCGCCTTCGTTGAAGGAGAAGGTAGCATCCGCTGGGCAGACTCCACCCGTTTCCGTGGTATAGGTCTGGTCAACTTGACAAGCGGCATCGAACACCGGAATGGTATTGTCTTCGATGGTATAAGTGAATGTAAACGGCTCGGAGTTGTTGTCACAGCCATCGTCCGCGATAAAGGTCACGCTAAAGATGCGACTGCAACTACTGGCGTGTGTGATTGTAATGTCTTCCACCGTCACGGTGATTTCTTCGTCAAGGGCACAGTTGTCACTTACGCAGCCAGCTAGGGAAGGAACGGTATTGCCTCCTACGGTCCAGGTATCGCTTAAAGTAAGCTCATCTCCTTCATTGAGGGAGATGGTCGCATCGGCCGGGCAGTCGCTACCTCCCTCGGTATTGAAGGAGAAGTCCGTCTGACAAGCATCGTTAAAGACGGGTGCTTCCTCGTCTCTAATAATGATAAACTGCTCACAAGAGACAGGCTCTCCACAACCCTCAGCGGTCCAGGTACGGATAATCACGTAGGCACCGTTGTTGCAGCGCATCGTGATTTCATCAGTGTAAGTTACGGGCACGTTACCACATTCATCCGTTGCTGTTGCCATGCCGGTATCGGCCGGATCGGTTGAGTCGCCGCAAGTAAGATCCACCTGCGCTGGGCAGGTGATCATCGCATCCGACGTATTCTCAATTGTAAAGCGAGTGATGATACGATCTTCCGCGATGTTACCACACTGGTCTCGGATGGAAAATTCGTTGACGAGTGTGGTGCTGCAGTCGGTTGTGTTTTCTTCGTAAGAAGTGAATAAAGTATATTCTAAATCGGCTAAGTCTGAACAGTTATCGGTGACACAGGTACTCAAGTCCAGGAAGAGGGAGTACGGGCCACCACCACCAGAAGCAGCAGTAAATCCACCAGCCGGACCGATCGCAAACCACTCGTCAGTCGGGGTGTTGGGGCCTAAGGGGCCGGGGCAGCCTTCAAAGGTGGCTGTAAACTCGGCGCAATTAACCACTGGTGCTGAGGTGTCTTCAAAGTTAGCGACAATGGTCACTAAATCGGTAGAGATGTTACCACAAGCATCGCGGATGTCGTAGGTATTGGTAAGTATTTGGCCACAACCATTGGGATTGTCAACGACATCAGAACTGACCAGTCTGATGCCAAAGCCGGTAAAGTCTGTAGAGCAGTTGTCACTTACGCAGCCACTTAAATCTAATTGATAAAGACCACCCAAGCTACCGCCTGTTAATCCCAGAGCGATGTTGACCATACCATTGGCTGCTAAAGCACCAAAGTTACCACTGGGGACGTTCGGAGCTAAGTCAGCAGAGCAGCCATTGCTAAAAGTCGTCGTAAAATCAGCACAGCTAACCGTCGGCGGGGTATCATCTACGACGGTGATGGTTTGTACACAAGTACTGGTCATTCCACAAGGACTGGTAGCGGTCCAGGTACGGCTAATGGTTTCGGTATTCCCACAGCCAGGTGCCGAGCTGTCGCTAAAAGTAACGGTTGGTGTTCCACAGTCGGTAGTAGCTGTTGCCATGCCGGTAGCATCAGGGTCAGTAGGCATTCCACAGGCTACCATGGCATTGGCTGGACAGGTGATCAATGGAGGAGTATCAGCCGCACTGTTATCAATCGTAATTTTGGTGATAATGTTATTGTCGGATACATTGCCGCAACCATCGCGCAGGGCAATCTCATTGACCAAAGTGATCGCACAGCCTGCTACAAAATCCTCGAAGTAAGAATCAACAAGAGTGTATTCAAAATCCTCGAAATCACCACAATTGTCACTTACGCAGCTATTGAGGTCGACATCTACCGTATAACTACCACCGGAGGTGGATTGGAAGATGCCATTGGCTGGTACAGCTATCCAATCACCGCTAGGGTTGTTCGGGCCTAGGCCATCTGGGCAATCCTGAAAGGTTGCTGTAAATTCTGCACAGGTGATCTCCGGGCCTTCGTTATCTTCAAAAGTAGCTATGATGGTTATCAGGTCCGGAGAGATATTATCGCAAGCATCTTTGATCTCGTAGGTATTCGTCAGCGTTTGGCTACAACCATCACTGGTGCCAAGGATAGAGCTTTGCAGGCGAATACCTAATTCACCCAGTGCGGAGACATCATCACTTGCACAGGCACTAAGGTCCAGATCATAGAATACTGTTCCCGGGAAGCCCAGGCCAAGAGACACAATACCATTGGCGGGAATGGGACCAAAGTTACCATTGGGGTTGTTGGCACTCACATCATCTGGACAACGGGAGTCAAAGCTGGGAGTGAACGTCGCACAGGTCACGCTGGGTGGCGTATTGTCCCCAGTAACCGTGCCTTGAATTTCTATATTGTCAAAACGCCAGGTACCGGTGCCGGCTTCTGCATTGTAGCCGTAAATTCTAAAGATCACCTTCGACTCGTTCAAAGTCTGCATAAAGGTCTGCGTACGCCAATCCGTATTGTCAGGAATTGCCGTGCCAATACTGCCTCCATACAACTGGTTAGGGGAAAAAGCGTCTACCGCCGACCAAATGACATCAAGGGTAGCAGGCCCAGTTCCCGAACGCCGCTCATCAAAACTGATGCCAGTGACGTTGAGCTCGAAGCAAGGGTCGGTGGTTTCCACCGAAATTTGGAGATACCGGTCGGCTGCGAGACCACCCGTGGGCCAGCCATTTCCGGAGTAAGCGTCGGTGCTGCCATTTCCCGCCGGAAAAGAAACGCTTCCAACTCCTGGGCCAAATACGGCTGCTGTAGCGGTTACGTTAGGAGCTACCGTAGTGGCTGCCGCTACCTCCCCTTCAAAATCCCAAGTGGCCAACTGAGCACTCAAGGCAAGACTGACCGTTGATAAAAGGAGAATTAAAAATGATCTTGGAAAAAGAATACTAGATAGGGAGCAATAGCGCCCAATGCTGGTGTTGCATGTTTTCATCAAATAGGGTTTAAAAAAAATGATTAAATGTAGTTGGTGTCCATATTGCTTTTGGGTTCGTATGCAAATATGACCCAAATGTATTATTTGAAAGTTAACGCTATGTACCCCTTTTCTGAAATTTGGCTACTCTATGAATTCTGTTAGTTGCAAGAAAAAATAAATAAAGCCGGATTTGAACGTCAGGCAAATTCGTGAATTTGCCCTTTACTGCTCTTCCTTAAATGCCCCCTGTTCGGCGTTGGCTTCGCCTGCGTCGGTGTTTACGCAAAATTCCGTTTTGCATTGGCAAATTCGTGCGTTAGGTAAATTCGTGAATTTGCCCTGTAATCCCCTTCCTTAAATGCCCTTATAATCCCTCGTATGGTTCAAAAAAACACTTATGTGCCTTCCAGTGCCTCATGTGGTTCCAAACAAACAAAAACGCCCCGGAACAACCGTCCCGAGGCGCCTTTTAGCTATACTAAGTACCGAGTACCAAATACCCCGTACTTCCTTTTAATGCAAAATCACCACTTCTCTCGTCTGCACTTCCTGCTCACCAGCCGTTAGGCGCAGCAGGTAAGTCCCGTTAGGGAAACGGCGGGTGTCAATGCTCAGTCCTTCTTGCGTCCAGGTATCCATTTCCTGGCGGAAGAGTTCCTGACCGAAGAGGTTGTACATGGCCACCGTCACCGGCCTGTCTTCCTGCACCTTGGCTTTCACCATAAGCTGGTCACTCACCGGATTCGGGTACACATTCATGCTGAATGCGCCATCATTACCGTTTCCGGTAAAGTCTCCCTCGTCGTCAGAGAAGTCACAGACTACGGTTACTGAAGCGAGGTACTCACAACCGTTGGCATCGGTGATCAATACACTGAAGGTCTGCGTGATGTACCCCATCGTGAACAGGATCCCCGGAAGGGTAGGATCGGTCGTGATGTAGCCGTCTTCCAGCGGGAAGGTCAGCTGCCACTGGTAGGTGTAGGGCGGTGTGCCACCGGTGGGGGTCACACCCAGACGGTTGTTGTCGCTGTTACACTCAATGACGGGGCCGCCGAAGCTGAAGGTAGCGTTGATGTCGTTGTTCAGCACCAGGATGTTCTGGCTTACCGAGTTGGTATTGCCACAGCTATCGGAAGCTTTCCAGGTGCGAGTGATCAAAAGTCCCTCCGGCGTAGTCGTCGAAGTTTCGGAGAAGATCACTTCCACTTCTTCGTCGTAATCATCGCTGGCAATGACGTTAGCTACTTCTGGTACCGCGGTACAGAATACATCCACATCATCCGGTACGTTGAAGAAGTCCGGTGCATTGTTGTCCACGTAGAAGACGGTCAGCTTAGCCGAGCTGGTGTTACCACAAGGATCAGTCGCGATAAATTTGTAGTCGTAGCGGGCCAGGTAACCATCAGCGGCACAATCGTCGGAAATGGTCGTTTCCACAATTACTTGTGCGGTAATGGAAGCACAGTTGTCCGTCACGGTCACATCGTCAGCAGTCAGGAACAGCGGATCGTTAGGATCACCAAGTCCGTCACCTACGGTAAGGAACAGTTCGTCACCACTTTCCAGACCAAAGACCAGGTCACTGGTGAATTCAATTTCTGGCGCCACGTCGTCATCAAAGAAGACTTGCTGCGTCGCTACGGAAGTGTTGCCACAGGCATCTGTTGCTGTCCAGGTGCGGGTCAGTACTTCGCCGCAACCGCTTTCACTGCTCATCACTTCTTCAAAGAAGACCTGGGCCTGCTGGCCGGTACAGCCGTCTACTGCGGTTACGACTACATCGATGCCGGTATTGTTACACATGTCGGCGGGTACGCCGCTGAATACGGGGCCTGCATTGTCGAGCACGATGATGCTCTGGACAAAGGTCGTCGCGTTGCCGCAATTGTCCGTCACCGTCCAGGTGCGGTCGTAGGCCACGGGGTTATCCGGGCAGCTGGTGTCAATGGGCGCACTGTCCACAAAGGTCATGCTGGCAATTTCGCCGCAAGCGTCCGTTGCTTCGATCATGGGGATCTCGTCGCCACAGTTCAGCGTCAGCTCGTTGGCACTGCTCACTACGGGGGGCGTCATGTCCACGAAGTCAATCGTAATGCTCAAATTAGAAGTATTGCCACAAGCGTCGGTGGCCGTCACATTGAGGCGGTAGCGAGCGAAGTAGCCATTTTCCTGACAGTCGCCCTCGTCCATGAGGCTGAGTTCGATGCTGGAGGAGCCGCTGCCGCAGCCTGCACCTACGCTGATGGCGGCTTCCAGATCTGCTACGGAGAAGGCAATGTCCTGATCACAATCCACGGGCAGTTGGATCAAATCACCGTCCATCACGTCCCCAATTTCTGGGTAGTCGATGGTGATGGTGGGGCCACTGGTGCCGTTGAGGCTGATGCGCTGGGTGTAAGAGGCACTGTTGCCACAGGCATCTTCTGCTGTCCAGGTACGCTCGATGTATTGGCCGCCGTCACAGTCAATCGGGTCCGACTGGCTGAAGGTCAGCACCGCCAATTCACAGTCGTCTACGGCTTGCACATCCGCTACCGGAGGCAGGTTATCCAGGCTGGCGCAGGCATCTTCGGGTAGTCCCTGGAATACAGGTGCGGTTTCGTCCACGAGGAACCAGTTGATGGTGGCGGTGGCGGTATTGCCACATTCGTCCGTGCTGGTCCAGGTGCTGACGAAGTGGCCAGAGTAGCCGTATTCCTGGCAGTCGAAGTTACCCATGTCTTCCAGGATGTAAGTCACCGGGGTATTTCCAGAGCAATTGTCGGTCGCCTTCGCACTGTTGGCGATGATCTGGGAGATGTTGCCGTATTCGGAACATTCCACAAAAACATCCTGGCCAGGTTCGTACTGATCAACATATTCATCGGTGAATACGATGACCGGTGGGGTGGTGTCTTCCACGGTTACTACTTGTACTTCGCTGCTGCTATTGCCACAGCCGTCGGTAGCGGTCCAGGTACGGGTGAGGGTATAGTTGTGGGGGCAACTGCCGTCGGTACGTACTTCCGTGAATCCGTAAACGACCTCGGAGCAGGAGTCGAATGCTTCCATGTCCGGTAGCGGAGCGGTCTCATCACACTCGATGGTCACATCGGTGGGTGAGGAGCTAAACACCGGCGGCGTAGTGTCAATAATTTCAGTAAACAAGGTATAGACGGTCGTATTGCCACAGACATCCTGCACGGTAAACACCTGCTGCCAGCGCGTAAGTACATTGCCCACACAAGGGCCGTCGTACAACTGCGTCAACACTTCGGTAATGCCGGCAAAATCGATGGCGGAGCAGTTGTCAGAAATGGTTAGTTCACCAATATCGGTGAGCGGATCCCAGGTGGTAGAAGGGAGATCACATTCGATCACATAGGTACCTCCGTCGGGAATTCCGTTGAAGCTCACTAGGGGGGCGGTATTGTCGATGAAGGTGTAGTTACATACAAAGGGTAATGACGTATTGCCACACTCATCAATAGCGAGAAAGGTCACGGTAATCGTTCGACTGCAAGTGCCATCGTCGACAATGGTGATATCGTCTACCCTGATGATCAGATTGTTATCGATTGTACACTCATCTTCTACGCATCCACTGAGCGGGAGGATAGGGATTCCGCCAACGGACCAACCGTCGTTGACCGTGATTTCATCACCTTCACTAAGAGAGATGGTGGCATCGGCAGGGCATACATTACCGTCTTCTGTGGTAAAGACGACATCAATTTGGCAACCCAGATCCCAGACTGGAGCAATACTTTCGCTAAAGACATGACGGACCACGATGAGATCTGTGGATACGTTTCCACACTCATCGCGCATGAGATATTCATTTACAATGGTTTTCGGGCAGATACCTTCCGAGTAGGAATCAACGAGGCTGATTTCAATATCAGCCAGATCAGTGTAGGTATCACTTACACAGCCATCCAGATCAACCGTTTGAACGTAGATACCACCAGCTACACTTTCGAAGCTGAGGTCGGGACCAATGGTAAACCAAGTATTGTTAGGAATGTTGGGGCCAATAAGCCTGGGACAAGCCTCAAAATTTTGACTGAAGGCACCACAGCTATTGGAGGGAGGTGCAGTGTCAGGAGATGGGTTAACTGTGATGTTGATTTCGTCAAAGCAGTTTAAACCGCCACCGTCGTCCTCGGCGCGCAGGGTATAGTTGCCAGGAGGCAATGGGCCAAAGTCACCTGTGGTGTTGCTGTCGTTTACGGGGCCGCTCAGGACGAAAGTGACGAGGCCGGCGTTATTGGATGGAATACCGAAAATATTACCATCATTTTCGCCAGGGCAGGATTCGTCAAAAACGATGGCAATGAGATCGATGGTACAGTCTCCACAAGCACCAAGACAGTCGCGTGAATCAATATGGTTCTGAATGCGGGTAATGTTATTCGCCGTCCAGGTGGTAGCACCACAAACGATGTTTGGCCACATGATGGTGGTGTTGTTTGCTTCGCTGTGAACACCATCGAAAACGTGACCAATCTCATGGGCACTCAAAGCCCGAAGACAGTTGGAAGAGTTTGAAAAGTCTTCACATACGTTGTAACGGTTGCTGCCGCACACATCCCCGATTGCATCAGCACAACCGATTAACCCGAAGTTAGTAGAGATGTCGTCGTCGTCATCTTCATTACAGCCTCGGATGTCCTTGGCTGTCCAAAGTTGACCAAGATCATGGCTGGCAAAGTTCACTCCCGCCCACGGCCGGAAAGCATCCAGGATATTGAACGCTTCGGTACCTGCCGCATCGAAAGGATCGGATGCCAGTGTTGTTGCTACGAATTGATCGATAATCACAAAGCTCAGGCTAAAATCGTCATACAACGGTTCCATCAGGTTGGTGACGTTGAGGATGAAATCGTTGACGGCCATTACCGAACCATATCTGGTAAACATCGTAAAGTCTCCAGCCGTCGCCATCTCCACTTCCAGGCATTCCATCATTTTCAGCGGGTCGGTAGTTCCTTTCGGGTCGTCAGGATGAGGTATTGCGTAACGCTTACCAGCATTGTGAACACACTCCACCTCAGGGTCTGTCAAGATGTCGTTTACTTCGTAAAAAACGTACTGGTTTTTAGGCAATCCATCAATTAATCGGCTTAATGGTTCGAGGTAATAAATATTGTCTCCGCTTACCAAGCGGGTAATCAGGTAGTCCTCAGTGATCGTGAAGCGAGTATCGTCGGTTCCTGTACGTCCCTTGAAGGTGATGTTGGGGCGGGGAGGAAGAACCTCGTGGCCGCGGTCGGTAATCGCTACTTCCCGGTAGTTCGGGCCACGCAGGTCATTGTGCTCTAAGTAGACCTCCCATATTTGCTGGTCGAGTTGTAAGGAGAACTCAAACGCATTTCCGCTGCGGGTGAGGGCTTGTAGCTTGGTAATGTCGAGTTCAAACACTTCGTATTCAGCGAAGCTTTCGTTGAGGGCAGGGTGTTTGGCGTTGAGTTTTTTCCCAATAAGTGAATTGGATTGGGCACCAATAGCACTCATGAATAATAGGCAGACTATCGCGAAACAAATACTCCGATAGTACGAGGAAAATTTTTTCATAATGGAAAATTTTGTTGAATTAAGGTGTTATCAAAATGGTAGGTTTAGTGCTAGACTTGTTTCCGTCAAAACACTTAGGTGTCCCGAAGTATCACACGGCCTTTGCCTGGGGGTAAAGCCAGGAAATGGAAATGGAATACGACAGGTCACTGACCCGCTCAATATTCAAATGAGACGATAAAGAAGAAGCTTTGTAAAGGGGTAAGAACGACTGGTTGAGTGGGCTATTTCTGTTAAATCACAGAAGTAGAGAAGGTTAGTTGATGTTTTATCCGGCTGAATTTGCTAGCATTTATCCTCAGGGAAAGTGCTACAAAATGAATGATAAAAGATGGTAGGAAAGTATTCCAATAGAAGCGGGGTGTGTTGAGTTTTGGCATTACGGGAGGGTTTTGTTTTTAGGATTTTTATCATGCACCCAAGGGGGAGATGATAATAAGCTCTGGTTTTAGACACTTAAATATAGGGGTTTTTTCACATGCGTGAAAGAGGAAGTCCATAGATTTATATAAAATACCATGAATTCCACTATTACTTGTTTGTGGTACGAGTCATTTATTGATAAGTTCGTTTCGGCTACCGTTACCGTTGAAGACAATTATTTTGCAAATAATTTTTCCAGGGCTTTCCGTTCTTTTAAGGCAGCCTGGTAACCGATCTGAAAAATTTCTTTAATCCGTCTGGTATTGATGAGGCTGTATTCTTCCAACTCCTTGGGAATGATAACCATATCACATGCTTGAAACTTAGGCAGGGAGGTTTGGGTGACGCTGATTTGAAAAGCTCTTTCGGCAACCGTGAAGGCTGTTTTTAACTTGGAGGCGGGCTTCAAGGGGAGCGGGTTGACGTAGACGCCCAATGTTTTTTCGCAAAGAGGCAACAAAGGCTCAATGGGGAAATTGTTGGTGATTCCTCCGTCGGAATACAATACGCCATTGATTTCAATGGGGGCAAACAGCAGTGGAAAAGCGGCGGAAGCCAGTAAATTTTTAATCAAAGGCCCCTGGTTGACAATTTCTCCGAGGCCCGTTTCAAGATTGGTGCGCGTAATAAAGAGCGGTTTTGCTAAAGCTGAAAACTGATCTACAGGGAATTGTTCGGCCAGACTTTGGGCAAATCGGTCAAAGACCAAAATCCCTGGTTTTCGGCGAGCATAATTGCGCCAGGTGATCGGTTTGTTTTTAAGGAAAAAGGCCAGCGATTCTTCGGCAGTATAGCCCGCCGCGTAAAAAGCACCCACCAAAGCACCGGCGCTGGCACCAGCGATGATGTCTGGCTCCAGATCCGCTTCTTGCAAGAACTTAAGGACGCCCAAGTGCGCGATACCCCTGATGGCACCGCCCGATAAAACCAAGCCTGTTTTTTCTTTATTTTGCATTGCTGCAAATTTAGACCATTAACCTGCATGAAGTAAATAATACACCAAGGCACCCGAAAAATAGCCAAGTAAGGCCAGCCAGGTAATTTTTTTGAAATACCAGAGAAAGTCTATTTTCAAAATCCCCATAATGGCTACACCTGCAGCTGAGCCGATGATCAATGCGCTTCCACCCGTACCGGCACAGTACGCCAAAAATTCCCAGAAGGTAGCATCAGTAGGGTAGACGGATAGTGGATACATGCCCATCGCACCTGCTACCAGTGGCACATTGTCGACAACCGAAGAGAGTAAGCCAATGAGGACATTGATAAGGTAGATATTACCAATTTCTTCGTTCATGGCTGTGGCCAACTGGCCAAGGTGGCCTGCTGTTTGCAAGCTCGCTACGGCCAGCAAGATGCCCAGGAAGAAAAGCACACTAGGTGTATCGACCTTCCTGATGACACCCGCCACAGAAAGGTGCCGACGATTATCGGTAGTTTTGTCGCGATGCAGGATTTCGGTGGTTACCCACAAGACCCCCAAACTCAGCAACATACCCATGAATGGGGGAAGGTGGGTGAGGTTTTTGAATACCGGTACAAACAACAAACCGGCTACTCCCAGCCAAAAGATGAGCGCTTGCTCTTTTGGAGTCGGCCGCCCGGAGACGGATTCGTGGTCTGCTTTTTTGGCCCGTTTAATTTCTCCCTTCTGGGTAAAGGTCACTACCAGCAAAGGCACAATAAGACAGACCAAGCTAGGTAAAAATACGCCGATGACGATATTAAGTGCCGTCACTTGCCCTCCAATCCAGAGCATGATAGTGGTTACATCTCCGATCGGCGACCAGGCACCGCCAGCATTAGCAGCAAGTACCACCATACCCGCGAAAAACCACAAATCCTCTTTTTTAACAATGAGTTTGCGCAACAAGGCTGCCATCACAATAGCTGTAGTCATATTGTCGAGTACCGCCGAAAAAAAGAAGGTGACGATGCAAATAATCCAGAGAAGTTTGACCTTGTTGGTGGTAGAAATACGGGCGGTCACCACGGCGAAACCTTCATGAGCATCAACGAGTTCTACAATAGTCATCGCTCCGAGGAGGAAAAATAATATTTCCGCAATTTCTCCAACATGATGGAGGATGGCTTCATCAATAAACCCTTCACCACTTTCGGGTAAAATGGCTTCTTGCCCGATGACCAATAACGTCCAGCAAAGTACACCCGTAAGGATGGCGGAAGCCGCTTTGTCAATTTTGAGTGGATGCTCGAAAGCAATG
This sequence comes from Lewinella sp. LCG006, assembly GCF_040784935.1. Taxonomy (GTDB): domain Bacteria; phylum Bacteroidota; class Bacteroidia; order Chitinophagales; family Saprospiraceae; genus Lewinella. The sequence goes on along the minus strand of NZ_CP160680.1, from coordinate 1,326,115 downwards.
AAAATGTATCCTAGAACAAAGACAACGATGATCAATCCGTACATGGCATTGCTTTTGGTGACGGAACAAAAATAACTTTGGTGGTGGATTTTCAAACAAGGTAAAATAAAAGTATACTCGGGACAAGATAAGTGGGCGGAATAATTAGCTGAAAGGCAAGGACGGAATAAAAACGAGAATGCCAATATATATTTTGCACTAAAGTTTTTTCAGCAAACAATTGACGGCTCTGCGCATCATCTGACTAATGTACCGGAAGTAAAAAAGGGGTATTGCTTGCTAACTTACTGTTTATCAGTATTTCCTCCCGGTTACTTTGTGTTAAAAAAAGATAAAGGGAGTTTTTTTAAACGGGTTAAAGTATCTACTTTTGCGCAGGTTTTAACAAACGACCAAAAAGCGACGTAGCGTGAAAGTATCTTCCCGTTTCTCATCTTATCTTTTCGTAGTGGTGCTGGCACTATTGTCAGGCCCCATTTTTGCTCAGCACGATCATGACGAGCATGGTCATGATCATTCCCATGATGCCGCAGCTACCACCTCCCCAGGTGAGCACGGCGGTTGTGGCGATCATGCCGAGGATGGCGAGTACGATCCGGTATCTACAGTAATGAATCACATTGCTGATGCCAACGAGTTCCACGTGTGGAAAGATCTTCATATTCCACTCCCCGTATTTCTTTATGCCCCTGAGCATGGCTGGACAATAGGTACGAGTAGTATGTTTCACCACGGACATGCAGCTGTTGATGGTTATGTTCTCAACCATGGACGTGCCAATCGTATTGCTGATGACAGCTTCCCTATGGGCGAAGTACACATTGACGGCATTCTACACCAAGTAGAAACCATTACCGACGACAAAGGAAAGACCAAAGAGAAAGACGTTTACTTCGCTTGTGCGAAAGGTGAACTTTGGAAATTGGACAAGCCATCTACCTTAGATGGTGGTATTTTAGGTGGAGGTATAACCTCTTTCTACGATTTCTCTATTACCAAGAACGTGTTCACCATGATCCTGGCTTCATTGCTGTTGATCTTCATCTGGGGAGCTGTTGCTAAAGGTTACAAGAAAAATGAAGGCAAAGCTCCTTCGGGCATTCAGTCGTTCTTCGAGCCTTTCTTTACCTTTATTCGTGATGAGGTAACGAAGCCGATGATCGGGCCTAAGTACGAGCGCTTTCAGCCGTTTATCATGACCTTGTTCTTCTTTATCCTGTTTTGTAACCTTCTAGGGTTGATTCCTTTCTTCCCTGGTGGTGCCAACGTAACGGGTAATTTGGCTGTGACCTTGGTTTTGGCTGTACTGGCCTTTATCATCACTAATATCCATGGCAACGGACATTACTGGGAGCACGTAGTATGGATGCCGGGTGTACCGACGTTCGTAAAGCCAATTCTAACTATCGTAGAGGTATTAGGACTTTTCATCAAGCCGTTCTCGTTGATGATTCGTTTGTTTGCCAACATTTCTGCAGGTCACATTATCATCCTCAGTTTGATCGGTTTGATCTTCTTGTTTGGTGAGAATGGTGCAAGCGTTGGTGGTGCTGCAACAGGCGCATTCATCGGTGGCTTGTTTACCGCCTTTATGAACCTGATCGAGTTGTTGGTAGCCTTCCTACAGGCGTTCATCTTTGCTATCCTGACGGCCTCTTACATTGGAGCTGCGGTAGAAGAGCACGAACACCACGACCACGAACACGCACATTAATCAGACGCGACGCGTCGCGTTTTTAAGATACTTTTTTTAATCACAAAATTCCCTTTATCATGGGTGCAATTGGAGCAGGTATTGCCGCATTAGGAGCCGGAATCGGCGTAGGTTTGATTGGTAGCCACGCAATGGATGCTATCGCACGTCAGCCAGAAGCTGTTGGTGATATTCGTAACAACATGATCGTTACTGCGGCCCTCGTAGAAGGTGCTGCACTGTTTGCTATCGTAGTAGGCCTTTTGGCTGGCTAATTTTAGCAAACGATCAAAGAACCAACCAGTGGCCGTAGCGGTTGGCTGCGGCCACGGTTGATCTTTAAAAAGAATTGCCATTTTCTTTTTGCGTCAAGCAAAATCAAAATATATAGACAATGAATATTTTTCTGTTAGCTGATTTTTCTGTTATCAAACCAGATCCAGGTTTGATCTTCTGGACGTCTATCATCTTTATTGTACTGTGGACGGTACTAGGTCGGATGGCTTTCAAGCCAATTCAGAACGCTTTGAAAAAGCGTGACAACGATATCCAAGAAGCATTGGATGAAGCTAAGAAGGCGCGCGAAGAGATGTCGAACGTGCAGGCGGAAAACCAAAAGCTCCTGACGGAAGCTCGCGAAGAGCGTGCTCGGATGTTGAAAGAAGCCAAAGAAACGAAGGATCAGATCGTCAAAGAGGCCAAAGATCAGGCGCGCGAAGAAGCGAAGAAGATCGTGACCAATGCCCAGCAGGAAATCGAGAACCAGCGTAAGGTAGCGATGGCCGAGCTTAAGAAAGAAGTTGGTGCTATGGCGATTGGTATCGCAGAAAAAGTATTGCGCAAGCAACTGGCCGGCGACAAAGAGCAGGAGCAGTTTGTCAATACTTTGGTAGACGATATCAAGCTCAATTAATTGAAGTAAATACGCCATGTTTTGGCGTATCAGATCGAAAAGCCATGCATAGGCGTATCAAGATCTAGACGCTCTAAAAGGCGTGTAATATAATAACACAGGCGCATGTCAGTACAAAGAATCGCAGGACGCTACGCTAAATCCTTGTTGGACTTGGCTCGGGAGCAAAACAAGCTCGACCGGGTACTGGAAGACGTGAAGTCTTTTCAGGCTGCCAGCAAAAACCGGGACTTCTACCTGCTGTTAAAGAGCCCTATCGTTAATGCTCGCAAGAAGCTTTCCATCCTCGATGCCTTGTTCAAGGATAAGTACGATGAGATGACGATGGCTTTTCTGCGCATTCTGGTAAATAAAGGCCGTGAGCCTTACCTGCCAGAAGTAGCGGAAGAGTTTATTACTCAGTACAAAAAGATCAAGCACATTTCTACTGTAAAAGTGACTACGGCAAAGCCCATGACGGCTGCTGCTATGGAAGCGTTGAAGGCAAAACTTACAGTAAGTGATGCAACGGCCCAATCGGTAGAGATCGAAACAGCGGTAAACCCTGAACTGATCGGTGGATTTATCCTGGAGTTGGATGACAAAATCTACGACGCCAGTGTCGCGCAGAAACTGGAAGAAGTGAAGCGCAGCCTGCTTAGCTAAGCAGTACTAAGAACTAAATTATTATTCTTAAAAATAATTATAAATCATGGTTGACGTAAAACCTGATGAAATCTCCGCAATCCTTAAGCAGCAACTGTCTGGTTTTGACAGTGCTACGCAGCTAGAGGAATATGGCACCGTATTAGAGGTGGGTGACGGTATCGCCCGCGTTTACGGTTTGTTGAACGCCCGTGCGGGTGAGCTCGTTGAATTTGAAACTGGCGTTCAGGCCATCGTACTGAACCTGGAAGAAGACAATGTTGGTGTGGTTATGATGGGGCCTAGTGATGGTCTTCGTGAAGGCTCACGGGTTCATCGTACTGGCCGTATTGCATCTATTAACGTAGGGGAGGGATACCTTGGCCGCGTAGTGAACCCATTGGGTGAGCCTATCGACGGTAAGGGAGAAATCACTGGCACTACTTACGAGATGCCTTTGGAGCGTAAAGCTCCTGGTGTAATCTACCGCCAGCCAGTAAACGAACCCCTACAGACGGGTATCAAAGCTATCGATGCGATGATTCCTATCGGTCGTGGCCAGCGGGAATTGATCATTGGTGACCGCCAAACGGGTAAGACAGCGATCGCTATTGACACCATCCTGAACCAGAAAGAATTTTACGATCGCGGTGAGCCTGTTTACTGTATCTACGTAGCTTGTGGACAGAAGGCCTCAACCGTAGCACAAGTAGCACGTGTACTCGAAGAGAACGGTGCTATGCCTTACTCGGTGATCGTGTCTTCCTCTGCCGCTGATCCTGCTCCTTTGCAGTTCTACGCACCATTTGCAGGTGCATCTATCGGTGAGTTCTTCCGGGATACTGGCCGCCCAGCACTGATCATCTATGATGATTTGTCTAAGCAGGCCGTAGCTTACCGTGAGGTATCGCTGCTGCTGCGTCGTCCTCCAGGTCGTGAGGCCTATCCTGGTGATGTATTCTACCTGCACAGTCGTCTGTTGGAGCGTGCCGCTAAGGTAATCGCTGATGATGGCTTGGCTCAGAATATGAATGACCTTCCGGATAGCTTGAAAGAAGCAGGTATCGTTAAAGGTGGTGGTTCTTTGACGGCATTGCCGATCATTGAAACCCAGGCTGGTGACGTTTCTGCCTATATCCCTACCAACGTAATTTCGATTACCGACGGTCAGATCTTCCTCGAATCCAACCTGTTCAACGCAGGTATTCGTCCGGCGATCAACGTAGGTATCTCTGTAAGCCGGGTAGGTGGTTCTGCGCAGATCAAGTCAATGAAGAAAGTATCTGGTACCTTGAAACTGGATCAGGCACAGTACCGCGAATTGGAAGCATTTGCCAAGTTCGGTTCTGACCTCGATGCGGCTACCCTTTCGGTGATCGAAAAAGGTAAGCGTAACGTGGAAATCCTGAAGCAGCCTCAGTATTCTCCGGTAGCGGTAGAAAAGCAGGTAGCTATCATTTACTTGGGTACCAAAGGTATGTTGCGTGATGTTCCTGTTGAGAAAGTGAAAGAATTCGAAGAGTTCTTCCTCTCTGAAATGGAACGCCGCGAACAAGGAGTACTGGACAACTTCCGTGCTGGTAAATACCAGGATGAAGACCTTGCGAAGCTGGAAGCTTTGGCAAAGGAGCTAACGGCTCAGTACAAGAAGTAAGCAGTAGGGCACTAGCATACTGTTTCGAATTGTGAATACTTAATAAAGTTTGCCCCCGATGGCTAATTTAAAAGAAGTCCGTGACCGGATTGCTTCGGTCCAAAATACTCAGCAGATCACCAAAGCCATGAAGATGGTTTCGGCAGCCAAGCTGCGGCGTGCACAGGATGCGATCACTCAGATGCGCCCTTACGCCAACAAGCTGGACAGTATGCTGCGCAATATCCTTTCTAACCTGGAAGGAGATGCCGGTACTGTTTTTGGCCAGGAACGTCCAGTAGAACGTGCCTGTATTGTCGTCGTCACTTCCAATCGTGGTCTTTGTGGAGCGTTTAACACCAACGTGATCAAAGCAGCACTGGCCGCCATGAACGGTAAGTTTGCTGATGTTCACGCACGTGGCAACCTCACGATGCTGTTTATTGGTAAGAAAGGCAATGAGTATTTCAAGAAGCGTTACGCTGACTCAGTCAACATCATTTCCGATTACGTCAACCTGTTTGATGACCTGAGTTTTGACAATACCAAGAAGGTAGCTACTTACCTGATGGACAATTTTAAAGATGGACGTTTTGACGCGGTAGAGGTTGCTTACGGTGAATTCCGCAATGCAGCTATCCAAAATACGGTTCATGTTCCTTTTCTGCCAGTACCGAAGGTGGAAATGGAGGAAGGTGATACCAATCTTCGCGCAGACTATATCTTCGAGCCAAGCAAAGAGGGCTTACTGAGCCACTTGGTGCCAAGTATTCTACAAACGCAGTTCCACAAGTTCAACCTGGATACCCAAGCTTCTGAGCATGGGGCCCGGATGACTGCCATGGATTCTGCAACAGAGAACGCCAACGATTTACTGCGTGATCTGAAAATATCCTACAACAAAGCACGTCAAGAGGCAATCACCAACGAAATCCTCGAGATTGTCGGTGGTGCGGCAGCCCTGGAAAGTGCTTAGTGATATATGTTTAAAGTAAAGGTAAAAGGTCATTCTGCTTCGGCGGGATGGCCTTTTTTGTGCTCGTAGTGCTCGTTGCACTCGCGGGATTGTTCGCTGGCGCTCACGGGGGGGCTCATCCCGAAGCCTCGGGATTCGCGGGGGTACTCTCCCGATGCTCGGGATCGTGGTTGTGCTCGCCCCTAAGTCTCGGGACGAGCGGGCTTAGGTGCCCCAGTTGATAGGGAATACTACTTTTCTTTGTGTTCTAGTTGGAATATTTAGACTCAAACTATCTTTGCTTTAGCCGTGAACTATCCAGGGAATTAGGCCTCTAATCAACGCAATATCTTGTTCCCCTACTGGCGGGGGTGTGCAGAGCCTTATACGCCCGAAGAGCTACGCGTATCTCATTACTTCCGACTTCCGAATTCTCACTTCCGACCTTGAAAACCCTTTGTGTGTGATAGGGCGATAGGACTTACGTCCCATCCCAGCGTATATCATCCTTTCAGGACTAGGGCCTAGTAGATGATGATGCAAAAAAAGCGCTGGACAATGTAAGCTTATGTGAAAATCCTAGTCCGAAGGGCGGCAGAGGCTTCCCAATACCGGCAAAGCCGATGCAGCCCCACCTCGTGAGCGCTAGCGACCCCCCCCCGCGAATCCCGAGGCTTCGGGATGAGCACCCCCGTGAACCGCCGCAGGCGGAGAACACTACCGCGATCCCGAGCATCGGGAGAGCACCATCCCGAGCCTTAGCGAGTGGAACTCCCGATAAAATCTGCCTACTTGTAATCCCTGTTTTTCACGTAAAAGCTGCATTTTTGGAACTTTCTCCGAAAAGCAATAGCGATGAAGCAATTTACCTCCGTCTACGACATTGATGATCCAGCCAGTTTGGTGGCGGAAGCACTAGCCTTAAAGAAGGCACCTTATGCCAATCAAGCATTGGGGCAGAACAAGACCGTTATTTTGGTGTTTTTCAACCCCAGCCTGCGTACCCGCCTGAGTACGGAGCTTGCGGCGAAAAACCTGGGCTGTAATGTGATGACCCTCAACGTAGCCGATGGCTGGAAACTGGAGTTTGCCGATGGAACCGTGATGAATGGCGGCAGCGCCGAACACATTCGCGAAGCCGCCGGAGTGATGAGCCAGTATGCCGATATTTTGGGCGTAAGGTCGTTTCCTGATCTGGAGGATAAGGACAGAGATTATGCAGACGAGGTGATGAACGCTTTTATCAAACATGCAACCGTGCCTGTGGTGAGCCTCGAATCCGCTATTCGCCACCCGCTGCAAAGCTTGGCTGATTGGGTGACTATAGAAGAATACAAAAAGCGTATTCGTCCAAAAGTAGTGCTCACATGGGCGCCCCACCCCCGTGCCTTACCCCAAGCGGTGAGCAATTCCTTTCTGGAGTGGATGCAAGTAGCTCCGGTAGATTTGGTGTTAACCCACCCTAAAGGCTATGAACTTGACCCCTCCTTTGTGAAAGACACCCCCGTAGTTTATGATCAGGAAGAAGCATTTGCGGGTGCTGATTTTATCTACGCCAAAAACTGGTCGCCGCTAAATCCCTACGGAAAACCCCAGCCGATAGCGAAGGATTGGCAGGTAACTGCCGAGAAAATGACCCTGACGGATGAGGGCTACTTTATGCACTGCCTCCCGGTACGTAGAAATGTAGTGGTGAGTGATGCTGTTTTGGATGGACCACAATCATTGGTATTGCCGCAAGCCGGTAACCGACTTTACGCTGCGCAAGCCGTATTGCAGCGGATGTTAGAGAAGGGATAGTATTGGAATTACCACAAATTTGGCTGCGATTTTTTTCTAGGTCCGACTTAATTAAGGTTGGGCTGCTGTGGGATTGGTGAACGAACGATTTTAGAACGCAGAATAAATACCTGGGCAATAAGGCAGCAGATGATTAAGATGCTGATCTGGAATTTGTTCAAAGCATAAGCCGTAGCCACTACGTGGTCAGAGTCTGTGAGGAGTTCTTTGCCTACCGTGGTTTGGATGTTGCTAAGCATAAATAATTCGGTACGAATGGCATCAAGATGGAACTCTAAATCTTTGATGTTTTTATCAGTAGCAGGTGTTGATAGCAATTGCTGCTCTACATTTTCGTATGTTTTCAAGGCAGTTTTCAATCGTTCTAAAGACATCATTTCCTCTTTTACTAAAAAGGTGCTTTGGAAAGCAACCATAATCGAATCCATCTGCTGGCGATAAGTGCTAATTTCATCAATTGTTGGAGCGGTTGGCTTGGACGACGGAATCAGGATAGTTTTCTCAACCACCCGGTGCCGCTGATGAATAAAATCGGTAAGATGGTAAACGAAAGTGGAGGGCATTAGCCGATCTTCGAACAATGCAGTAGAGGCGGAGTTGATTTTTTGAAAAAAATGTCGTTCGAGGAGAATACCTCCCAACAACATTGTAATCATCAGAAGCAACACTATAGCTGCTTTGTATTTAGCGGGAAGGAAAAATTTAGACTTCATCGGGGACGATTTGGTGGTGGTGATTAGGGCGTTTTAGAAAAATAACGATTTTTTACGAAATAGGGTGGAATTACTTTTCTTGATAAGAAAGACCGGCGTATTGATCCATGATACACTTTTAGTCAGATTGTGTTGGTTACTCATTTCTTCTCTAAGCAATAGAAGTGTACATACACAACAAAAATTGTCACAAAGAAAAAGACTTAGAACATGAGAATAGGAGTCATCAATATGCCTGGACGTAACAGTTACCATGGGCAGAGCCTCAGAACTCGTTTTTTTATCCTTGGTTTACCTTTGTTTCCCACGAGTTGTATCTACAAAATCAGTGACAATCTGGGGATAGAAATTCCAATGGGGGGCAAAGATATTTTACATGCTTACGCAAAAATTCACTTTGGACTTCTTGGGATTGGAGGATTGATGTACGCTTCCAGTTTTCCCTCTTCGGGTGGGGTGATGAAGGCTATTTACATGTTGCTGGGTTTGGCCCTGATTGGTTTTTGTATTTATTCCTGGGTGGCACATTCCAGCGTAAATAAGGAGGAGGAAACCCAACGACGGATTTTCGGAAAGGCCTTTTTGTACAATATGTCACCGGAGTACTTGCCGAAAAATGTGCAGAAATCACTCTTCAGCGAATTATTGAAAGTGTACTTTGGTAAGTTTCTTAAACTGGATTGGGAAGAAGACATCAGGAGCAAGGCGGTAAGCAAAGAAAATTTTCCACTCCTCTATACCTTGGCCTATTACCAGAAAACCATTGCTGCTACACCTGCCAACCAGGTTTTGTTTACAGAAATAGCCGCTTACCTGCATAAAGGAAGGCAATTTGAAACGGCTGATGCCGCAAATTCGCAGGCGCGCACCGCTTCGGCACAAGCCAATTTTACCGGATCAGCTGCCGAAACTCATCATCAAGAACCAACTACCGATCATCAGTCAAACACCTATACATCAACATCCACCAACACCTCCAGTAATTTTTCCGCCAAAGAGCAAGGCAACTCCAAGGTGGAAGAAATGACCTCCAAGGATATTTTTGCACTTTATGATGCTCGCCAAAGTATCGTCAAGCAGTTGTTTTTGTTGGCAGGATTTTTTCTATTTGGCTTCATCATTGCCGCTATCTTTTCTGGCGGAGCGGCAACATTGGGCTACGTGTTTTTAATCTGCCTGACTTTTTACGGCATCATTTCCGCTATTGCTTTTCTACCTGGTTACCTGAAAATAGGCAAAGATATTGCCAACCGCAAGAAGATCAGGGTCAAGGTCAGAATCCGGGATATGGCGGAAGAATATGGCACTGCCTACCTGATTTTGCAGCCTAATCGGTATGGTATTAAAAAACTGACTGCTCCGTCCAAATTTTACTCGACGGGGCTTTTGAACAAGGAGTTGGAGATTTTTGTGAGCAAAGAATCTCATACCTTACTGGAGATTGTCACCGCGCGGTATTAGTTTTGCTGTACAAAAGCAGCCGTATGTTACGTATTCTCAAAATTGGTGGCAATGTTTTGGCCGACCCTCTGGCATTGGACCAGGCGCTTTCGTTTTTTGCTGATTACCAAAGCCCTGCCATACTGGTGCACGGGGGCGGCCGTGAAGCCAGTGATCTGCTCAAAAAGATGGGCCACGAAGCCAAAATGGTCAATGGTCGCCGGATTACAGATGCCGCTACACTGGAAGTTGTCACGATGGTCTACGCTGGTTTACTCAATAAGCAGCTGGTGGCTCAACTACAAGCCAAAAACTGCAACGCCCTGGGCGTTACTGGAGCCGACGGCAACCTCATCCGGGCGCATAAACGGATCGTCAAGGATATCGACTACGGCTTCGCCGGAGATATTGATGCGGTTAATACCGCAGGTTTTAAGTCGCTGCTGGAGGGGGGCTTCTCCCCGGTATGTTGTGCCATCACCCACGATAAGCAGGGGCAACTATTGAATACCAATGCGGATACCATCGCTTCCAGCATTGCCGTAGCACTGGCAGCGGCCTATGAGGTTGAACTGCTTTACTGCTTTGAAAAACCTGGTGTCTTGATGGATGCAGAGGATAATAAAAGTGTAATTGGGCACCTGAACCCCACAAGCTACGCGGAACTGAAACAAGAAGGCATTGTCCATTCTGGGATGCTGCCCAAATTGGACAATGCTTTCGCGGCGATAGCGAATGGGGTAAAAGCGGTTTATGTGGGGAATTTGGAAAGTTTAGGCAACGGTAAGGCTACTCGGTTGAGTTGGTGAAGGCAGTCTCAAAAAGTTTCTTTTTGTTGGTTCCTCGTTATTTATATATCACGATGCTCCCTGCTCCGTAGGTTTCAAACCCTGCCAACGGAGCATGGAGTCCAGGAAAAACAATCTTGAAGTAAAAAACTTGTTTAAAAAATTGGATTGTTAAGAAAATAAGGTGTATTTTTGCGTCGCTTTTTAACAAAGCAGTAGGCTTCACAGGTTGCTTACTTGGTATTTATTGCGGGTGTGATGAAATTGGTAGACATGCTAGACTTAGGATCTAGTGCTTCACGGCGTGGGGGTTCAAGTCCCTCCACCCGCACATACAGAAAAAAAGAGTTCCTAGTTGGGCTCTTTATACAGAATATATCGAAAGGATGGAGTGAGTAGGTTCGCTGCCATCCTTTTTTTGTCCGAAACCATTCAATATGGTAGGTGGCATTTGAATAATGATCGTCGACACAACTGTAGATCTCATTGAGTTGTTGGTCAATAACGAACGATCAAATTTTTGCACATTATACTTGTCTAATATTCTATGGCTACTATTGCACGAGAGGATATCGATGCTTTGAACGTTGCCCTTACGGTGACCGTTGCGAAGGAAGATTATTTAGCAGATTTTCAGAAAGAACTCAAGCGTTACCGTAAACAGGCTAGCCTCAAGGGATTCCGCAAAGGAAATATCCCGATGTCGGTGGTACGGAAAATGTTCGGACGCAGCATCCTGGCGGAAGTTGTTAACAAGGAGTTGCAGGAAGAAATGTCTAAATTTCTTTACGCCGAAGATGCTGAGATCGATTTTCTGGGGCAGCCTATCCCTTCTGAAGAGCAGGAAGAGTTTGAATTCAGTGTTTCTAATTTAGGCGATTACGTTTTCAAGTTTGACCTGGGGCTGGCACCACAATTTGAGGTGCAGGGCTTGGGCAATGAGGAAACCCTGGAGAAATATGTGGTAGAACCTGATGCAGCTACACTTGCGGAAGAGTTGATGAACCTACGTCGTCGTTTTGGCGTGTCTGAAGAAGTAGAAGACGCGGTAGCGGAGCGCGACATCATTACCCTCAAAGCAGTAGAGCTGGAAGGAGAGGAGCCTAAAGAAGGGGGTATCGAAAACGAATTCACCCTTTTTATTGAGAATATCACCGACGATGCCAGAGAGGCATTTTTAGGTAAGAAAATTGGTGATACGGCGATCTTGGACGTTTTCAATCTCGAAGCAAAAACCAGTGAAGAACATGTACGTAAGTACCTTTTAGGTTTGGACGAAGACGATGATCGCGATATTTCTGAAGCTTTTTCTTTAACCATCGATAAGATTAGCCGCCATAAGCTAGCGGAACTGGATGAAGATTTCTTTCAGAAAGCTTTTGGGGAAGGAGATGTAAGCAGTGAGGAGGAAGCGCTGGCTAAAATCCAGCAAGATTACCGTGGTTATTTCGAAGGACAAACCAACGCACTTTTGTTCCGCTCGGCCCAGGATCTATTGATGGAGAAGAATCAAGTCGTATTTCCAGAGACCTTCCTCAAGCGTTGGTTGCTGGTTTCTAACGAAAAGAATACGCCAGCAAGCGTCGAAGCTGGTTTTGAAGGCTTCGTAAAAGGATTGCAATGGACCTTGATCCGGGAGAAACTCGTCAAGCAGTTTGAACTGGAAGTGAAGCCTGAAGAGGTACGCCAAGGTTTTGCCCAACAAGTGATGGGCTATTTTGGTGGCCAGCGCCCCGAGTGGTTAGGTGATGAGATGATCAACGGTATGGTTGATCGTATGATGAAGGAGGAGAAAAGCGTTCGCGATAAGTTCGATGAACTGATGAACGATAAACTCAGCATCCGCATACAAGAAGAATTTACCTTAACCGATAAGGTGATTACCCCCGATGAATTGCAGGAAATTGTAGCCAAGATTCAGGCGGAAAATGAGGCCCAAAACCTCCTTCTTGAAGAAGAAGAGTAGTTCAAGTCAACCTCCCGGGCTGCTTGTTGTTAATAAGAAGTAATAAAAATTAACCTACATGTTTCATAAGAATGAATTCATGAAGTATGCTACCCAACATTTGGGTATGAGTAGCATGCATCTTGAAAAATATGCTGAGAAGTCTGGCCCGGTTATGGCACCTAATATTCAGGGTTTTACTCCTAATGTTATTGAGGAACGCCAAATGAATATCGTAGGTCTGGATGTATTCAGCCGCCTGATGATGGACCGTATCATCTTTATGGGAGTACCCGTAAATGATTATGTAGCCAACGTTATTCAGGCTCAGTTGCTTTTCCTTGAATCTACTGACCCCAAGCGGGATGTACAGATGTTTATCAATAGCCCTGGTGGTTCGGTGATCGCTGGATTAGGGATTTATGATACCATGCAGTACGTAGCCCCAGACGTAGGTACGATTTGTACCGGTTTGGCAGCTTCCATGGGTGCAGTATTACTTGCTGCTGGTACCAAAGGTAAGCGTACTTGTTTGGCGCACAGCCGCGTGATGATTCACCAGCCTTTGGGTGGTATGCAGGGTCAGGTTTCTGATATGGAAATTAGCTACAAGCTCATCAAGCAGATGCAGAAAGAGCTTTACGACATCCTGGCACACCACACCGGACAAGATTACGATACCATCGAGAAGGATTGTGATCGTGATAATTGGATGGTTGCAGGTGAAGCAAAAGCTTACGGCCTGGTGGACGAAGTACTCGACCGCAACAGCTCTCGCGAAGAGAAATAACTGTAAAGGCTGGATAAGAACCCAGCCATTTATTGCGCAAAAAATGAATTGAGCCTTCTTTAAGGTTTTTCAAATAGTTGACACGCTTGCTTACCCGTTTGGCGAGCAGGTTTTCTCATAAGTATCTCACTTAGTGATTCCTTCGGGGAGAACTGGACGCTTAGTCATCTATTTGCAAAACGAAGGCTCAATTCATTTTTGTGCTGTTTTTATGAGTATCTTTAGAGAACTTCTTAATGTGGGTTCTTTTATTTTTTAGTAAAAGAAGAATTTTAAAAAAGTGTTATGCGTCGTACCAAACAAAACTACCGTTGTTCTTTTTGTGGCAGGGATAAGTCAGAAGCGATGATCCTTATTGCTGGCATCGAAGGACATATTTGTGAAGTTTGTGTAGAACAGGCTGGCGAGATTGTACAAGAAGAACTTTATGGTGGCGCTAATCCTAATGCACCTTTAGAAGGCAAACCGGGAGAACCACCGGTTTACAGTGGCAAGATCAATTATAACCCACAGCAAATCAAGAAGCATCTCGATGAATACATCATCGGGCAAGATGATGCCAAAAAAGTCATTTCGGTAGCGGTGTATAACCATTATAAGCGTTTGGCTCAACCAACAGCTGATGATGGGGTAGAGATTGAAAAAAGCAATATCGTTTTTGTTGGGCGTACGGGTACAGGTAAAACATTACTAGCCAAGACGATTGCTCGTTTGCTCAATGTTCCCTTTGCTATCGTTGATGCGACAGTATTTACGGAAGCAGGCTACGTAGGAGAAGATGTGGAGAGTATTCTTAGTCGATTATTGCAGGTATGTGATTATGACGTTGCTGCCGCCGAGCGTGGCATTGTATATATAGATGAAATAGATAAAGTTGCTCGCAAATCCGATAACCCCAGTATTACCCGTGATGTATCAGGGGAAGGTGTGCAGCAGGCTTTGCTGAAAATGCTGGAAGGTACGGATGTGAATGTTCCCCCTCAGGGAGGGCGCAAACACCCAGAGCAAAAGTTGGTAAAAATCAATACCAGCAACATCCTCTTTGTGTGTGGCGGTGCATTTGATGGCATTGAAAAAGTCATCAGCCGTCGTTTAAACACCCAAGTCATCGGTTACCGTGGTGATGCCAAGGAAAAAATTGATCGGGAAAACATGCTGAGCTATGTCAACCATCAAGATCTCAAGTCTTTTGGCTTGATTCCCGAACTGCTGGGCCGTTTGCCAATCCTTACCTACCTTGATCCACTGGACAAGGAGTCTTTAATTCGGATTTTGACGGAACCCAAAAATTCTTTAGTACGTCAATACAAGAAGCTGTTCGAATTAGAAGGTATCGAACTCAGCTTTACCGAAGACGCCATTGTATTGATCGCCGAAAAAGCACTAGCGTTTAATCTCGGCGCCCGTGGTTTGCGTTCCATTTGTGAAGCCATCATGACGGACGCCATGTTTGAACTACCAGGACAAAAGGAAGTCACAACTTTTGAAATTTCGGCCAGCTATGCGGAAGAGAAGTTGGGACGGTCCAAGTTGGCCCGTTTGAAAGCAGCTTAGATCACAGGAGTAGCTCTCTGAGTCCTTTTGTGTTATTTTGCTTTCTTGTTGTATGTAGCTACTATTTTTGGTTTGTCTTTTTTGTTCGGGTTATTGTTTTGTATTTTTGTGTTGATTCAGTTGTTTGTTTGGTTATTATTTCTCATTATTGTAGAGGAATGTAGCTACAATAAATGTAGCGATTGTGAATCAAAACAAAACGATATGAATGCTTTACTCAACCTCGGCAAATATCTCTTTGCTGTACCTTTTCTCGTTTTTGGGGCTTTCCACTTTATGGCTGCGGAGCAAATGGCTGGTATGGTGCCTATTCCAGGCGGAATCATTTGGGTATACCTTACCGGTGTCGGTATGATTGCAGCGGCTATTTCCGTTTTTATGGGTAAAATGGATAAATTGGCGACCTTCCTTCTGGGGGTCTTGATGCTGATCTTTGTCTTTACCCTTCACCTTAAGGGCGCAATGGATGGTGACCAAATGTCAACTACCAGTCTTTTGAAGGATTTGATCATCGCAGGAGCTTCCTGGATGTACGCTGGCCACATGGCTAAAGATGACAGTGTAATTGGGTAATTGATCAAACAACCAACTTTACAATAAGAAAACCTCCGTACTTGGTTAAGTACGGAGGTTTTTTAATGCTACCTTTTGAAGTTAGTTGCGTGCCCAAGCCCAGGATTCTCCATCCATTTGGGTATTCTCGATTGCATTACTTAACATGCTGTTTTGTAAAGAAAGGATAAAAAAAACCGAACACTAGGGGAAGTGTCCGGTTTTGGTACCCTAAAACTCAGATGCTCCGTCATTACGGAGTATCTTAAAAAAACCGTGTAATTTTTTAGGATGCTACGATCCTATTTTCATGTGAATCTGATTTCCTATATCCTTAATAACAACTCAAAGATAAGGGGCGAATTAGCTCAATGCTAGATGAGGTTTTGTGTTTTTGTTGTGCTTTATTTTTTTAAAATTAGATCAAATTTTTACATAAAAATTTGATTTTTAATTACTTATATTTAGTTGTCAGTCTTTGTTTATTATAATTAATTTGATATGATTTGCTTTCTTTAATATTAGGTTGGGGGTTAAAAAGCTGATCATCAGGAAATTACTACTCCCCAACCTCACCGTACTTGGATTAAAAAGGTGTTCTATCTAAGTACCTAGTACTAAGTACTTAATACAGTGAGGTTGGGTGACGGGACCCCTCAAGTTTCAAGAGCTTTGTGTACCAACCTCACGTTTCTTTAATCATTTCTTCGATTACTACTCACTTAATCAGTATTTCACTTTGACCTCTTGCGCGGTATTTATAAATGCTATATCTTTGAATGAACGTTTGGTCAATAATAGAAAATGTCTCCACGTACTACGGCACAATTTGATGAAATTAGGCAGCGAAGCCGCCAGCGCATCATGGCTGCGGCCCTAGAGCTGTTCGGTACCCGTGGCTATGCGAGTACCTCTATCAATCAAATAGCCAAGGCGGCAGAGGTGTCCAAAGGGCTGATGTATAATTATTTTGAAAGCAAGCAAGATTTACTCCAACAGATAGTCCTGACCAATATGGAAGAAGGAGAACAATGGTGGCAGGAGATTCTGGCCTTGGATGTATCGCCTTTTGAAAAAATCGAAAAAGTGACTAAAAAGTCCCTGCAGGTGGTTCAAGAAGATGAGCACCATTGGCGGCTATTAACGTCACTCATGTTCCAACCCCACGTTTTAGAAGGCATGGAGGCCATATTCGAGCAAAAAGTGACGACACTCCAGCCTCAGGCTACCGCGCTGTTTGAAGCATTGGGTGTTCCTTTTCCCGAAAAGGAAGCATTGCTGTACAGTGCTGCTTTAGACGGTATGTTCTTACAGTATCTCAGCCTGGGCGCTCATTATCCCATACAAGAAATTGCCGATCATTTGCTTGATCGTTATCGGAAATACCATCACCAACTACCTGACTAACCAATGAAAAATTTAATGAAATTCACCTCTTTACTGGCGGTTTTTGTGCTCAGTATGAACTTTGCAAATGCACAAGACGCTGCTGAAATCATCCGCAGGGCCGAAGACAAATTGCGAGGCGCATCTAGCTATAGCGAGATGAAAATGACCGTCGTACGCCCGGATTGGTCGCGGGAAGTAACCCTGAAAAGTTGGAGCGTCGGCACCGAAAAGTCGCTCATTCTGATCACTGGCCCTGCCCGTGATAAAGGTGTTGCGTTTCTAAAACGTGATCAAGAGATCTGGAACTGGCAACCGACCATTGATCGAAGCATCAAGATGCCCCCAAGCATGATGATGCAAAGCTGGATGGGGTCTGATTTCACCAACGATGATTTGGTAAGAGAATCTTCCATCCTCAAAGACTACAATCATCGCATCCTGGGAGAAGAAATGATCGGCGATCGCAAATGCTGGAAAATCGAACTACAACCTAAGCCCGAGGCTGCAGTGGTGTGGGGAAAGATTCAAATGTGGATTGATAAGACCGATTACTTACAACTAAAAACCACCTTTTACGATGAAGACGATTACCTCGTGAATACCATGCAGGGCAAAGCGATCAAGCAACTCGGAGGCAAATTACTGCCTTCCATCATGGAGGTGATTCCGGCAGAGGAAGAAGGGCATAAGACCATCCTGGAATACATCACCCTTGATTTTAATGTCAACCTCAAGGATGACTTCTTTTCGGTGCAAAATATGAAGCGGGTACGCTAATTCAAACATTAAGATCATGCTCTTTACCATGGCTTGGCGCAATATCTGGCGCAACAAAAGGCGGACATTCATCACCCTGGCTTCGGTAGCCTTTGCGGTCTTTTTTGCCGCATTTATGCAAAGCATCCAAAAAGGCGCTTGGGATCACATGCTGGACAACGTCGTCAATTTCTATTTCGGCTACGCCCAAGTCCAGAAGGCAGGATATTGGGAGGAACAATCACTGGATGAGGCACTGATGTGGACGCCGGAATTGGAACAAAAAATCCTTGAAACGGAAGGCGTCCAACAAGTAGCTCCTCGGCTGGAGAGTTTTGCTCTCGCAGCAGGAGCAGATCTCACGACGGGTGTTTTGGTAGTGGGCGTTTCTCCGGAAGCAGAAAATCAACTTACGACTTTAGCTGATCGAGTCGTTGAAGGGCACTACTGGCCAGCCCAGGCACAGGGCGCATTGGTGGCAACTGGTGTGATGGAACGACTTGGGTTGGGCTTACAGGACACGATCATTCTACTGAGTCAGGGCTATCATGGCGTCAACGCTGCGGGGAAGTACCCCATCACCGGGGTGTTGAAATTTGGTTCTCCCGATTTGAACAAGCGGATGGTCTATCTTCCTCGCCAGGAGGCCGAACAATTTTTCGGTGCAGAAGGCATGGCGACAACCCTGGCCCTGGATATTGACCATAAAGAACAAGTACCTGGAATCATACAACAACTTGATTCCAGCCTTGATACCTCCCAGTTCGCCATTCTGGGGTGGGAACAAATGATCCCTGACCTGGTTGACGCCAAAGAACTGGATGCCGCTGGCAATAATCTCGTACTCATCGTATTGTACCTGATCATCTCTTTCGGAATCTTTGGGACGATCCTGATGATGACTCGGGAGCGCAGCTACGAGTTTGGCGTTCTCACCGGAATTGGAATGCACCGCTGGCAATTGGGCCTAACCGTATGGCTAGAGATAATATTGTTGGGATTCCTGGGGACCATCGTTGGGATTTGCCTGTCGCTTCCTTTGGTGTATTACCTAAAACTGAATCCCATTGACCTCAGTGTAATGGGGGAGGAGGCCGTTCAGACCTACGAAAAATTTGGGATGGAACCCATCTTGCCAGCCTTGCTTGATCCGGCAATATTTCTCTGGCAGGCGGTGATCGTTTTTTCCATTACCACCATCTTAGCCCTCTATCCCTGGTGGAAAATTAGCCAACTACAACCCATTGCCGCGATGCGGGAAGGGTAGATAAAATACCAATTATGCTTACAACCATAGCCTGGCGAAATATCTGGCGATCCCGTACCCGCTCTTTTGTGGTGATCGGGGCCATTGTGCTCGGGATTTGGGCGCTGGTCTTCATGATCAGTTTTACGGTGGGGATGGTGCAATCTTATGTAGATGATGCTATCGCTACGAGTATTGGCCATTTGCAAGTACACCAGGATAGTTTTCGCGAAGAGGCCAAGCTCGCTTATTATTTTGATATCGATCCGACGACTTTGGAGGAGTTGGCAGCACTCGAAGGGGTGAAAGGAGTAGCCCCCCGCACGCTGGTCAATGCCATGGTGGGATCGACCCGCAATACCCGCGGCGTACAAATTCGAGGCATCGACCCCGCGGCGGAACGCCTGGTGACGGAACTTGATCAAAGAATTGTTGCTGGGGAATACTTTTCGGAAGAGGGGCGTAATCCCATTTTGCTAAGTTCCGCCTTAGCGGCTAAACTAAAGGTGAAAGTCCGTTCCAAGGTGGTACTTACCTTTCAAGATCTCAACCACGAGATTACGGCTGGCGCTTTTCGGGTAGTTGGTCTTTTTGATACCGGAAACAAGCCTTTTGATGAAGGAAATATCTTTGTTCGCCGTACGGATATCAATCGCCTACTAGGAGAGGACGCAATGACGCACGAGCTTTCTTTTTTTCTGGATACCCCACAGCGATTGGTGGAGGTAGAAGCGGAAACAAAGGCGATCCTACCCAATCTTTTAGTGGAAGACTATCGAGAGGTAGCTCCTGATTTGCAGCTTTACGAAGGGCAAATACAGACTTCGGCCACCATCTTTATGACCATCATCATGCTGGCTTTGCTCTTCGGAATCGTCAATACGATGCTGATGGCGGTACTGGAGCGTTACCGCGAATTGGGGATGCTGATGGCGGTAGGCATGAACAAGGGCCGGGTATTTGGGATGATCGTGCTGGAGACTTTTTTCCTGGCCCTGCTTGCGATTATTCCGGGGCTGCTGTTGGGCTGGGGCACCGTTGCCATTTTAGCAAAAAAAGGCATTGATTTATCGGCCTTCGGAAATGGCCTGTCCCAGTTTGGGATGTCGCATATCGTTTACCCTCAGTTGCAATCGGGGTTTTATGTGCAATTAGCGATCATTGTTGCGCTTACCGCCCTGCTTGGTGCCTTGTATCCGGCCTGGCGAGCAATTCGCTTACGGCCGGTAGAAGCGATTAGAAAAATATAATCCTTGAGTTGAGGAAATGTCAGAGAATCAAAATAACACCATGTCAATTATCAAAACCCAAGGGGTTACCAAAGTTTACAATCCTGATCGTGTTCCTGTACATGCGCTGCGTGGCGTGGATCTGGCGATCGAAGCCGGAGAGTTCACGGCTATTGTTGGGCCTTCAGGTTCAGGTAAGACCACCTTGCTCAATATCATCGGTGGCTTGGACCGCCCTTCGGAAGGAAGGGTAGAAGTAGGAGGTACAGCTATCAATGACCTATCGGACAATCAATTGATTGACTTCCGCAAGGATCATATCGGTTTTGTTTTTCAAGCCTATAATTTGATACCTGTACTCACGGCGGAGGAAAATGTAGCCTTTGTGATGCTGTTGCAAAAACGCCCTGCTGAGGAACGTAAGCAACGGACGGCAGAACTACTACAAGCGGTAGGCCTGGCCGACCAAACACATAAACGCCCCGCTGAAATGTCCGGTGGGCAGCAGCAGCGCGTCGCTGTGGCCCGAGCGTTGGCTCCCAAGCCTACGTTCATCCTGGCGGATGAGCCGACCGCCAACCTGGATTCTGCCTCTACCACCAATTTACTGGATATAATGGCTCGGTTGAACAAGGAGGAGGGCGTCACCTTCGTCTTCAGCACCCACGATCAGCGAGTCATTGACCGAGCCCGGCGAGTCGTGACACTGGAGGATGGGGCGATTGTAAGCGACGAAAGGCGATAACATGCGTATTCCAATCAATAAAATACTTCTCTTTTCCGGAATACTTCTTTTAAGTAGCACCTTGTTGCTAGGCCAGGAAGAGGAGAAGGCCAATTCGTGGTTGTTCTCCGGTTACGTGAAGCAGTTGCAAAGTTTTAATTTTTTCAACGCTTCCTTTCTGGCACCGCCCAGCTTTCAAGGGACGGATACCTTGTTACTGGATAATTTTTTTCATCATCGGCTAAATATTGAATGGGCGCACGGCGAACACTGGCGAGTACATGGAGGCTTGAGAACCCGATTGTTCTACGGCGATGTCGTCAAATCCAACCCGCAATACGGCGAGCAAATCTCTTCTGGCAGCAATGATTGGCTCAACCTGGATGTCCTTTGGCTGGACAATAGCCAACTAATAGGCCATACCGTCCTTGATCGTTTCTACGGAGAGTACACGAAAGAAAGTTGGGAGATACGATTGGGTCGACAGCGCGTAAACTGGGGCATTAGCACCGTTTGGAACCCTAATGATATCTTCAATGCCTATTCCTTTACTGACTTTGATTACGAAGAACGCCCGGGAGCTGACGCCGTGAGGGTGCGCTACTATACAGGCTACACCGGTAGTCTGGAACTGGCCGCCCGGGCTGGTGATCGTTTAGAGGAAAGCATTCTGGCCGGGCGTTGGGTCGTCAATACCGGTGGCTACGATCTGCAGTTCATTGGCGGTTATGCACAAGACCATTGGGTACTCGGCACAGGTTGGGCAGGTAACCTCAAAAATGCTGGATTCAAAGGCGAAGCCAGCTGGTTTTATGCGCCCGAAACCGATAAGAGCAGCTTGGCCGTAACTGCCAACATTGATTACGCTTTCGAAAAAGGCTTGTACCTCAACGCCGGTGGCCTCTACAACAGCGAGGGCCAAAAGGAGGGCGGTATCCTCCAATTATTTACCTTCGAACTCTCAGCCCGCAATCTCTATCCTTACCGCTGGGCCAGCTTTGTGAGCCTTTCTTACCCCGTCTCTCCGCTGGTGAATGCGGGGCTTACGAGCATCTACAGTCCGGTAGCTAGCCATGCGCTTTTCCTCAATCCTACCGTGGCGGTTTCGATCGCAGGAAATTGGAGCCTGGATGCGGTGGGCCAGCTCGTTTTTGACCAGGAGGCAGAGGGGTATCGTAGCCCTTTGCAGGCGGTTTTCTTAAGGGTGAAGTGGTCGTATTGAAAGGAGAGCGTGTTACTATTGTTCCAATCTGCATTATACTTGATATAGGTAACGCTACGCTTTTATTCAAAACATATTAAACGCTATGCTTTCTCCGCAACTAAAAGTCGGTATATGCTTTTGCTTATTCCTATTCGCCACGCTGGTGGCAAATAGCCAAACAACCATCTTTTTACAGGATACCATGAGGCTGAAGGGTAAAATTACTTATCACGGTTCAGCACCAAGTCTGGATGCTTCGGATTTTGAATTCAATCTGGATACCTTTTCTTCTGGGCGTATCACGGATATCCATCGCTTGGAAATTCACAACCTTTTACGAGGGGAAGCGGTGGAGAAGATGGCTTATCTCCCCATTTATTATGCGCATTTGCGTCACCAAAACCATGATTACCTGATTGTGGATAGTGATGGGGATGCTGTTTTTCAGCAACACGATATTTACCCTTTACCTCTTCTTGATAGTGTGGTACTAAGATTCTATCCCTTTGCAAACCAGGGAAGAGACGCTGATATGGTAGTTATTCCCGTGAAGGTAAAGGGGGATGGAAAGCACATCTATTTAAGTCCTTATCAGCTTTATAACGCGTCCTTTCAAGTAGAGGATGTCGCCTATGAAGTAACGGTCTGGCCTTTCTTGCCAGATGTGAAGATCAAAGTTGATGGGGAAGGAGATTTTAGTTTGCTCAGCTCGGCAAACAACTATTACAAAGAGCAAGAAATATTTATTTTAGCGGGCCGTAAGTTTAAGTTTTCAGCGTTTAATTATCTTCAGAAAACAATTCAGTTGGAAGAGCTGGCTGCCGAAGAACCGCTTTATGGTTATAAAAAAGGCACCCTTTTTCAGGAATGGGCCGTAGAGGATAATGCCCACATCAACTGGGATAACCTTGGGATAGACCGAACGATTCCTCACCTGATCTACTTCGGCGCAAAGTGGTGTGGAGCCTGCCAGGAGGAGATTCCAAAACTTCAAAGCCTTTATCCCCTTTTGCAACGTAATGGGAAGGATATGATCAGCGTGACGGCACAACACTTGGAGTCAGACGCAGAAATTGATGCCTACATCACCGAGCGTGAAATTCCAGGAATATCCGTTGTGGAAAGGTTAGATGGTGCCAACACCTTGATTCGATTTTTGGAAATTGATAGGTATCCTGTCTATGTTCTTATTGCACCTACAGGAGAGATTTTATACCGTTCAGATAATGGAGAGATGGAGCTTCACGAGTTTTTGTATGTGTATTTGAAGTAAATACGGGTTGTTACTATTAAGCAAAGAGACCAGGAGCGGAGTTTTGTTTTAAATTTTTTTAAAAAAAACAAAAAGTGCTATTGTAGGTGTTTTTTTTTGTAATTTTACCTAGACGCTAATATGCTTTGAATATGAATGGAGAAATAATTTTATACCAAACCGAGAACGGGCAAACCAAGATTGAAGTAGTCTTAGATAATGAAACTGTTTGGCTGAATCATGCCCAAATGGAGGAATTGTTTCAAACAGATAGAACTTCTATACTTCGGCACATCAAAAATATTTATAAGACGGGTGAGCTAGATGAGAAATCAACTTGTGCAAAAATTGCACAAGTTCGTGAAGAAGGGGAGAGGAGTGTCCGGAGAGAAATCATCTATTTTAATCTCGATATAATTATTGCTGTTGGCTATAGAGTGAATTCTCACAGAGGTACACAGTTCCGAATTTGGGCGACACAGCAACTCAAGGAATACCTGATAAAAGGCTTCGTTTTAGATGATGAGCGTTTGAAGTCAGGGAATCAAATGAATTATTTTGATGAACTGTTGGAGAGGATTCGGGATATCCGGAGCTCCGAGAAGATATTTTATCAAAAAGTAAAGGATATCTATACGACAAGTATTGATTATGATTCAAATGCTGATTTAAGTAAAGATTTTTATGCAACGGTTCAAAACAAATTGCATTGGGCTGTCCATCAACATACTGCGGCTGAGTTGATAAAAAAACGGGTCAATGCTGAAAAGCAAAATATGGGATTAACGACCTGGAAAGGTGAGAAAATCAGGAAATCTGATGTCACGGTTGCAAAGAACTATTTATCTGAAGATGAGCTTAAACAATTGAATCTGCTTGTCGAACAATATTTGGCATTTGCTCAAGCACAGGCACAAGCGAAGAAGCCGATGTACATGAAAGACTGGATAAAAAAGCTCAATGACATCTTGACGATCAATGAAAGAGAAATTTTGGAAGATGCAGGTAAAGTACGTAAAAGTCTTGCTGATGAAATTGCTACCGTAGAGTATGATAAGTACAAAGAAAAAAGACTGCTAGAAGAAAAAGAGCAAAGTCTCAAAGAGCTTGAAAATGAGATAAAATTGATAAATCAGGAAAAGAAGAAAAAATAAAGCTTGCAGTGGATACGATTTTTTAAAAAAAAATCCAAAAGTCCCAGATTTTGGGACTTTCTCCCTGCATATTGGCTCCATGAGAAACTTAACCAACTTACTCCTGGGGCTGCTCCTCTTAAGTTTTGGAGCTTGTCAGCCTACGACACCGTCACCCAACGTGACGCACATTGAGATTGCCTACGATCTCGAAGACAACCTTTTTTCATGGGCCGAAAATTGGCATCCTGGCGGAATGTCCTTGTTGGGCTGCCAACCAGATTTTTCGGTAGATTTTGATTGGGATGCCCCCTTATTAAAGCTCCGTTATTGTACGGTGTCGGGCAACCTGTTGGCAGAAACCCTTTTTGTGGATAATGGTTACTGCACCTTGGTGGTGCCCAACATAGCTGAACCCTTGCCCGATCACGGATTCATGACGTGGGAGATTCCGCTAGATGCGGACTTCATGGAATGCTTGCGTGAAGAAAATGACTGGATCAACCTGCGCTTTGATTTTGTCTACGAATGATATCTTTTACGGAACATAAAGCCACTTTCTTTGTCTCCAATGTGCTAAAATATCGAGCCTTATTGGGGCATCTACACAATTCCATTAATTTTGGGTGGATTTGCGATGTATGATCAATAACTGTCAAAACCTCTACTTGACAACCTGACAGTTAATGATTGCCCGTCGCTCAACATCATCAAACAACATCAGGGATATGCAAAAGCTTTTTACTATGCTTTTGCTGCTATCAACGGTATGCCTTACGCTCAATGGCCTCGCCGCACAAAATTTAGCAGCAACATCTACGCCGCTTAGTGAAGTTGAACAATTACAACTACCTAGGCTCGACAATAAGGAATTATTACAAGCCGAACAAGCACGTCGCGCACCAGGGCGGGCTCCTCGTTTTGCGGAAACCATTGAAGTCAATGTGTCGCCCAATACACATGGTACCTGGGAAGTGGCCAATGGTACGGCCGTTTGGCGACTGCGGGTACCTTCGCCGGGGGCCAAGTCCATCAATTTTGGTTTCGATCAGTACCGGATGCCTCCTGGCGGGCAGCTGATGCTCTATACCCCGGATGGTTCGTTGGTGCAAGGCCCATTTACGCCTGCTGATAACGAAGACCACGAAGAGCTATGGACACCAGTCATCCCCGGCGATGAGCTGGTCATTGAAGTGAGCCTACCTGCGGCTCGACAGAGCGAGCTAAGGCTTCATCTGAAATCCGTTAACCATGATTTTCTTGGTTTTGGTGATATTGCTTCTAGCGTTCTTTCGGGTTCTTGTAACCTGGATGTTGTTTGTGGAGCTGCCGACGGCTGGGGTATCGTGGATAATTACCGAGATATTATCCAGTCGGTTGGGGTGATCTCTACCGGAGGTGGGACTTTTTGTACTGGTTTCCTGGTGAGCAATGCTCGCCAGGATTGTGCCCCTTTCTTTATGACGGCCAATCACTGTGGGATAAACAATGGCAACGCCCCTAGTTTGGTGGTGTATTGGAATTATATCAACAGCGTCTGTCGCCAACCCGGCTCACCTGCCAGCGGTGGCAATGGCGATGGTAGCCTTGCTGATTTCAATACGGGATCAATTTTCCGTGCTGCTTATGCACCTTCCGACATGACCCTGGTAGAGCTCGACGATCCTGTTTCCGAAACAGCAGACGCCTGGTTTGCCGGTTGGGATGCGCGCGAAGTATTAGCGCAGGATACAATTATCGGGATTCATCACCCTAGCACCGACGAAAAGCGCATTAGCTTTGAGTTTGATGGCGTTTATACGGGTAATTGGGGTTCGGGTGCTACACCTGTTCCTGATGGCAACCACCTCATCATTGAAGATTGGGACATTGGTACCACCGAAGGAGGTTCTTCAGGCTCTCCTATTTTTAATAGCAACAAGCAAGTCATTGGCCAGCTACATGGTGGTGCCGCATCTTGCAACAACGACTCCTACGATAGTTATGGTTGGTTCTTTACTTCCTGGGAAGGAGGCGGGACTCCCAGTACGCGCTTACGCGATTGGCTGGATCCAGACAATACCGGTGTACTGGAAATTCCTGGTCGTGCCCAGCTTCAGTGCAGCTTCTTCGCTGGAGCTACTCCTGCGGTACAAACGCTATGTGCGCCATCAACCGCTACCTACGATATCAGCGTAAATGAAAACTTTTTTGGCCCTGTTAACCTGACCTTGGTCAATCTTCCAATAGGGCTGACCGCTGTTTTTGACGAAACAATAGTCAATCCCGGAGAAGGCACGCAAATGACGATCACCGGCACCGAGAACCTTCCCGAGGGTGTTTATTCCTTTGTACTCAACGGTACCGATGGCACCAACGTGAGCAACCAGACCCTCACCCTGACCATTCTTTCAGGAACCCCTGCTGCAACAACTTTACTGAGCCCTATAGATATGGCTGTTGATCAGTTTACGGGTTTATTGCTTACCTGGATGGGACAGCCACTTGTGGAGAGTTACGATGTGGAAATTGCTACAGATCCCAACTTTACCAATATCATTGGTTCGGGGATGAATCTTACTGAAACTTCGTTTTTAACACCCAACCTGGACATCTTGACGGATTACTACTGGCGCGTTCGTTCCGCAAATATCTGTGGCGATGGCGCTTGGTCAGCGGCGTTCCAATTCACAACGGCTGCGGTCAGTTGTGCAATCAATACCGCCGCTACGGAGGGGATTACCATTGGTCCAAACAACGGTACCATCACGACTTCGACCTTGATGATTGCCCAAACGGGAGAAATTCTTGATTTGAGGCTCACCAACCTTAGCAGCAACCATACCTGGATGGGAGACCTCAATGCTACGTTGACTTCGCCATCTGGGACGGTGATTAATTTATTTAATCGACCTTCTTGTAACCAGCAAGGTATCCTGGCCAGCTTTGCGGATGACGCTACTGCTACGGCCGCTGATTTTGTGGGGACTTGCAATGGTGGCGGGATCGCCATTCAGGGCGAGTTCCAACCAGCTCAGCCCTTCAGTACTTTTGTTGGCGAAGAAGCAAGTGGCTTGTGGACACTGACGATTGTCGATAATGCCAATCAGGACGGTGGAGACTTGCTGGGCTGGAATTTGGAGATTTGTACTTTGGTAACTTCGGAAATTGCGCTGACGCCTTCTACCGATGAATTGGGCACCTGTGTTGGTGACTTCGCGGTAGTAGACTTGACGATTGGTAACGGGTTCGAAGGCCCTGTAAGCCTCAGTGCAAGCAACCTGCCTAATGGAGCCGTAGTGGATTTTGAAGCCAACCCCGCTATGCCCGGTAGCACGATCACGGTCACCTTTAGTAGTCTGACAACCGATGGTAATTTTAATATCATTCTCGACGGCACCGATGGTACCAATGAAAGTACGCAAGGTCTCAGCCTCACCGTGCTTGCAGGAGCTCCTGCAGGAGCAACATTATTGAGTCCAACAGACATGGCTGTTGATGAACTTACGAGTGTATTGCTTACCTGGGTGCCAGAACCACTAGGTGTTGATTATGATGTAGAAATTGCTACCGATCCTGCTTTTACCAATATTGTTGGGATGGGTATGAACCTTACGGAAACCTCTTTCCAGACCCCCGAATTGGAAATTCAAACGAATTACTACTGGCGTGTGCGTGCTACCAACATCTGTGGTGAGGGAGCATGGTCAGCGGCTTTTCAGTTTACAACGATAGCCATTACTTGTGCCATCAATACTGCTTCTACGGAGGGGGTTACGATCGGCCCGGCTAATGGTACCATTACTACCTCTACCTTGATGGTGAACCAAATGGGCGCAATCCAGGAGGTGAGCCTGAGCAACCTTAGCAGCAACCATACCTACATGGGAGACCTTAACGCTACCCTGACTTCTCCAACCGGAACGGTGATCACTTTGTTTAACCGACCTAATTGTAACCAGGGTGGCATTTTGGCCAATTTTTCTGACGATGCAACCGATACGGCCGCTGATTTTCAAGCTACCTGCAACGGTGGTGGCATTGCCATTCAGGGGGATTTTCAGCCAGCCCAGCCCTTCAGTACCTTTGTAGGAGAAGAAGCAAATGGTCTCTGGACCCTCACTATTGTTGATAACGCCGACGCTGACGCTGGTAACTTGTTTGGTTGGAACCTGGACATCTGTACCTTGGCACCTTCGGAGGTAATACTCGTCCCTTCTACGAATGTAGTAAGTGCTTGTAACGGAGGTTTTGGTATATTTGACTTAACTATCGGAACCGGTTTCAACGGTCCTGTAACGCTCAGTGCCTCCAACCTACCAGGGGGTGCAACCGTTGATTTTGAAACCAATCCTGTTATACCCGGCAGCACGATCACCGTTACCTTTAATAACCTGACGAGCAACGGTAACTTTAACATTAGCCTGCAAGGTACCGATGGTAATGAAACGGCCATTGCTATGCTCAACTTGCAAGTAGTAGGAACACCAGGTACCCCGGTACTGAATGCTCCTGCTAACGGTGCGGTAGATGTAAACTTGTCGACCCTATTGCAGTGGACCCCACTGGCAAGTGCCACGGGCTACGTGATGACCCTTTCAACAAACCCTGACTTGAGCAACCCCGTCTTGGTATTTCCTGCCTTGAATCCTTCGGTAGCTACGGGATTGTTGATGTATAACACCACTTACTATTGGCAAGTAGTGGGCGAAAACGATTGTGGTACAGGTAATGCCAGTCCTATCTTTAGTTTCACAACAAGCCCTGATATTACAGTAGCGACTGGTCAGCCGACGCTCAACAGTTGTCTGGCAGACCAAACAACCGCTACGTTTACGCTGGGCGAAGGCTTTGGTGATCAACTGAGCGTGAGTGTAAATGCAAATCCAGCTGCTGATTTTAGTGGATTTACTTCCAGCTTTGCTGCTGGTAGTCGTGTACTGAGCTTGGTGTGGAACAACTTCTTGGGAATCGCTCCCGGAACCTACGTCCTTTCCGTGACCATCACCGGCGAAGGATATTCCAATGTAGGTCAGGTAACCGTCAATGTAGAAACAGCACCCACATTGTCTGCTTTGCAGGTGCCAGCAAATACCGCTGAAGTGCCAGGTGGAACTCCTGTCGACTTTTCCTGGACTGCTGTGGCTGGTGCCGATAACTACCAAATAGAAATCGCTACGGACGATACCTTCACCGATGTGTTGGTGAACGAAACCGTCAACGGTACAACTTATGCTACGAGTTTAGCCATTGGCCAATACTACTGGCGAGTAGCTGCTGTCAATGATTGTGGAGAGTCCCTTTCCGGATTTTTTGTATTCACGGTTGTGGAAAGCAATGCGGTGCTGGAACTGGCTGGGACACGCTTGGAAATTTGGCCAAACCCCACGACTGGGCCAGTACAAATTTCCTTAAGTGCAGAACTCAATGATGACCTCTTTGTTGATGTAATAAGTGTTCAGGGCCAACAGTTGCGTCACGTACGTTTGTCGGCTCTGAGCGGTAGGTACCAACTGGACCTCAGTGATTTGCCAGCAGGTGCGTATTTATTGCGACTCCAAAGCGGTAAGGCACAAACCACGGCCAGAATAATGGTACAGTAGTAAAGGAATATACAAAAGAACAGTTTACTGTTTTCTGCTCACTGCCTTAGTGCTCTTTTAGATTTTCTAAAATAAGCATCTCCCAAGGCAGTGAGCTTTTTTTATCTAAGTAATTTGACGGAAATAACTGATTCCATTTTTTTCAACGATTCGCAAATATTTTCACGCAAGCTCCTTTTAGTTGCTTGCTTAGAAAATTTTAGCGAATCAAAAATGGAATCAGTTATTTTTGATCCGTCACTAAGCATTCTCAAACCATCCCTTATTACGATATTGCAGCCAGGAAAATAAATCCAGACCTTATGTATAGTCGTACCGTTTTTTTCTTGCTAATCAGCTTATTTGTGGATGGATTCCTTGTTGCACAAACGGCCTTACAGAAAAGTATTGACCAGTGGGCAGCAGATGATTATTTTTTACACGCCAGTGTGGGCGTTTCCGTGGTGGATGCTGCTACCGGGGAGGAATTAGCAGGGATTGGTAGTGAAAAAAGCCTTATACCTGCTTCGAATCTAAAACTCTTTACGACGGCTTCAGCACTCAAAATACTGGGGCCTGACCATCGCTTTACAACCCAGTTGGCCTATGATGGCTACATTGATGCACAAGGTGTATTGAGTGGCAACCTCTATCTCATTGGAAGTGGTGACCCTACCCTGGGCTCGCCAGAAATGGAAGGTACCCCCGGCTTGGAGGCGATCCTGGAGCGTTTTCGAATGGCGGTACAACAGGCAGGTATCCGCCAAGTTACTGGCCGTGTCATCACAGATGAACGAGCTTTTAGCTCCGCAGTGAATGGTAGTCATTGGCAATGGTTGGACATGGGGAACTACTATGGATGTGGTGCATTTGGACTGAATTTGCACGATAATTTGTACTACCTCCGTTTTCAGCAAGTGGGTCAATTAGATGCAGTGCCTCCTGTTGTAACTACCCAACCCAAGGTGCCAGGACTGCAATTTATCAATGAAATAACGAGTGCGGAACGCGGATCGGGCGACAATGCTTATATCTATGGCGCTCCTTACACTTACACACGACATCTGCGTGGCACCATTCCGGTGGGGAGTGGCTTGTTTACAATCAAGGGTGCTATTCCTGATCCGCCCTTATTTGCCGCTCAGCAGTTGCGTGATGCTTTAGAAGGAGTAGGGATTCTTTGCTTACGCCCACCAGCAACGATGCGTAGTTTAGGTACTTCTGCATCAGCCTTGGGTAATCCCAAGATTTTGTACACGCACCAAAGTCTTCCATTAAGGAAAATCGTTGACCGGACGAATATGGAGAGCGTAAATCTATACGCAGAAGCCCTATTGCGAGCCATCGGCAGCAAGGTCAAAGGGGAGGGGAGTGCAGCGGCCGGTATCGCAGCTATCCATGAATATTGGGAAGGTCGCGGGCTTGATCTTGGAGGTGTACAAATTTACGATGGTTCGGGGATGTCGCCGCGGAATGTACTGCCACCAGCGTTCTTTTGCGCTTTGCTTAGTACGATGTATCGCGACCAGGATATACAGTCGGTATTTTGGGAGAGCCTTCCTTTAGCTGGCCGTTCAGGGAGTTTGAAGAACAGCCTGAAAGGAACCGCTGCGGAGGGTAAATTGCGCGCTAAAAGTGGCTCTTTGGAGCAAGTAAGAGCCTATTCTGGTTATGTTACCAATCGCGCTGGGAAGGTGCTGGCTTTTAGTGTGCTCCTGAATAATTACGAAGGAAGTGGAGGCGACGCCCGCCGGAAGTTGTTGGATATCATGGCTCGCCTGGCGGAATAATTTCAGTAAAATGAACGAAAGAAACAAAGGTTTAATCACCGTTTTGTTGGCGGCACTGGTGTGGAGCAGTGCAGGACTATTTATTAAGTGGTTGCCGCAAGAAGCCTTTACCATTCTCTGCGTCCGGGCCATGTATACAATGCTGGTCTTTTTTGCGGTTTACCGGCTGAAGGTCTTTACTTTCAATTGGCTTACCCTGTGGAACAGCCTTTTTTATGCAGCCCTGCTCATTTGTTTTGTTTCGGCGACCAAGTTGACGACGGCGGCGAATGCCATTTTTCTGCAGTACACAGGCGTGGCTTATGTTTTGCTATTAGAGCCTTTGCTTTTCAAGCAGAAATATCAACCCATCAATATCATTACGACGGTCTTGTGCTTTTTGGGGATGAGCCTCTTTTTTATGGACGGGTTGGATGTCTCTGGAGGCTGGGGGCTCCTGATTGCTGCACTGTCGGGTGTTGCTTATGCCGGTTTTATGCTCGGGCAGCGGGCGAATCCGCACGAGTACCATGTATCGGCAGTTTTCTGGGGGAATTTTTTGGTGGTCTTGGTGGGCCTCCCCAGCTTTCTGGCTGCCGGAACATTTACGGGATCAGAACACCTGATGCTGGCCTATCTTGGCTTGATCCAGATGGGGCTCGGGTATTTATTGTTCACTTATGGTTTGAAACGAACCACCGCTACAGAAGCTAGTTTGTTGACCATGTTAGAGCCTCTGTTCAACCCTGTATGGGTAGCAATTGGTTTTGGTGAGCGTCCCAGCGCCATGGCTATTGTGGGTGGGGTGATCATTGTTGCCGCGCTTGTTCTTCGAATCTTGGTATTGAAACGGGTGAAGCGGGTAAGGAGAATTATGAAATAAACACTGTCCAAAAATATAAAACGCTCCACCCGGTTTGTTCCGAATGGAGCGTCAAGTCGCACATATTACCTTATTGTAATCTTATCATACGACCGCAAAAGCTTACTGAAATTTTCGTTTGAGTACTGCCTTCTTGGCATCACAAAGCGGACATTTAAAAAGAACATTAACAATAGACAGAATTGTTATTTTAGTTAATTATTCCTTAATATTCTAAGAGCGTTCCGATCAATTCTAGTACCTCACGCTGGGTAGAGAGGGTCTTGTCTCGGGCGTACCATTTTTGCGTATCGATCTTAGCCTGCTCTGCAATAAGTGCCCGTTCATCGGGGTTGACGGTAGCTAAGGTAGCGGCCTTTGCTTCCATTACCTGGTGTTGTAAAACTTCAGGGCGCGGGCCCCAGTGACCAAGCACTTCATTGCTTTCTTTGTCAATGACAATGGTGACAGGAATAGCTCTGGCTCCGTTCGTCAAAAAGGCATCCATAATCTCCAGATGTTCATCGCGGAGAATGAGATAGTGGTCGATAAGGGGCTGCTCGTTAGCCATTTGTTCCAATACGGGAATAATCTGTGCCGCATCACCACACCAGGCCTCGGTAATGGTCAGCCAGACTAGCGGTCGTTTTATCTTGTGTAATGCTGCAAGCGTCTCTTCAGTCAGGCGCGAACGCTTGTCCAGCCTATTCATCCGAGTAACGTTCAGTTCCGTATAATGAATCATGGCTGGGCTATGGTCGCTACCCGTGGTTAGCCCTTTGGCTAGTAATTCATTGGTCAGTTGTCTGAATTCCGCGTAAGAATAGCGGTTGGAGAGGTCTTCCCAAACAAGATGCTTCATTGGTCGCTGTAGTTGTTTAAGGATAAGAACCCGATGAAGGGGAATAAGGTTGATGGTTGTTGGATGGTTGATTGTTTGATGGTCAGCTATCCAACCATTTCAAAGTCGGCGTTGGAAGTATTTGGTCACCCAACTTTTACACCCTTACACTTTTACACCCTTACACCCTTAAACCTACTCTCTCCCCGACGCCAACCAAGCATCCTGGCGTTTTTTCACCTTGCTCTTTAATTCATTCTCCGGCAATAAGCTGACGCTGAAACTAGGGTCATAAGTAGCTGTGAAAGCCCCTAAGGTCTCTATCCCGTTTTGTACAAACTGAATCCGACAAGGTTGGCCGATTTTTATTCCTGCGACAGCTTCATCCCATGCTTTTTTGTTTTCTACCGGAAGGTCATTGAGTGCTATGATGTAGTCGCCTTCTTCTAGCCCTGCTCCATAAAGAGGGCTATTGGCAAATACGGTTCCGCCTACTTGTAGTCCCTTTTCCGTATCGCGCAGCCGTAAGCCATAAAAGCCGACACTATCGGTCTCATTGAGCTCCATTTTGACACCAAAGTCCTCTAAAAGTCCTTTTACATCAGGAAGGCCGCTGTTGTAAATATGCGTTGCAAACCAATTTTTAGCAAAATCTTTATCACCAGTTAGTTCCCCTAAAAGGTGTTCCAAGTCAGGAATATGGTAAGGAATTTCTGGTTTTCCATAACGTTCCCAGACCAGCCGCATGAAGCTACTCAGGCTGGTGTTGTGATCGCGGCGAAGCTCCAGGTCGAGGGCCAGGCCCAATACGGCTCCGTAGGAATAGTAGCTGATAAAGGTATTGTCAAAATTATCTTTGTCTATCGAAGAAGCAGCATCTACAAAAGGTGCACACTGGCTCATTCCTATCGGTCCGCGGTAACGCGTACCCGGTCTCAGCAAGACATAGTTGAGCGTTCCAGTAAGTCCCTTGACGTAATCTTCAGCGCTCAAAATGCCAGCCCGTTGCAAACTCAAGTCATCGAAATAACTGGTGAAACCTTCGGCAAACCAGAGTTCGCCAGAGAGGTTGGCCTCGTCAAAATTGAAAGGTTCCAAAGAAGCTGGCCGTATCCGCTCAACGTTCCAGCAGTGAAAAAATTCGTGAGAAATAGTTCCAATCAGGCGATCATTATAGCCTTCCAACGGGACGGAAGCACTGCAAACGGTACTGTTGCGGTGTTCCATGCCATCACCATTGACGTAAGGGTTGTAAGCACAAAGAAAGGTGTAACGGCCAAAATCAAAAGCAGGCAACTCTCCATAAATGGCCTGCTGCTCCAAGACGACTTGTTGGGTCCATTCGGCGTAAGCATCTAATAAACTATCGGGGTCAGGCGTCAGAAAAGCCATTTCGATAGTATCTGTCCTGCTGCCGCTAGCTACTGTCCAGCGCCGGAAACGAATGTCTCCCACAAAAGTGGGACTATCGTAGAAGTAGTAATAGTCTGGCGCCCGAAAACGGCGATCACCTACCCGCTGCAATTGCGTACCCACCGTCCAATCCGGTTGTTGGTCTGCCGGGATCGTTAATTCTATTGGCCGGTCAGAGAGGCCCACTCCATAAGCAAAAGTTGCGGGCATATTGAGGTGCAACTTACGGTTGTCGACCTTGGCATAGGTCCCATCGGCGCGGTTGGCGTACAGGGTGTATTTGAAAACTGCCGCCCCCTTGTGGCCTGCTACCGTCCACTCGTTCAGTCCTGTTCTACTGACAGAAAGGGCCTTGCCGTCCAATGAAAAAGCTTCAACCCCATAGACATTTTTTGCAAAATTGTGGGTCGCATATCGCCCGGGGGAAGCCGTCGGCATACGTACCACCAGTGGCTGCGGCGGCAAGGAAGGGAAGTGTACCTCCACACCCAACTCATGGTGCTGGATGTTCTCAAGGTTTAAGGAATATTGAATCGCTTGCTGGGTGTGTGCCGATAGGCCAATGCTGAGCAAAATAAGGGCACTAAGGATAAGTTTCTTCATAAGGTAAAGGTAAGTACTTCCTCGGAAAATAGAAGGGGCTTTGTTTTAGTGCGGAGTGCGAGGTGAGAAGTTTAAATACTTCCGACTTCCGATTTCCGACTTTTGCGGGTTGCGTGTTTTGAACCATATAAGGCAGCTAAGGGCATATGAGGTTTTTTTTGCGGGTTGCGATTTCCGTGCCCCTTGACCGCAAGGCCAGCTTGCTGGTAGGCAGGTTATAGTGCTTTAGTGGCAAAAAACCTCCGTGTCTCCCTTTCTCCGCGGCAAAAAAACTTCTGTGTAATTCCGTGTTTTTCGTGCCTTAGTGGCTATTTATCCCGCCTCACAAACACAATCAAGAAGCCCAATCCAACCACCAGTATCCCCGCCAAAGGCCACCAGGGCGAAGCCGAGCGCACCTTTACCGGATCGACACTGCCGATGACAATACTGGGGGCCCAGTGTACGGGTTGCCGACTGGTCGGACTACTGATTTGGTCGTCTTTAAGGTAGATCAACTTGGCTTTTTGTAAGGCCACATCCTTGGGATAACCATGACTCAGCTGCTCGTAAAAGAGCTTCATCAATCGGGAGGAGGAGTTGTCGGGGATGCTCCACAAACTGGCGACGACCGAGGGGATGCCCGCATAGTGGAATGCCCGGGCCAGGGTCATGGCTCCTTCGCCGGGTTGTAACTTGCCGTAGCCGGTATTGCAGGCACTGAGCACCGCCATCTCTCCGGTGAGTGACAGGCCATAGATTTCGGAAGCGCGCAAGAACACATCCGAAGAATCGCTGCGGGTAAAGATCAGCGCCGAATTCATCGGGAACTCCAGGTCGTAACTGCCGTGCATGGAGAGGTGCAGTAGGTTGTAGTCGCTGGCTTCCTGGAGAAACCTTTCTTTGGTAACCTGTTCGTTGAGCCAGCTATCGCCTTCGGTGATGGCTACGATATCGCGGACCTCATCGTCGGAGTAAGCCAGTTTGCCCAAATAGCGGCGGGTGGTATCCACAGTAAAGCCGCAAGGGAGGGTGAATGTGGTATCAATTTCTTCAAATTTACCGTAATCCATTTGCCGCAGGTAGTCAAGCGTATGGTCATCGTATTCCATCCCAAAGCCTACAAAACTTTTGCTGGCGGAGCGTGGGTAATACGCCTGCTCAATAAGCAGCTTGCTGGAATAGGCATAGCTAAACGCATATTTTTCGATCAGGAAGCCGTCGGCGCCGTTCATCTGAGGGATGTCTTTGTAGAGCAGTGCTTCGAAGGATAAATAGTTGAGCAGCCCATCGGGGATGATCACCAACCTGTTTTTCTGGTCACCGAGTTGCGCCAGTGGTTTTGCCAATAGCAGATGGTAGAAATAGCGCCCCAGCCGGAGGTAGGTCTGCTCACAATCCTTTTCGATGCCATTGGTGAGCAGTTCCCGGAACAGCTCCACCGAATCAGTGAGCCCAGCGGGCGTAGCTTTGGCGAAGACCTTGAAGTTTTTGCCATCCATGAGGAAGGTGTAAATGCTGTCTTGACCCACAAAATATTCGAGCATGGCCTGGTCCTTGTGCAGTTGTTTTTGTACATCGGCCACCAGAGGAGGTTGATCTGCGCT
Source organism: Lewinella sp. LCG006 (assembly GCF_040784935.1). Taxonomy (GTDB): domain Bacteria; phylum Bacteroidota; class Bacteroidia; order Chitinophagales; family Saprospiraceae; genus Lewinella. The sequence goes on along the minus strand of NZ_CP160680.1, from coordinate 1,289,147 downwards.
GTATTTGAGCTGGTAGTAGGCCGGATAGTCTTTTTCGAGTTGCTGGATAAACTGAAAGTAGGCCTGTTCCTTTTCAAAGACCACACTTTGCAAGCTATCAATAGGCTTATCGTTTTGGTAAGCATCATAGAGGAAGCCCTCCTGTTCGGAGAGCGCATCGCGGAGTTCTTTTTCCCTTTCCTGCACCGATAGCGGTAGTTTGGCGAAAGTCATGGCGCGATCACTTTGCAAGCTTTCGAGCAAGAGGATGGCCTTGTTGCGGGCATTGAGGGCGTAGGCTTGTTCAAGGTACTGCTGCTTGCCAGTTCGGGCATACAATTGTCGATTGAGCTGGATGCCCAACTCATAAACCGGCATCACCTGCTGGATGAGGTAAAATTTCGAAAGCGACGACTGATAGCTCCGCCGGCTCTGCGTCACCAGTCGATTGAGCAGGGCCACATCCTGGAGCGCGCCTTTGGGGTCTCCTCTGCTGGCGAGCACGCGCGCGCGAAAACCAATGATCTCAATCACCCGCTTAAACGGCCCAACAATACTGATGTTCTCATCGGCCCCAGTGGTTTTCAACTCCGGAGCCACCACCTGCATGGCCTTCTCCAAAAAGGCCAGACTGCTATCGTATTTCCCCAGCGCATGCTCCAACTTCCCTTTTTTGAAGTAGATTTCCGCGAAGCGCGGCAGGCGGCCGGTGCTGTCTACTTCCAGTAGCAGGCGCAATGCCTCCGAGTAGTGATATTCAGCCTGGTCGTATGCTTTCTTTTGGAGGTAGAGTTGGAGGAGGTTGGCGTGGGAGTTGGAGAGGAAGGCTTTGTTGTTGTTTGAGTTAAGTGATAGGATATTTGTTAAATGAAAACTATGTTTTTTTAATAAGAGAGGTTCTGCTAATTGAGTTTCACCTAATGCTAAATATGCTAACGCTAAATTGCCATTAATGGCTTGATTTGGTGAGTGGTTTGGAGTGTTAATATAGCTTAAGTACAGAGATTTAGCATCAGTATACTTGGCCTGATCCATATATATTAATCCTAAACTGGATTTAGTATAATCCTCTATTAATGGGAATAAAAATTCATTTCCTAGTATTGAATTACATAAAATTTCAGATGTTGTAAGGTCTCCTATTTTTCTGTTAATTCTCATTAATTCATAGTTCCAGCTAATCCAGATAGAGTCTTTTTTTTCTAAATTTTTGATTGTGCTAAGGAAATTGATTGCATCTTCTATCGTGTTTTTTGCTTGAGTAGATCTGCCAATAATAGATTGAATGACACCCTTGTTATAATGAGAGTTTACGGTAACGATATGACTTTTGCCATATGCCCGTTCATAAAAGTAAATTGCAGTGTCAGTATAACTTAGGGATAGATCATAATTGTCATAACCATAGAAAGTAGCAATACTTTTTCGCTGATATAACCGTGCAATTGTAGAATCAGCGCAGCCATATTCTTTACACAGCGAAAATGCCTTCTCTAAAAAGGGAAAGCTACCAATATTGTTAATCTTCTCGGCATTATCGGCCAAATCATGGACTAAAGAGTCGGCAGACTGCCCTCGTAATTGCTTAAATGAGATCAATGAGCAGACGAAGAGTAGGAAAAGATTATTTTTTAATGCAAATATCCTATAAGTGAGATTTATATTTTTAAACATTTGATTACGAGATGTTTGGGTGGTTTGTTTCTTTGTTTTTTTTGTGCTTGTTGCCTCAGAAAGAAAAAAACAAGAAAAAAAATGTCACGTTTTGCCCTTTTTGAGCTTATATAGAGGACAGATTATTCAATCAACAAGATAAGAACAAAGATGAAAACAGTTGTAAGTACTTTTTTAGCATTATTTTTCACGGTAGCCTTGTTCGCCCAAAACTTTGTCGCGGATGAGTTTATCGTAGAGTATGTGGGAGGAACGACCCATACCCAGCAGCAGGCGGTGCGCGATCTTTTTGGCATTACCACTACCACCAACATCGGTGATGGAATTGAACTTTGGGAAGGAATTCAATTTCCTATCACCGTTACTGAAAGTGGAGAAACGACTATTATTAATGATGTGGAAGCGCTGTTGTATTACATCAATATCCAAGAAGGTGAAGAGGGACAAAACACTAACACTTCTGCCAGCATCAACAACGGCAACCTCAACCTCCTCCTCCAACTAGAGCAAGATGGAGCCTTCAATGAGGATGGTACTTTTGATCCTTTGCCTTATTGTGATGAGGAGGCGAATTCTAGATTGTTTAGCCCCGTACCTGAAAGAGTTGATCCCTCCGGAGCTGTTAGAATTATTATTATTGATCAGCTTGTCTTTGGGCCTGGTATAGGGATTATTCAATTAGCATCTGGACCAGAAAATCTGGGGGGAACTCATGGACAAAAAGTTTATTCAGTAATTGATAATATACTTTCACAAACTGAGTTGGAGAATGTTGAGTATACTAGTGCTCCAGTTTTTAACAGTGATGGGACAGCTACAGTTGCAACTCTTATTGAGATAATAAATTACATAATGGATAATATTAATTCTGGTCTATGGAGTTCAGGGGATATGATTATTTTGAATTTCAGTGCGAATATTGTTTTTCCAAGCAATGTTGACATTGACGAAATAGCTTATATTTTGTCAGCAACTTGGGGTAGACTTCTTAATAATTCAACCGGTGCAAATAATATTATGCTTGTTAGTAGTGTGGGTAATCAAGGATTGATTTCAGGTAATGTTTTTCCAGGAACCATGCCCTATGCTAATGAGATTTCAGTGGCTGGTACGCAAAACTGTTTTGCGCTACCTTGGGATAATACAAATCAAGATCAATATATTTTTGAAATTGCAGCTGAATCCGAGAATGTCCTTACTACCGACGGGGTAAATTACTTTCTCTCTAATGGCACTTCCTTTGCTGCTCCACTAGTCACTGCTGCACTCGCTCAGATTTTCTATTATTATAACAACTTCGGAGTACATCCAGGAGCAGACGTTTTAAAAAATACATTATTGAGTCTTGCTCAAGAGACACCTGCATTAATGGGAACAGTACAAAATGGGAGGGTATTAGATATTAGTGATTTCAATCCTGGTGAGGTGGAAAATCCGGGAAATAGAAAATTAAATCATTCATCTACCCCCACCCCCACCCCCCTCACCCTAACCCCCACTCCCAACCCCTTCACCACCACCGCCCTGGTCACCATCCAGCTGCCGGAGGTAGATGAAGTGACCATCAGCATGTACAATATGGTGGGACAGCTGGTACATCAGGAGGTGATCTCCAACCAGCAGGAGATGACGGAGTTGGAGTGGCCAACGCCTCGTAGGCTTGCCCGCGGCACCTACCTGTTGCGTGTACAATCTGGTGAAGCGGTAGCGCAGACAATGGTGGTAAAGCAGTAAAAAAGGTATTGGGTACGAGGTACTTGGTACTGGGATAAATCTCCTGCCGTACTTGTTCTCCGCTTTGAAGGCGTATGCACCAGGGAGGCGGAGAGAGAAGCAAGAGGTACCCCAAAACGAAGAAAATCGGCTCTTTCCCCAAAATAGACAAAAAGAATTACTCAGTTTTTCATAAGTAAGCGGTCCGGCTACCCTGTAATGGGGTAGCCGGTTTTAATTGTGCAAATAGAATGTTAAGCAAAACCCTTAAGTACTTTGCGCCGTTAAAAAACGATTATTTTAGGCGGCCTCGAAATCATCCTTTGCCAATGAAACACCTGTTCTTCTGTATAGGCTTCGCCTGCTTGCTTGCCGCTTGCCGACCAACGATCTCTCCGCTTGGGACTGCTGCCGACTATCTTCCGCCTACCGAGTTGCTCCGCAAGGGGGTAGTCAACAAATATTATCTCCATTATAATAGCGCTGATGGGTACAACAAATCTACCGACATCCGCTACCATCTCTATCGTCTGGCAGCGGATGATCGTCTGGAAATTACCACCTACGATGCGGGCTTTCAACCGCTCGATCGCAGGCTGACTTTTTTTCAAGATCATCAACAAATTGTTGAGCAACAGGAACAATATTGGCAAGGCGATACGTTTCCTGCCACCATAATTTCTCCCGTACTGCTCAACTGGCAGGGGGACACCGCTCGCTTGGAAACCCAAACCACTTTCAACCAAGAAACGGAAGAAAAGTTTCTCTTGCGACAAACGCATCGTATCGACAGTTTACTCGACAACCAACCCGCTAAAATATTTTACAAAGAACGCGAACAACACTATCACTACCCCGAGCGTGAAGACCGCAGATTTCAAGCCCAAATCCGCGATACCTACCTCAAAGGCATGGGGCTCTATGCCCGGGAAATGCACGTTGAGAAAGAGGGAATAGTAAGGATGGAACTGGTGGAGCAAATGCCCCATAAAACCTTCCTGAAACGGCGTGCCGCCGCTCCCAAGCGCGTAGGCTACATCAACCCTGCTAATACTATGGACAATGGTACGGCCTTTAATATATGCCACCCCGAAGAACGAATCCACGACTATTACAACAGCTATCCCGATGCGGGCTACCGCCTCGGAAAACGTGGCCTGGAGGCCGTCTTCCAAGAGCAACTTGATACCACACTTAGCATCGGCGTCTCTGGCTACCTCACTTATCGTTTCGTGATCAACTGTGAAGGCCAAGCCGGACGATTCATTACCGAAGAGGCCGACCTCGACTTCAGAAGAATAGAATTTCCACAGCCTCTGGTTCAGCACTGTTTCAATATCCTGCAAGGGCTCACCGATTGGGAAGCCGGTGTACTCGGCAACGAACCCGTCGACACCTACGCCTATCTCACCCTAAAATTTCGCGATGGTGTGCTCCTGGAAATTTTACCTTAATCCCTGTTCGGCGTTGGCTTCGCCTACGTCACTGCATATACAAAATGCTGTTTTGCTTTTGCGAAATCACAAATCTGGGCAAATTCACGAATTTGCCCAGACAAATCTCTAATATGGTTCAAAGAAAACATCTCCTCCTGTTGCCGCTTCTGTTGTTGGTTTTATTCACCTCTTGCGGCCAGCAAAGGCATCATTGGTACCGTAAATCCTTCTCACCTGAAGAAAAAACAGCACTGGCTAGAACCCTCGTTGATGGTATTAGCAACTACTATCAAGGTTCTCCAGCCTGCCAACTGATCCTCGAAGAAGCGCGCACGCTAGACCCCAATAATGCATTGGTCTACCGCGAGATCGGCGTACCCTACCTCAAGCGCGGTATCGCCTCGGCCTTTCCCCATTACTATGGCAAAGCTGCCGACCTCGATCCTCTCGGCTGGACCGGCTGGCGCGGCTATCTTTACCTCTATTTCTATCACGACTACGAGCGTGCCCTCACCGACTTCAACCGCCTCGACACCATCACTCCCGGGGTGGTCGATTACCCCCAATCTGTCAGCGTCGACTTTATGCGGGGCATCTGTTACTTGCAGTTGGGGCAGTACCCTTCTGCCATCAGCTATTTCGATCAGCATATCAAGTACGAGACGGGTGTCACCGGTTTCAAATACATCGCTCCCGAGACTTTTCTCTTCCGCGGCATTGCCTACCTTAAGATGGGCGACCCTGCCACCGCTATCCAATCCTTCGAAACCGGCCTCACGCTCGAAGATTACAATGCCGACCTCCTTTACTGGCTCGCCAAAACCCACGCACAAGAAGGTCACACTGCCCAAGCTCGCCGCTATCTAGCCCAAGCCCGACAAGCTTTTGCCAAAAATGACTATAACCGCCGCCCCTACGTAGAAGAATTTTACCAGCTCTACGAAACAGATCTGACCGCTCTGGCCTCGGTTTTGAACTAGTGCTTTGGGCACTAAGTTCTGCACAGCCTGCCTGATGTGCCGCTGGTAGACCTTGATCCCGTGGATCGGTCGCTCCAGCGGAACACATTTGGGTGATGCTAGAAGAAACAACACCCCCTGCCGAAAACAGGACAACAACCCTGAACAATGTCCCCCGCTGGCGGGGGTGGCCGAAGGCCGGGGGTGAGAAGTCGTACAAATGGCCGAAGGCCGGGGGTGGAGAATCTGTATCCGAAAAAGCGTCTAATACATTGTTTGTTATGCATTTATGATCCACTAGGTGGGGCGTGCACCACGCGGTAGACGCAGGGAGTGGCTTGTGAATACGTGAATGTATGAATGTATTTATACGAATAGGCATCATTATCTACCATAGGACCGCGAAGCGATCCGTATCCCTCTACGGCCTTTTGCCGAACGTCCAACTGAGTCCCCGTTGGTTTTTTTGGGCGCTCCCCTTCGCAAAGCTTCGGGTCGGGCTGTCCACCACTCTCCCGCCTGGCGGGATCGGCCCTAAGGGGCTGCCCTCAACGGGCCTGGTTACCATCCCTAGCGCATCCGCTAGCGATGTGCCTCCTTCGTCCTGTGGCCACTTCCGCTCAAGCAAAATCACTATCCTCCGCTCGGGCGGAGGTGTCACAAAGTGACGGAGGTGGGAAGCCCTGCGCTCACCCCTAAGAACGGAGCAAGCAGTGGCCAGCACAGCCTAGCATGATCCCCGAATAGCCTTTTTCTAAGGCAACAAGGCCATCACCTGCTGCTTGAAAGTCTGCCCGATAGGCACCTCATGGCTGCCAATGTAAATACGGTTGCCAGCAATGCGATCGATCTTGGGCGTGGCAACGATAAAGGATTTGTGGACGCGCAGAAATGTAGCGGACGGGAGCTGTTGGAGATAAAAAGAAAGCGGAGTATGGGTGAGCAGCATCCCTGTGAGCAGATGTACCTTGGTATAGCTGCCGTAAGCCTCAAGCAGCAGGATATCGGGCAGGTGGAGATGATGATAGACCTTGTCACCTTTGACGAAAAGGCGCTGTACCGTCGTGGAGGGTTCAGCTACCATAGTGGTGGGTGGGGGAGGGCCTTGCACCGGAAAAGCATTGTTGATGGCCTTTAGGAATCTTTCGAAGCTGAAGGGCTTGAGGAGGTAGTCGGCCACATTGAGTTCATAGCCTTCAAGGGCAAATTCTTTGTGGGCCGTGGTGACAATCACCTTGGGTGGCTGGCCCAGCGTACGCAGAAAATCGAACCCAGAGAGGCGAGGCATGTGTAAGTCAAGAAAGATTAGATCGACCGGATGTTGACGAAGATAAGCCATGGCTTCGAGTGCGTTGTAGCACTGCTGTACCAACTGCAAATGCGGAAGCTCCTGGGCAAATTTACGGATAAGTTGGTGGGCCAGGGGTTCATCGTCGACAATGAGGTATTTGATCATAGGGGTGAGTTTATCCGATGGTTAATATGGCTTGGTAAGTGTTGTCAGTCTTTATTGTTTTGAGCGTGTAGTTGCCGGGGTAGACGAGGTTCAGCCGTCGACGAAGGTTTTCCAGGCCAATCCCGTCGGTACTGCTTGTTAGTACTTCGGGATCGAAATTATTCTCGACAGAAAAAGTGATTTGGCTTTCTTTTGCGACAAGCTGAAGTTGAATATAAGCATCTTTCAGCAAATGCTCGGCCCCGTGTTTGAAGGCGTTTTCCAACAAGACAATAAACAATAAGGGCGATACTTGCACTCCTGGCTCAAGCTCTTGGTAGAAACTGATGTTCACCTGGTGGTGGTGCCTGATCTCTTGTAGCTCGAGGTAATTTTGCAAGTAATGTACTTCTTCCAACACCGGCACCCACTCCTTTTTTCCTTCGTAGATGGTATAGCGCATCATCTCCGATAGCTTCACGATCATCTCTGGTGCTTTTGGCGACTGCTCTACCGTGAGGGAGTAGAGGTTGTTGAGGGTATTGAAGAAAAAATGAGGATTGATCTGGGATTTGAGTAGTGCGAGTTCGGCCTCCGCCTTTTCCGCGCGGATAGATTTTAGCCACTTCCATTGTTGGTAAACCCATAGTGCCAGCAGCAAGGGCACGGGCCAAAAAAAAGCGGCGTACAAAACATCGGAATGGGCTTCAAAATAAGCAGGCTTAAATCGAGCGACCGCAAAAATAGTTAGCAAAACCAGGTAGCTACCGATGATGAACCATTGATAAAGACGGAAAAAATTGGGCACGAGCCAGCGGAATAGGTAGAGTGCCGCAGCAATCAGCAGTGTGATGGTCAGCGGGTTATCGTCGAAAGCGGAGGAACTGCCCACCACAATGGCGGCGATTAGCAAAAATGCCATGATACCCAGGTGCCCAAGTAGCTTCATCTTGTGGGCAACCCGATCAAAACGGTACAGCAAAAAAGCCAGCAACAGCCACCAAAAAGTGAAGATGACCAGATTGGGGCCCATTTCGCTAGGGTCGATAAGCAGGAAGCCAATCGCCCGTAAGCTAATGACCAAGAAGAGGGTGATCAGTGCGCCCAACCAAAGCGGGCGATAACGTTGGAGTAAGTTATTCATGCTTCAAAAATAAGCTCCATCGTAAGTATCTACCAAAATTATGCACCAACACCTCCAAAATGGACACCAACTCAACGCTAATGCTCACCAACACGGTTGGTACTGTCAGCCATAGTGTTGATGGTCAAAAAGGGCTGTTTTGACATTGATCTTTGGAAACAGGCTGTAGTGGTAGGAGTTTTGGTGCAAATAACAGTTATGAATAATCATCTTCTGACCATCAATGGTCTCACTAAAACTTACCCCAATGGCGTGGAAGCACTTCGTAGCATCGACCTCCAATTGAGCAATGGAATGTTTGGATTATTAGGTCCTAACGGGGCCGGTAAATCTACGCTGATGCGTACCCTGGCAACCTTGCAATTGCCCGACCAGGGCAGTATTCATTTCAACGGAATGGATGTATTGCATGATCCCGCTGCCATCCGTAAGGTCTTGGGTTACCTGCCCCAGTCCTTTGGGGTGTATCCCAAGATATCGGCAGAGCGTTTGCTGGATCATTTAGCCCTTTTGAAAGGACTTGTCGATAAACACCAACGTAGGGAACAAGTGGCTGCACTCCTCGAGCAGACCAATCTTTATGCACAACGCAAGCGGGCAGTTCATACCTTTTCAGGTGGTATGCGGCAGCGGTTTGGCATTGCACAGGCACTACTTGGTAAGCCTCAACTGGTTATTGTTGACGAACCTACCGCCGGACTTGATCCTCAGGAGCGGTACCGTTTCCTCAATTTGCTCAGTGAGATTGGCGAAAATATTATCGTCCTCCTTTCTACTCATTTGGTAGAAGATGTACGCCAATTGTGTCCACAAATGGCCATTATGAATCAGGGAAGTATTGTGGCACAAGGTAATCCAGAAGAATTGTGCGCTGCATTAGCGGGTAGAATTTGGCAAAAAACCATTGATAAAAATCACTTGGCCGCTTACCAGCAGCAATATAAGGTGATCAGTACCCGCCTCTTATCCGGGAAAAAGATAGTGCAAGTCCTTGCCGATAGTCCGCCAGGAGAAGGATTCTTGCCTTTGCAGCCGGATTTGGAAAGCGTTTATTTCACTGCACTCAATCATTAAGTATTGCGCAGAAAATAAACTGCGATTTTTCTCAAGCCTGCCTGCTCGGCATCCTCGATGGCAGGCAGGTTTCCCAAATAGTTAAAACGCCTGTCCGGCTGGCCAGACGGGCTTGAAATGAAGCGCTTATTCAACTATTTGGAAAACAAAATCGCTTTTTATTTTCGTGCTGTTCCTAAAAATGGGTGCAGAGCAACGCTATTTTAAGCAATACGACAATTCCTCTTTACCGCTTCCAAAAAATCGTGCTTTATGTTTTTACAACTACTATCTTTTGAAGCCTATTATCAGTCACGGCAACGTACTTTATTGCTTTTTGCACTGTTGTTCTTGGGCTTAGGGGTATTGCTCACGGTACAAGGCTATGCATCGCCACAAATCATGGTGAATGGCCCGTTTCAAATAGCCTTTCATACAGCGCTGTTTTCATTAGCGGTCGTATTCCCCTTGATGTTCTTCACGGTGAGTGGGGTTTTACGCGACCAGAAGTATGACTTTGTCAGCCTGGTCGATAGTAGTCCCATAGGGGCAGGCCCTCTCTTTTGGAGCCGTTATTTGGGGGTCATCATCTTTGGCGTATTGGCCATCAGTCCCTTTTTACTAGGAGGTTTATTAGGGGAAGTTTTGCCCTTGCAGCGAGCCGGAAATCAGTGGGGCGAAGGGGCTTTATCCTATTATGTTGCTGCCTGGTTTTGGTTTATTATCCCCAATAATATCATTTGTGGGAGCGTAATTTTTGTTGTGGCTCATTGGAGCCGGAATGCGCTGGCAACCTACGCCACGGCGGTGGGTATCTATGCACTGTACTGGATATGTGCCCTTTTTCTGAATGCGCCATTGATGGCCAACGCAACACCACCAGGGGAAGGGCAGTTGATGGTGGCAGCCTTGGCCGACCCTTTTGGAATCTCCGCTTTTTTTGAGCAAACCCAATCCTGGACGATTTACCAAAAGAATCATGATTTGCTGCACCCGGAGGGCTATTTGTTGTACAATCGCTTATTGTGGCTGGGCTTTTCCTTGTGTTTCGTGGTTGTGGGCAAAATGAAACGGCCAACATTTCTACCGCAAAGGAAGCCATTGCTGGAGGAGACAGCACCCATGCCAGCGAAGGCTCGCGAGGTGTCCCGAGAGGTGGAGCTAGTGCCTGAACAGTGGTGGCCAGCTTTAAGATCAATGCTGCGGATTGAGCTCCAATACGTATTTGGGAGTCTCCCTTATTTGGCCATCTTGGGAATCTGGGTCGTGATTGTATTTACCGAAATATACAGCAGGGTCTACAGCGGAGGCAGTTACGGCGAACAGCTTTATCCTTCTACAGGACTATTGTTGTGGCTCATTCGAGATCCACTGCCTTGGTTGAGTAGTTTGCTGCTGGTGTTTTATAGCGGCGAATTGGTGTGGCGAGAGCGAGCTTTAAATGTGGAGGAACTCATTAATACAGGGCTGGTAAAGAAGCAAAGCTTATTGCTCTCAAAGTGGCTTTGCTTGATCCTTCTTCCTTTGAGTCTAATGATTACCAGCATCTTGCTGGGCCTGGGGTTTCAAGTAGCCAGTGGGTATTACACTTTTGAGCCGGGTTTGTATCTCAGTTTGTTTTATTACGAAGGGCTCCCTCTGCTTTTCTACAGTTTACTGGCTTTGTTTATCCAGGTTGTTAGCCCCAAAAAGTACCTGGGTATGTTGCTGACCTTTTTGCTGATTATAGTGTTTCAGCCAACGGTAGCCGCTCGACTGGGGCTTCACCATCCTCTTCTACAACCAGGAGGTTTTCCTGAGGTTGTTTACACCGATATGAATGGTTATGGCGACTACAGCAAGGGGTTTCATTACCTGGCAGTGCACTGGCTTTTGCTGGGGTTGTTGCTAGGGGGAATAGCCTGGCAGGCTTGGCTGTCACGTACCAATGGTCGGAGAACAAGTTGGCCTCAAGGCTTCACTTTAGTGTTCCTCGTTTTGTTGGGTCTTTGGATTGTTTCAGGTGGCTGTATCTACCATCAAGTCAATATAGAAGGGGATTATCTATCGCCAAAGACCCAGTTGGATTTTCAGGAAGCTTACGAACGTAAGTTTAAAAAATGGGACCAACCTCACCGGCTGTTTCCTAAGGCTATTGATACAAAGGTTGATTTGTATACAGCAAAGGGTGCTTACCGGGTTTGGGCCAGTTACCTTGTTGAAAATAAAAGTGACACCGCCGTAACAGCCATTTTCGTGTCTGAAAGAGTCCCATTGGAATCTTTTGTCATTGATGGAGGAACTCTGGTAGATCGGGATACTTTTTTCCATACCCGCCTGTATAAGCTCGCTGCACCCTTGTGTCCGGGCGATACATTGCGCTATACTTACGAGCTTTATTACCAGAAAAAAGGGTTTGCCATTGCCAAAGGATTGGTAGCCAATGGAAGCTACCTGATGCGTAATGAATTTGATCCGGTTCTTAATTATCGGCCGAGTCTGGAAATTCGAGATGAAAAAGAGAGGATTCGACGTGGCCTGCCGCTGCGTGAGGAGATCGTCCAGGAGGAAGCTTCCTTGCATTTGCCTAATGCGACGGTAGGAAAAATTCACTTTAATTGCTTTTTGTCTACTTCTGGTCAACAAACCGCTATTGCTCCCGGCAACTTGGTGAATCATTGGTCTAAGGGGGGGCGCAATTATTATCATTATCAGAGCAAGCTACCGACGTTGCCCATGTTGAATTATTTCTCGGCGCATTATGAAATTGATCAAAGCCAATACAAGGGACTCAAGCTGGAGTTTTACTATCATCCTGCACACGGCAAGAACCTCTCGCTGATTAAAGATCAGACCAAATTGGCATTAGATTACTGCCAGCATAATTTTGGAGCTTACCCTCTTGATCACCTGCGGATTGCGGAAATACCAGGACATTGGCCTTTCGGTGGGCAAGCCATGGCGGGCACCATCAGCATGGTCGAAAATCGCCTTTTTATGATAGACACCCGTGCTTCTGATGCTTTTAATCTGGTTGCTAAACGGACCATCCACGAGGTGGCTCATCAATGGTGGGGCGGAAGCTTATGTCCTAAAAATGTCGCTGGATCGGCGTTTTTGTTGGAAGGATTGGCTAAATACACCGAAGCCATTGTAATGGAAAAATCGGAAGGCCTCGGGGCGGTTTGGCAGCTGAGTAAAACCGCTCAGCAACAATATTTTCAGGAACGATCGCTGGCTGATAAAAGGGAGTCTCCTTTGTTCCTTTGTCAAAACGAAAGCTACCTCGCTTACGGCAAGGGATTCATTGCTATGCTGGCCTTGCGGGAGCTACTGGGGGAACAGCGGATGAATCTGATGCTGCGTACATTGCTGGAGCAGCACAGTTGTGAGGTCAATCCTAGCTTTACCAGTCTGGATTTTTTGGAAGCACTCTATACCCATACTTCTCCCTCCGATACCGTCTTGATCAATGATTGGTTGAAACGAAGGATCACTTATGATTTGGAAATTGAAAAAGCCACCATTAAAGAACGACAGGATGGACGCTACGAAGTAACGGCTACCATCAAGGCGCAACGTCATGAGCTAATGCCTAATGGCGAATTGCGGGCAATAGGCCTGGAGGAGCCTATCGTATTGGGGCTTTTTAAGCAAGCGCCACAACATTTAAGGCAGGGTGAAAAACCACTATTGCTGACAAGGTTTTGCCTAGAGACTGGTACCCAAGTGTGCACCGTGATCACCGATCAGCGCCCCTCCTTCGTCATCGTTGATCCCTTCGGCAGTAGGCTGGAAGCCGTAAAAGGAGATAATCAGTGGAAATTTTAGGTTTGATCTTTTAGCCTTGTTCTGCTGGAGGCTGTTTTGGCGCTTACCGCAAAACTTGTTCCAGCAGAACAAGGCTATCAATACCTATTCTACTACCAATCTCCTGCTACTCACCTGGTTGCTACTATGCCATTGCAAAAAGTAATTGCCTTTCGGCCAACCCGTTGCATCCAAAGCTAGTTGATGTTCACCAGTGGAAAGTCGGCCATTGAAAATTTGGCTTACCTGCTGCCCTAAGGAGTTGAAAACCAACAACTGGTAAGGCCCTTCGTGTGCTATGCTTACCTTTATTTGTGCTTGGTTGCGGGTGGGATTGGGGTAAACGCTCCAATCCAGGGAAAGTGCCGTTGCTTGCCTTGTATTTACGTCGGTACCTATCGGGATTTTCCAGAGCGAACGCCCAAAAGTAGCTGCCACCAGGGTTTCCGTTGGCAAATGCAAGGTGAGGTCCGTAATGATGACAGGTGGGATTTCCAGCCCCAGTAATTGCCAGTTGGTACCATTGTTTTCCGAAAAGAAGACGCCTATATCGGTGGCTAAAAACAGGGTTCCGTTATCGGGATGGATCACCAGGTCGTTGACCGGGATATCGGGCAGATCACCGTTGAGGTCTTGCCAGGTTGCTCCGTAATCGTCGGTGAAGTAAACGTGGCTCATGTTGGTGCCAAAGCGGTAGCCAGAGAAGGTGAGGTAAGCCGAGGCTGGATCATTAGGATCAGCAGTGATGCTAGTGACCCAACGTTCGGGCAGATCGGCCGATAATGAAGTCCAGGTGGTACCGCCATTGGTGCTGACCCACACATTGCCATCATCGGTGCCTACCCAGATGACCTGGTTGTCAAGCGCAGAAACGCTGAGTGAGGTGATGGTGCCAAAAACGAGGCCGTTGGTACCTGTGCTTCCATTGCTAAGGTCAGGGCTGATGGGCGTCCAGCTCTGTGCTCGGTCGTCAGAACGGTAGACACGTTCTGCACCTAGGAAAAGCCTGGACGGATCCGTAGGGTCTAATACATAAGGTGTATACCAGTTGCGACGGCTGCCACTGAGATCGTTGGTCGCAGCTATGAAACTGTTGCCACCATCAGTCGAGCGGGCAATGTTGCCGTATTGAAAGGTAGCGTAAACGTAATTGTTGTCGGTAGGGTCAACCAATACGCGGAAGCCATCGCCACCATAAATTTGAGCCCAGTCGTCATCAGCTCCGGTAAGTGTACGATTGGTACCATTGTCTTGGGTGCCACCGTAGAGGCGTTCAGGTTGCTGGTTGTCTATCTCACAGGTGTAAAATTGGGTGATGGGCAGGTTCTCCCATTTGCTGTAGGTCTGGCCAGCATCTTCACTGTAGTAGAGGCCACCATCATTGCCCAGGAGCATGAAGTCGGGGTCATTGGGAGCAATCCAAAGACTGTGTTGATCTACGTGTACGCCTGCGAAGGCCAAGGTCCAGCGTTGTTCTTCCGGAAGGTATTCGTTGATATTAAACCCTACATAATAGAGTTTGTCCGCATTGGTAGGGTGTACCACCACCCGGTTAAACCACCAATCGAAGGGAGCAATCCCCAGGTCCGTAATGGGCAGGTTGGACCAACTGGCCCCGGCATTCTCCGAGATCATCATATTGGCGAGATAGCCATTGCTATTGACATAGCCAGCATAAATGCGGTTGGGATCGGAGGGCGCGATAGCCAAGCTGATTCGCCCTTTTTCGGAGGCAAGTGTAGGCAAACCGTTGCCGAGTACCTGCCAGGTAGTGCCGCCGTCGGTACTTTTATAGATGCCAGAAGTGATGCCAGTATATTGCCGCCGGTCTGGCCGACGAATCCTTTCCCACATGGCAGCGTAGAGGGTGTTGGGATCCGAAGGGTGTAAAGCCAAATCTACGGCACCAGTACTGTCGGAGAGGAATAACACTTGCTCCCAGCTATTGCCTCCATCAAGGCTACGGTATACCCCTCTTTGGTCGTTATTGGCAAACAGCGTACCCATAGCAGCGACGTAAAGCCGATCGGCGTCGAGTGGGTCAACCAATACGCGCCCGATGCTACCTACATTTTCCAGTCCACGCGCTTCCCAGGAGGAGCCGCCATCTTCGGAGCGAAAAACGCCCAAGCCATCGTAGGCAATAGATCCGCCGCCAGCATTGGCTTCGCCGGTGCCTACATAGACGATGTCTTCATTGCTGGGGGCCAGGGCAATATCTCCAATCGCGAGGCTGGGCATGTCGTCGAAAACGGCTTCCCAACTCGCTCCCATATCACTGGAACGGAAGACGCCACCAGCGGCAGCACCCACGAAAATAGTACCCGGTGTGCCGAGTGTCATTTCCACATCGGTGATTCGGCCACCAACATTAATGGGCCCAGCAAATTGCCAGAGGGCCGTCGTCAAGTCTTTGTTGGCAGCGTTGGCTTGTTGTGCTTCGGCGAGAAGTGTGCGGTGTTTCAGCGCATTTTTATAGGCCACACCATCCAATTCCCCGAAAGGAAAAGCCCGCTGACGGAACAGCCAATCTGCCGGGATTTGTTCGGGTTCTGCAGGAGAGGAAGATGCTGTTGATTGCTTGCAACTAATGATCAGACATCCGAGCACGAGGCAGGCAAAGAGTGGGCGTAAGTGGTACATGCTTTTTTTCGAAAGATAAGGTTTTGCCTGAAAATCTAAATGTGCTTCAGTTCTGCTCTGATTTCCATCAGAAGCTTGCCCAGCTGGTTTTCGCCTTCACCAGTTTCCAGGTCTACCCCCCAGAAGGTGTCGCCCCAGGTATTGCCTTCCTGTAGATATTGATCACCTGTTTCGAGGAGCAGCGTCCGTAAAGGTTCCTGCGTAAACTTAGCATGGAGACAGGTCCTCATCACGTCAATTTTGATGCTGTCCCAATTGGCGACCCGCTCGATGTTTTTACTTTGGCGCTTGATTTTGCTTTGCTTAAGCTTACCTTCTTTACACAGTTTTTTCCATTCGCGGTCATTACTTTTGGCACTTTGGTAGGCGTATTCTACCGAAGCGAAGCGTTTACCTTCGTACCGGATATCAACCAGGTAGAAGTTGCTCAACCATCGGTACTCCTCTTTGAATTCCTTAATCATCGGGGTTTGTTTTAGGGTTTAAAGGCTTTATTTTTATCAAAACACTAAGAGATAATAAAGGGAAATGGTTCCTCCTGTACGCGTTATATCCTGTTTGTAATTCGTGGGCTATGCGGCGGTGGATGAAATTTTTATTATCGGACAAATTTAGTAGTTTAGTAAAGTTTTTGCGTGCCAAGCGCAGCGCTCTATGGAGATTCGTTTTTAAAACCAATCGGCTTTGACTACTACTGCTACTCGCCATTTTCGTTGGCTGCATGATTTTTTCAACCTGCTTTATCCCAAGCTCTGCCTGGCCTGTGGGAATAATTTACCCCCTAATAACGAGTTGCTCTGTTTGAGCTGTGAATTTCAGTTACCCAAAACCAAGCAACACGAGCAAAAGGAAAACGCTTTCACCGAAGTCTTTTGGGGCAGAGTACCGCTGGAAACCGGTGCCGCTCAATACTATTTTTCAAAATCCGGCCGGGTACAACGCCTGATCCACCAACTCAAATACGATCACAAACCAGAGATCGGGCATCAACTGGGCCTACTGTTCGGGCAGCAATTGCGAGAGCAAAGCCATTTTCAAGACATAGAAGCCATCATACCTGTACCCCTCCATCCGCGTAAGCAACACCAGCGGGGCTACAATCAAGCCGCTGCTTTTGGAGGTGGCTTGGCCGAGAGCATGGAAATTCCTCACTATCCTTACGCCCTCGAACGCCCGGAATACGCCGAATCACAGACCCGCAAATCACGTCAGGAACGACTAGAAAATGCACAGACCGCCTTTCGGGTAAAAAAGCCGGAACTCGTTCAGGGAAAACATATCTTGCTGGTCGATGATGTACTAACGACCGGCGCTACGTTGGAAGCTTGTGCTACACAACTGTTGGCCTTGCCAGCTACGAGATTGAGTATGGCGACGATTGCGATGGCGAGTGATTAGGGGGGCTATTTTTGTTTTATGAAAGAAGATGAACTAGAAAAAGACTGGTTTTTATAAATAAAAACATAGCGTGTGTTTTTTTTGCAAAAATATTTATTGATTTTGTAAATAAAAATTAGTATTTTTGTAAGTAAACGAAGGGGCATATGAATCTGGTAGATACTAAAACCGGAAACAAAATCAATGGAAAGATAAAGAAGCTCACTAAAGCTAAGATCAAGAAATTAAAAGGGGGTAAAAAATTCGAGTTCGATTGGTCACTAGAAGAAGCAAATGAAGTATACGCTATAGTAAGATCAGGTAGCACTGAATTACTCGGCTTAATTTCATTAACGGATGTAAGTGAAGAACTAAGAATTCATATAAATTTGATAGAATCGGCGATCCCTTATCGAGGTAAGGAAAAAGAAATCGATGGTATTCCTGGCTGTTTGATTGGATTTGCTTGTGAAATGTCTTTTAAAAAAGGATATGATGGTTTTGTATCCCTTGTGCCCAAAACCCGACTGGTCAATTATTATCAGGAGAAGTTTGGGTTTCTTATGACAGGTAGGAGTATGGTTGTTTTTCTAGAGGTTGCCCAGTCTATCATTACAAAATATTTAAAAGATGAGTAATTACGAAAAAGTATATGAAAAGCTGCGCAAACAGTATACTGATGAGGAAATAGCTGACGCTATGCTGATTCCTGCTGATTTGACCGCTGAAGAAAAAGAAAAGGTAAATGAAGAGTTGAGAGCATTTAGAATGAAACTGCTTTCTGAAACAACAGAAGATCAAAGAACTTACTCCGACCTTTTGAGATTCCGCTATCAACTTGAAGACTATATTGAAAACAGGGATTATGAAAAATCTATGGATTTCGGTACTCAATTAGAAGAGTATACTAGAATCTTAAAGCGAACCAAAAAGAAATTATCAGAAGAACTAAACGTCCATTATACAAAGCTTAGCAGAGTTATAAATAATCGAGAATCCCCTAACATGGAATTTATTTATAGCTTAGAAGAACATTCAGGTACGCTTGTTCCTGCATTAGTTTGGTGGAAATTAATGATTAAGAAGCAAGAGTATGAAATTGCTCAAGATAAATCAACTAGGAAGAAAATAGCGACAAAAGTACAAAGAGCAGTTGCTTATAGAGCGTAAGGAAGAAAATATAAATAAACGCGCCCATCGGTTGCCAACCCGTCCATACTTCCGCTTCGCTCCAGTGCGGCGGGTTGGCAACCGTTAGAAAAATGATCAGAACCCAATGAGTATTGATGTTTCCCCAAAAATAGGAAGAGCCAATAAAGTAAAAGGGTGTAACTTTTATCACCTTAACACACACACACACACACACACAAACAAGTATGATTTTACCAAAGGCCCTCCATTTACAAAGTATTCTTTTCGGCAGCTTCTTCTTACTCAGTGTAGCATCGTTGTTCGCGCAGCAAGATACTTTAGTGGGGGGCGTAATACCTCAAGAAATCGCAGGTGTCGACATGCCGCTTAACGATGGGGGCTACCAGGCGCAAAACAAAACCGGAGCAGTTGTCACGATTGCTCAAAAAGATTTTAACCAGGGTTTGATTTCCGACCCCTTACTGCTCCTTCAAGGTAGAGTGCCTGGGGTACAGGTATACAACCGGGGCGGCGACCCCAACGTGATGAGCCTTATCCGTATCAGGGGCTTGTCTTCCTATGCTCAGCAACAGCCCCTTTATGTCATTGACGGCGTGGTAGGAGCCTCTATTCAGAACGTCGATCCTAACGATATTACTTCCATGAGCATCCTTAAAGATGGGGCTTCCCAAGCCATGTACGGCATCCGGGCGTCTAATGGTGTCGTGCTCATTTCTACGGTGGGGAGTGATTTTTCAAAAGACACAACGATCTTTTCTTATCAAGGACAGGCGGCCATTTCGACGGCCTATCCAGGAGTAGCAGTCCTTGATGCCGCCGCGTTTCGTCAACAGCAAGGTGCCGACTTTGGCGCTACGACCAATTGGTTGGAGGAGATTCAACGCGATGGTATCGCTAACACCCATCGCTTGGCAGTAGCGGGGCAGCGTGGAAACACCCACTACCAGCTGGCCGGAAATTACCGGCAAGTTGAAGGTGTATTGAATAAATCCGGGTTCAGTCGCATCAATACCAGGATGAATATTGCTAGTGAGCTCATAGAGGATATGCTTGAGGTACAGGTAACTGCTTCCTTTACCGACCAAAACAGCCAACTTGGCTTCAATGAAGCTTTTCGGTATGCGGTGACTTTCAATCCCACCAATCCTATCTTGGCCCAGAACAGTCCGTTTCCGTTAGATACGGAACAATTTGGCGGCTACTTTGAGAGCGTAGGCCTTTTCGATGCTTTCAACCCAAAAGCATTGGTTGAGCAGAACGAAAGAGATGGTAGATTACAGGCCTTCAACACCGCTGCCTTGTTGAAGTATAAAATCGGTACTGGCTTGTCGCTCAACTTCCGGTATGCTTACCAGCAGGTATTCTCCAACGAAAGGGCTTATTATTCTCCTCAGTCTTACTTTCGGGGTAATGCCTATGGCCCGAGGGACGAAAACAAAGGCCGAGCGGATCTTAACGACCAAGAAGATGCTTTTTCTCTGTACGAATTGTTTGGCACTTTCCAGAAATCCTACCGTAAGTCGACCATGGATTTAATGTTGGGTGCCGCTTATCAGGATGGTAATCACGAGGATCAATTCCTGGGCTTGTATGGTTTTGCCAACCCGGACTTAATTGGCACCAAGCGGATTGGAAGCTACGAAAAATGGGTGGATGTAGCTACGCGTACGGATACCATCAATAATGCCTGGTCGAATAAGGTGTCGGCCTTTTTTGGGCGCATGAACTTCGATTTTGCGGATAAGCTGGTGCTGAATGCTTCCTTGCGTTACGAAGGTGCCAGTAAATTGGGAGAAAACAATCGCTGGGGCCTCTTCCCGGGGATCGGAGCGGCCATCAATTTCAAGGAGTTGTGGAACATGGAGAAGATCGATCAATTCCGACTAAGAGTGGGCTACGGCGTGACCGGCGGACTGCCAGATCGCGGAGGCTTATCCCAGGAGAGGGTCGTTTTGATTCAGCAAACAAATAACTCTATTGTCGAAAATATCCGCTGGACGAGTAATCCTTCCCTTAAGTGGGAAGAAAAAAAGGAAATGAACATCGGCTTCGATTTTCAGAAAGGAGGAGTGACGGTTTTTGCTGATGGGTACATCCGGGAGGTGAAGGATTGGATCACACTGCAATTTGTGGGATCTAGTCAGCGTTACGGCAATCTCAATGCATTGAGCTCCAGAGGTATGGAGCTAGGGCTCAGCCTGCAGTTGGCGCAAACGACTAGATTCGATTATTCAACGGGAGTGATTTTTTCAACCTTTAACACGCGATACGCTGATGAGAAGTATGGCCCTTATTTTGCGACGGAGGGTGGCGGTCCATTTTTCAATCCGGCCGTAACTGTACGGACGGGGGCGGAGCTAGGTGCCATTGTGGGGCCGGTCTTCACGGGCGTCGTCGCAGGAGGAAACCAGGTTTTGGAAGACGTCAACCAGGATGGGCAATTGGTTACAGATGCGGGGTCGGCATTTTCATCAGAAGGAGATTTTCGGTACCTAGGAAATGGTTTGCCTGATTTTGAATTGGGCTGGAGCCATCAGTTGCGCACCGGACAATGGCAGGTACAACTATTTTTGCGGGGAGCATTTGGTCACAGCTTGGTGAACATGCAAAGGATTTATTACGAACCCCGGCAGGTTTTCGGAACGCGGTTTTACAATTTTGTGGATACGGAATTAGCGATTGATGAGCTCCGTGTCCCCCGGTATTCTTCGCTGTACGTAGAAAAAGCTGATTTTCTGAAGCTGGACAATCTGCGTATCGCCCGTAGCTTCTCATTAGGTAAGAATGGTGGTAATAAATCCCTCCAGATTTCCCTTACGGGTCAAAACCTGATCACCATTACCAACTACACCGGAGCTGATCCGGAGCCCTCTTTAGAAGATTTGGGCCCCACAGCCTTTGGTAGTCAGCAAAATGCCCCCATAGATGCCAATCGCCTGGCACCAGGTGTTGATCGCCGCAATCATTATTTGCCTAGCAGAACGGTGGTGTTAGGGGTGGGGGTGGTGTTTTGACTTTTGGAGGTAGCACCGACCTCCCTCCAAAATGCGGGAACTGGTGGTAACGATCCACCATATCCGGAGCTTCAATCCGGCGCATAGACCATCTTTGCTAAGTTCCCTTTTTGAGTTTAAAAAGTCCCCCCACCAGGAATCGAACCTGGTTACCCGGAGCAAAAATCCGGTGCATCGCCAGCAATGCTTTGAAGGGATATGAGGTGCTTGTGGATGGACTCGAATCACCAATCTTCCGCGTATCAGACGGATGCGTTAACCCATTACGCTACACAAGCATGAACCACAAAAGACAAAAGCGCCTCCCGAATCAACGGAAGGCGCTTTTGCACTGTATAGCCAGGACATAAGACTTCCGTTAAGGCGCTAACCCTTTACCGAAAATCTTGAAAATGTGCTGTGCTGAATACATGTCATTTGCTTATTTGAGGAGGATAACCAGCAAGCGGAGGGAAAAGTTCCCGAGGGGGGTAGAGGGATTGTTCAGGCATACCTGAACATTGGGTAGAGAGACGGGAATCCCTTAAAGGCGACCCTATCCTCTACCCTCTACTAAATATCCCTGTACAGGAGCGCAGCGACTAACGGAACATGTCGTCGTAGCCCGTATCTTTCTTGGGTGGTGGATCGGCACGCAAGGGCGACTCCAACGGCGGCAAATCCATCGTTTCGCTGTCCAGTTCTTCGTATTCAACGAATTCGCCGTTTTGGCGGAGTTCTGCCTCCGTTTGTACGTCCTTTATTTTTTTGCGGAGCAAAGCCTTCCCTAATAGGAAAAGTGCCACGACTGGCGCACCAATAATGGTAAGCGCACTCATTGCCAATCCGGCCAGCGCATTGTTTTTGAAAAGTTTTCCTATCCAACCAAAATAGTTGAGGATCACCTTATAATCAATGACTGCCGTGGCGATCACGATCACCGGTAAAAGGAACCAGAGGATCTTGAAGAGAATCTGGACAAAGAAGAAAAGAGCAAACAAAAAAAGGATACCTACCACGATGCCAACGATACCCTGAAAAGGGCTTTTGTTGTTGCCACCAAATTGATAGGAGCGTTGGGTAGTCATGTTGTTGTTATTATTGTTTATACTGTTGAATAAGAGGCATCTTTTTGATGATTCCTGCCCGCTGGGGTAATAATCTATAGCAAATTAACGATTTCTAACGATAAGAGGTTGGCCTTGGAGCCGTTGTTTCGACCAGATGCCCCTTTTTATCGAAGTATTCGGTGGCTTTAATCTACTGGGTTGTCATTCCGCTGAATAAGCCCTAATTTTGTTTTTTGAAAAAATGATAAAGAATCTCAATTATTACCCGATGCGTTACACCATTTTATGCTCCCTCTTGCTGGCCTGCTTTTTGCTTCAGGCACAGCAAACACTTATCGTAAAAGCGGAAACCCAAGCCTGTACCAAGGATTTGGCCTTGTACACTTTTGATGGCACCGCTTTCAAGCCTGTCGTCGCGGCCAGTGGGAACAACAATGTTTACGAGTTTGAAATTCCGGCGGATGGACACCGGTTTTATTATTTCGGCCCTGATCCGGCAAATTTGCAGCCGATTGTGCTGGGCGGTGAAGAGGGTGTAGTGTTGAACATCAGCTGTAATGGAGCTACTCCTTCGGTGGTCAACAACTCGGTTATCAATGACCAGTACAACGCCCTGAAAGAAGAGTTTAATAGCATCAATCAAGACAACCAACAAGCGGTACAAATGTACCGGATGAGTTTTCGCAAAGAATCTCTCAAGCCACAGTCGATTGAGATGATGGCCGAGGTCGATCAGCGTCGGATTCGCTTGTTGGATTCATTGAAAACGGCTAACCCTTTCCTCGGTAGGGTCGCTGCACTCAATACCTACCTGAGTTACTTCAACCACGGTGAAGAGAATTACGACAACGAGATTGCCTACTTCGCCCGCGAATTTTTCCAGTTTGTCGACTGGCAGGATGAGGCCTACCACGAGTTGCCTTGGGTGTACGAAGGGTTCAAAAATTATACCAATACGCTTTCTCAGGTCTATACCGAAAAAGAAGCTTTTACTGCTGCGGTAGACCCAACTTTTGCCACCATCCCCGAAGGAAGTATGGCGGAGAAATTAGCCCTTGGCGGGATTATCGCCATCCTGAAGCAAAAGAATCATCCTGCTTTTGGCACCTACGCCCAGCAGTTTATCGACCATTTCAGCGAACAAGACCCCAAGGCGGCGGCTGATTTGGCCAAGCAGATTGAAAGCCAAAAGAGTTTCATGATTGGTGGCGAAGCACCAGATTTCACACAAGCCACCCCCAATGGAGAGTCGATCAGCCTGAGCGACCTGCGCGGCAAAGTCGTGTTGGTCGATTTCTGGGCGAGCTGGTGTGGCCCTTGCCGGAAAGAGAACCCCAACGTCAAGCGCGTCTACGATACCTATAAAGCACAAGGCTTCGAAATCCTGGGCGTCAGCCTCGATAATACCAAAGACCGCTGGCTCAAAGCCATCGAGCAGGATGGCCTCCAGTGGCTACAAGTCAGCGACCTCAAAGGCTGGAAAAACGAAGTGGCCCAAATGTACAGTGTAAGCTCTATCCCCCATACCATCCTCTTGGATGCCGAAGGGAAGATCATCGCTCGCGGACTGCGCGGCGCGCAGCTGGAAGCAAAGTTGGCCGAGATTTTTGGTGCAGACTAGAGAGGATGCTGCTCCGTAAGATCGGGTTTTATACCCGATCTTACGGAGCAGTCTGAAAACAAAAAGAGCCCGAATGTTACCATTCGAGCTCTTTTTTCGTAGCGTGAGGCGGGCTTGAACCGCCGACCTCGGGATTATGAATCACGCGCTCTAACCAGCTGAGCTACCACGCCATATTGCTTTTGCTTGCCTCTTATTAAAGAGTTCTTGCTTAAGCGACCGCAAAGATAAAAGTTTGTTTTGGAATATGCAATAGAGTGGGCGAAAAAATGATGCCATAGTTTGAGTCTAGCTAATGGGAGGCCCTGACCAATGTGGTAGAAGGATGCGAAGGCACTTCCATGCCTTCTTTGAGTAGAGGTTAGAGGGACGGGTTTAACTTAGTGTTTCAAAGTCCCTATACCTTTTACCAAGTACCCTGTACCGTGAGATTTGCCTTTACACCCCTTGCTTTTAGGAAGCCCAATATGGCAAGTCTCACCCTACACCTTAATCCCCATCTGCTGCATCAACAAAGTTGCGTTGAAACTTTGGCTGACGCCGCGCTTGAGTTTATAATCAAAAAAGAGTTGTCCGTCTTTGATGTCAACTTCAATGGCCCAGTTTTCGATTTGTCCGTTGGCTTCGGCTTCCAGAGCACCGAGTTCCAGGTCGTGGGTGGCAATGATGCCGGCGCCTTTACTGGCAATGAGTTGTCGGATGAGTGCTTTGGAGCCGGTGTGTCGGTCCCGCGAGTTGGTGCCTTTGAGAATCTCATCAAGGAGAAAGAAGACCGGGCGACCTGCCGTTTTGCTAGGGTCTTCCACGGCTTCAATGATGAATTTTAAACGCTTGAGTTCTGCGTAGAAGCTGGAGGTACTTTCGTGCAGCGCATCCTGGGTACGCATACTGGTGTATACCTGTAGCTGCGGTAGGCGAAGTTCCTTGGCGCACACGGGCGCACCAGCCAGAGCCAATACAAAATTGATACCCACCGTCCGCAGCCAGGTGCTTTTGCCGGCCATGTTAGAACCCGTCAGCAGGTGCATGTGGCCTGCAGTGGGCATACTGATGTCGTTGCTGACCCGTTGATCATTGGGGAGCAGCGGATGACCAAGTGCTTCGGCGTGCAATTGTCGTTCTTCTTGTAGGGTCGGGAACACCCACTGGGGTTGGTTCATGGTCAGGTTGCCGAAGCTTACGAGTGCTTCCAGTTCGGCCAACGCATCAAACCATTGGGGCAGGCGATCACTGTGGCGCAACTTCCACTTGTCCATGCGGTAGGCTTGTTGTAAATCCCAGACGACGGAAAATTCCAGCAGGAAGACAAAAGCGTTGTAGCGAACGTCGAGCTGACTCACGCGATAGGCGAGTTGATGGATGGCCCTTGAAGCAGAAACGTCGCCTTCCGTAAAAGCGGCTTTTAAAGCCTTTAGTCGAGGTGCGGTAAACGGTGCCTTTTCAATGTGGGCAATCAACTGACCGTACCGCCGCAAGGTGTCAGCAGCACGTCCGGTGAGGGCGTGCATTTTTTGTACTTCTTCCAGGCTGTTGCGCAACCACCAACCAGCGGGTAGCAGCAGTAGCAATGCCTGGTACCAGGGCCAGACGGTTAGCCACAAGGCCATGGAAATTATAAACAAGAGGGGGGCGACCCAAAGGGCTGCTTTGCGCAATGCATTACCTTCTACCACAAAAGGTTCCTGTAGCCAGTCGTACAAGCGATCAATCTGCCCTTCCTCTTCTTCTAGTGCTGCTCCGTAAGCCCGCAGGTGATGTTGCCATTCCAACTGCTGGGCCAGGTCGCGGGCGGCCGCTTGTCGTTCATCAATAATGGCGTTAGTAGCAGGTTCTTGTAGCCAGCTGGCGAGGCGTGCCTGCCCAATGGAAGTACTCCCCCTGTTGATCATCTGAAAGAGGGAGTAAGGCCCAAATAAATCCATATCATAACTGTAGGGATGCTGCGGGTCGATAAAGGCAGTTCCGGGAGCAAAAGCACGGAAGTCATTGTCTTGTGCCTGAGCTTCAGCAGCATTGAGCAGTGCCAATTGCTGTTGGTGCTGGGCCTCGATCTGGATGCGGCCGTGCCAGCGTACCAACTGCGCAAAGCCAAAAATCCCCAACCCCGTAATCAGTAAGCCCGACCACCACGGGGTTTCGCGCCAAGCCACGATGATCACAGCGATCAACCCCAGGAAAGCTAATAAGCGTACCCAGCCCAGTTGGTCGTAACGGGCTTGTAGTTGAATGGCTTTGGCAGAAAACTCGTCAGCTCTTTTTGGATAGAGAGGAAGCATGTGAGAAATTTGTTGCAAGTACAATTTTGGGAAACAGCACAAAGAAAAGGATAATTCATGGTTAGGGAAGCAAAATAATCTCTTCTTAACTAGCGAATATTCGCTAAAAAGGGTGTAATTTTGTGTACTATGAATGGAAAAATCCCTCACCAGCGAATAATTTTCGGGCTGAAAGTCAAGCAATTAAGACAAGATAAAGGCTTGAGTTTCGCCGAGTTGGCTAAAGCCACAGGGATGTCCGTTTCTTATCTCAATGAAATAGAGAAAGGAAAAAAATTCCCAAAAGACGACAAGATCACGGCCCTGGCGCTCGCCTTAGAGGCCGATGAGCAACAATTGCGCAGCTCAGAGATGGGAGCAAGACTAGCACCCGTCACGGAGTTACTGCAATCCAACTTCCTCAACGAGCTGCCCCTCGATCTCTTTGGGATAGAATTGGGCAAGGTCGCCGAAATCATTGCCAACGCTCCCCTGAGGGTAGGAGCCTTCATTTCTACCTTGTTGGAGCTTTCCCGCTCTTACGCCTTGCGCGAAGAGAATTTCTTTTTTGCGGCCCTCCGCGCCTACCTCGAACTTAACAACAACTACTTCGAAAATATCGAAGAGGCTGTTGAGCAATTCATCAAAGAACACCAGTTGGATGCCAAACGGCCACTAGCTCCGGCTCGACTAGCTGATATTTTAGAGAACGATTTTGATTACGAGCTGGTTATGGATGGCTTGGATGAATATCCCGAAATGCAGGGCGTACGTTCCGTTTTTTTACCCAAGAATCGTAAACTCTTACTCAATAGTGCCTTAGCACCGATGGCCCTGGCTTTCCAATACGGTAAAGAGATCGGTTTCCAGGTGTTGAAACTGAAAGAGCGTTCGTATACGTCCAGCATCCTGCGCCCTCATATTTTTGAAGAGGTGCTTAATCACGCTTTCGCTACCTATTTTTCGGTAGCACTCCACCTGCCTTTGCAGCCTTTTGTCAAAGACATGAAATCGTTTTTTGCATTGGAGCGCTGGGATGCCAAAGCATTTCTGCAAATTATGGAAGCCTACGAGGCCAGTCCGGAGATGTTCTTTCATCGCCTGACCAATGTGATTCCGCGTTATTTCAATATGCCCAAGTTGTTTTTTCTACGGTTCTTACACGACCCCGAGGAAGACCACTTTGAAATCGATCGGGAGCTGCACTTGAGCAAACGCCACCACCCTCACGGCAATGCTATCCTCGAACATTATTGCCGACGTTGGGTGAGTTTGTCTTTACTACATGACCTGGGTGCCATGCAACAAGAGGGCAAATACGTAAGTACCATCGTACGTGCCCAGCGTTCCCGATTTATGGGTACCGAAGACGAGTACCTTTGCATCACGTTGGCACGCCCGGGGGTATCGGAAAATAACCGTCGGGTCAGTACCAAAAATTCTGGCAGGCACAACGTCAGCGTAACCCTGGGATTGTTGATCAACGATGACGTTAAAGAACAGATAAAATGGCTCAATGATCCAACCATTCAAACGCGGGAAGTTAACCGAACCTGTGAACGATGTGCCGTTTCCGATTGTTCGGAACGTGCCATCAGCCCACTTATCGTAGAGAAAAAAAATCGCCTGAAAGCCATTGATGCCCGTTTGACCAAATTAAACCAAGAATAAAGCAACGATTATGAATTTTTCATTGACAGAAGAACAGTTGGCGGTAAAGGAAGCCGCACGTGAATTTGCCCAAAAAGAACTCAAGCCCGGCGTCATAGAACGCGATAGTAAAATGGAATTCCCCAAGGAACAGGTGCGTGCCATGGGCGAGCTGGGCTTCCTTGGCATCATGTCCGACCCCGAATACGGGGGCAGTGGGATGGATACGCTGAGTTACGTTCTAGCGATGGAAGAAATATCCAAAGTCGATAATTCTTGTTCTGTGATCATGTCCGTAAACAACTCCCTCGTATGTTGGGGAATTCAGACTTTTGGTACCGAAGAGCAAAAGCGGAAATACCTTCCCAAACTGACGACCGGTGAGTGGATCGGCTCCTTCTGCCTAAGCGAGCCCGAAGCTGGTAGTGATGCTACCATGCAGCGTACTACCGCCGTAGATATGGGCGATCATTACCTCCTGAACGGCACCAAAAACTGGATCACCAACGGCGGTTCCTCCAGCGTACACCTGGTCATCGCCCAAACCCATCCCGAGAAAAAGCACCGTGGTATCAACGCCTTTATCGTCGAGACCAGCTGGGATGGGGTGGTCATTGGTGCCAAAGAAGATAAATTGGGCATCCGTTCTTCCGATACCCATACCATCATGTACACCGATGTCAAAGTACCTAAAGAGAATCGCATCGGCGAAGATGGTTTTGGCTTCAAATTTGCGATGAAGGTACTCGCTGGTGGCCGTATTGGTATCGCTGCACAAGCTCTGGGCATCGCTGGCGGTGCTTACGAATTAGCCCTGGCCTACTCCAAAGAGCGCGAAGCTTTCGGCAAACCCATCAGTCAGCACCAGGCCATTGCCTTCAAACTTGCCCAGATGGCGACGGACATCGAAGCCGCCAAGCTGATGGTCTACCGTGCCGCCTGGCTGAAAGACAATGGCATGGACTACACGCAGGCGAGCGCCATGGCCAAGCTCTACGCCTCAGAAGTAGCGATGAAGCACACGGTAGAAGCCGTACAAATTCACGGTGGCTACGGTTTCGTCAAAGAATACCACGTTGAACGCCTGATGCGCGATGCGAAAATCACCCAGATCTATGAAGGCACCTCTGAGGTGCAACAGATTGTCATCAGCCGGGGGGTCCTCCAAGGCGATATTTATTTACCAGTAGCGGAGGGTGCCACTGCTGAGCATTAAAAGCATTATGGGCCATGCTGGTAGGGGCGTTGCTGCGGCGGCTCCTACCGGCATCGGGTTGTTTGTCGCTATGGCTCCGGCCATCCCTTGTCCTTCCGGCCTACGGCCTGCGCACTGGTAGGGTTAATCGTACGAATACGATCATACGATTGGTAGTCATGCTGATCGTACGAATACGATCATACGATTGGGTAGGGAACGGTGTTCGCCTTCATAGCAGTGTTGATTGATTTAAGATTTTCTGCCAAAGAGCGACCCGTTCCTGATCAGCATATACGCAAAATTCCGTTTTGTGCATATGATCTAACCAGATGATACCTCAACCAGCACTACAACCCTGAAGGATCAAACTGACGATTGACGCCAAACCACTTCAGTGTGCGTTCTCCCAATCCAGGAGCTGTTACGTGGATGAGGTAAACGCCACT
The DNA here is from genome assembly GCF_040784935.1 of Lewinella sp. LCG006. Taxonomy (GTDB): domain Bacteria; phylum Bacteroidota; class Bacteroidia; order Chitinophagales; family Saprospiraceae; genus Lewinella. Next base: position 1,259,560 of record NZ_CP160680.1, on the reverse strand, counting down.
AGCAATAGAAATCTGGCGGAAGTTTTTTAAATCCCACTCCAAGTCAGGCGTGATTTGATTACGATCAATTGCGCGGTTGGTACCCCGGGGTACATCACCGACCTCGTCTCGCTCGTACTTTCGGACAAACTTACCATCCAGCGAGAAGATGGTCACGGTACACTTGGCAGGAAGGTTTGAAATTTTTACCCTGTTCTCAAACGAAGTATTTTCATATTCAGAAAACCCATAGTAAGGGTTGGGGATAACCTGGATAGCTTGCAGGGCATCAGCAAGACCGATTTTATCCAAAGCTGCAGGCTGTTTGCCTTCAAACGTAAAGCGGTAAGTTGGATAACCATTCAACTCCCCTGTCCCTTCTTGTACCTGGTAAGCGTTGTCGACCCGCAGTTTCACAATCACATCTTCAGGAATCAAACCATTAGCATAGCTCAATAGCTGGCGCCCTGGAGGCAATACGATCATGCCACACCAGGTCAGATCACGAAGCACAGCCACCTTGCGTAGTGGATTATCATCACCAAGGCGCACACGAAGCTCAGCGCAGCGATCATAGGACTGGTTGGTCACATAGAGGAAGTGCTGGCCACCAGATACGTAGTTGAACGGTGTTACACCTCCGGTAGCAGTTGCAGATGGAAGAAAGAATTCACTGTGCGGGTTAAACAACATATCACCACCCGAATTGGTCACTTCGGTAAGTGAGTTACAGGCTGGATCAAGCCCTAATTCTGACAGATTATCACAGTCGTACACAGAGTTTTCCCCGAAGAAAATATTCAAGCGCTGGCCGGTCTCTACATCTACTGCATAACCAGGAAACCAGCCCATACCTTCTTCCTCTCCAGTGGGTGGGTTGGCATCTGGTACGGGTAAACCATCTGCACCAGCCTCCTTGCTTACGGACGGATCGGCACGCAAGTCGAACATTTTACGCTCCCCAACGGCAAAGTACCCGGCATCCTCGTAAGCAGGGTTCATCGTTTCTACAATTACACAACGGCTCCATAGCGACTTGTCGTTCGTGAAGACAATATCCACGTTGTTTAAGGTTCTCAAGGAGGTCTGGTTACGGACGATGTTATTGCTGTTCCCTGAATTTACCCAAGCTGGCGTCAAATAGGGCAGACCACCTTCATGATCGCGCCAGTTAGTAAGGTAGTAAGGTATCATGAAACCATTCCCGAGCTTTGAAAAGGACTGATTGGGATCCAATTCAAAATCAATGTCCGTGGAATTGGTGGTAGCCATGAAGTCATAGACCGCTGCATCAAAGACCGGGTTACCCGTTTGGATGGGGAGATTGTCGCGGATACCAAAGAACCAGGGCAATGCATCAGGGTTCCGGTATTCCTCCTCGTAGCCACGGGCACCATTCGACGCCACCACAAAAGGTAATGTCCCCGCATCTGGAACTTGTGCCACCGTTACCGAAAACCCAAACTCACGAATGATTTGCTCATTCAAGTCTGCGATGGAAGTCTCAGAAGTGATCACGGGGGCACCAGCGTTGGTCAGGCTGCGTAGTACCCAGGTTGTTGGTGTGTCCAGCGTTGCGTTAGCCAGGTTGTTGTCAACGAAAGTCAATTCGTACTCCCCATCCACCACCTCAAGTGGGTTGAATATTTGTACATTGATCGGGCCAAAGCCAGCTTGGTAAGTAACCTCACCGCTGAAGGCAGCGGCATTGTCATCACGGATCAATGCTTCGATTTCTTCGCGCGTGTCAGCTGAGATATCGAGGAAGTTAGCGCCCGTACCTACTCCATCAATTCGAGTGATAACAGGGCCTTCTCCATATTGGGATTGTAGCTTGCGATCAAGGATCATGCGTGGAATCACCGTGTAGTGACCGTTCTCACCATCACCGATATTACGGTCACTTTCTCGATAAGGGGTGTCCTGACCAGGGTCTTCACTCTGACGGTTCTGGTCAAACTCCAGGTAGTTGTTGTGTGCGTAGGCTACAGCAGCAAAGTAGTATTTTCGGTGATTCACCAAACGACGATCACCTTCTGCAAACTGGTCTTCCGTGATGTGGAAGGTGTGACGGATGCCTTCGTTGGCACCATCAACTTTTAGTACAGGAACAAAGAAGGGCTCGTCAGTGGGTGTCTCATTATCCCTTGGGCTCAACGCCTCCCAGTTGAAGATTTTGGCAATACCGTTGCGCTTATCTACCTGATATACCAGGCGCACTTTTTCAGGATCATCCTGATCCGCCAAAGACACCTCTGGACCTGCGAACTGGAACAACTTATACCCCTCAAAACGATACAGACTATCTTGGCCACTAGGGATACTCAAACCCTGCTCCTGGTATCCTTCAAATGCGTTGTTGGAAGAAAATGGATCATTGGAGAATAAGGCAATAATTTCACGGTCAAGCTCGACCCAATCTACGTTTGGCGCGTCAGGGCCTATGGGTAGGTGGATACAGTTGTCGATCAAGTCCTGTGCCAGGTCATCTGCTTTCCAGAGGCGGTCTAATCTGGGGCAAGGATACTGCTGGTCTGGCACCCAAACTACGCCCACGATCAACTCATTGACCGCACCCGGAAAAAGGGTAAATGGCCCCGAAGCCTGGATGGTACGACGATCACCTATGGGCAGACCTTCCGCACACATCGACCAGCCATCAGGATCGTTGGGTGGGTCTACAAAAGCGTAACGCGTAATGGGGCCATCCTCTTGATAGCCATCTCCACCAAAGGTAAGTGGAGTACCATCCCGCCAGCGACCTGATAGGTAGTTGTAATATTCTTGCGGCGTATTAGGGTCATTTGTGGGGCCGGGAATAAAACCGGTATTATTGTAGTACGTAAAAGACGACATTCCCAATTCCTCGCCCAACTCATTCAATGGGCCACGGAAGTAGTCAATGCCTATAATGGGGATTTCGTCGCAGTAGGTATTAACCCCCTGGTCACAGACACAACCGTTGGTGCCGTCCAACTGATCGGCATTGTAGATGTAGGCTAAGCTGCGGTCTACATCACAACCTACGTAGTCGTCGGTGTAGCAGCCGAGGTCAGGATCGACCCACATCCCGAAATAGGTGCTATCAAGCTGTTCAATCGCCCGGTTGATCAACTTATACCGTTGAAAAGTCATATTGTTGAGGTCATCGTTGGTCTGGTAGGCGAAGGCCTGCACCTGGATTTCCATCTGCATTTTATTCGGAGAACCAGTCTCGCGGTGGTCGTTACCAGCATCGTTGTATATCCAGAAGATGATTTCATCCGGGCTAGATAGTGGTTCGGATGCCAGGCAGTTACGCATTTCAACGATGGGGTAGTCTCCTTCATCCGGTTCGTAGAACCCATCAAAATCCTGATCCCAGAAACCGGCAAGCCCCTGCGTGGTTTCCGGTAAACGGAACTGGTGGATACCCGCAAAAAAACGGTTGCCGCGAGCAGGCCAACCCAGTATATCGTCTGGAATGTTTGCTGGATCCAGTGTAGTTGCTCCTTGTGCTCGCGCTTGCCGCCATGCCTTGACATGAGTGTCTACATTCACACCACTTACAGTGAAGAACTTATCCCACTGTGCACAGGTGTCACGGCCAGTTCTGCCACGGCGAGGGTCTGCCAACGGACCACTAGGATAGTTATCTGCACCTGGATAAAGCGGGCCAGGGTAATAGTCAAAGTTGCCAAGGCTGCGACCGTAAGTCTGGGCTGCTATTTTCAAGTTACCTCCCGGGTCACGGCCACCAAGCCATACTCCCGCAGCGAAAATAGCCGACACCTCAGGTACACCCAGAGGTGGTTTCGGGACAATGTAATGCCCCTCACTACCGTTCCACCATACGTCGCCACCAGTAGTTAGCCGGGCACGTACGTTGTTGATCTGTTGATCGATTTGGGCAACAGCATTATCGCAATTTTCCCGGAACGATACCTGCTCCGAAGGTTCAGGCCCAGGACGATTGTGCTGGTTGGGGTTGATGTGGGCATGGAGTACCGATGTCAATCCCAATAGTGCGAAGAGCAGCCCATTGTTGTGCCATCTGCGGGATAACCTGAAAAAGAGTAGCGCGCGTTTCATGTTTTAACTTTTGACGGTAAGGGCTTCAAGTAGCTGGTGCTAAAAATAGCTGGAAATAGCGGATGTCGAAGGGTACATTTTTGGAAAAATCAGGTTCCTGATTGCATGATTCTGAAGGTGCGTAGAGAGTAGCCTAGTCTGCTTGCTCGGGCGGATGCTTCCCGTGCAGGCAGGTTGCCCGGGAATTGAGAACTTAATTCTATCTTTAAACGTTTTTCTGTACTGGGCACCATTATGCTTTTTAAGGGCATCTGTTAGAACAGTGCAAAAACGAATGCTCCATTTATTTTTGGCGCAAGAACAAGGACATGAAAACCAGTCTACAAGTAGGTCGTATTGCGGGGGTGCCACTTCAATTTCATTGGAGTTTTTTGCTGGTAGGGCTGTGGTTGGCTTACGACAGTTGGGTGCCGGGCTACGGCTTCAATTGGGACAACTTTCAGTGGCTTTTGGTGTGGATCAGTATGGTGTTTTTGGCAGTGTTGTTGCACGAACTGGGGCATGCGCTGGTAGCTCGGCGCTGGGGCATTGAAACCGAAAAGATTGTACTTTACCCCATTGGTGGCGGTGCTTTTTTGGAGAAAATGCCCGAAGTACCCCGCGAAGAAATAAGCATTGCTCTGGCCGGACCCGCTGTCAACTTCTTTTTGGCCGGGCTGATGGTACCGATTATTTGGTACAGTGGCAACGAAGATTACCTGCTTATTCTACAGTTGTTTTTGCAGCCCAATGGCAACTTTGTCATTTTTGACGCCAGCATTTGGGAGTACCTGGTCGTCGTGTTTTTTGCCCTCAATCTTTTGTTGGGAGCATTCAATCTAATTCCTGCTTTTCCGCTGGACGGAGGCAGAGTACTGAGGGCGGTGCTCAGTAAGCGATTTTCCCGCACACGGGCTACGGTGATGGCTGGCCGCATTGGCATGTGGGGCGGAGCAGTGCTGTTGGCTGCTGGCATCTACTTAGGCGATGTCGTGTTTGCGGTAGGGGCCGTATTAATCTTCAGTATGGCGGCAGCCGAAATTCAGGTGCAACGCCGCCGGGAGCGCCTTTCCAAGGCCATTGTGCGGGACTATTTGCGAGCAGATTTTCAACGACTTTATCTGTCGCCACGGTTAAGCTTGGCGGCTACCCGCGCGCTAATTGCGCAGTGGCCGGATCAGCCCATTCTTTTGTTGGACCAGTGGCAACAACCTCACGGCATCACCAGTAAGCAATCGCTGTTGGCCAAAGACCTGGATGAGTACGCAGACAATGCCATCACTACGCTGGTGGGGCAAGCTCGATGGGAGGGACTGCATCCGGAGGAGAGCCTCCTGCGCGCTGCCGAAAAACTAGACGAACACCAGCTCTTCGCTTTTCCCGTGCTCGATCACTACGGCCGCATCTTGGGTTTGCTGGATCGCACGGCAGTGGAGCGCGTGATTCAACGGAAGAAGTGACATGGACTTTCGGTGAAAGCCCGTAGCTGGCTACTTCGTGCCCTGGAAGTAGAGGGGGTATAGGGATAAACAGACTTTGCACACACGTTTTAGCGGTCTTATTCGTTATCCGAGAACTACAAAAAAAACATCCCTATGAAAAATCTTTTCCCCCTCCTTTTACTGGTGCTTTTATTCTCCACTTGCCAAGACGATGAAGCGGTGACGCCCGATCCTTACGATGAAGAATTGCAACTGGAAATCGTAACCGGTATCAACGTCCGTGATGTCAATGCTGCTCCGCTCGGGAGTTATGGCAATCCTAATGTTTTCTCCGGAGAAGTCGATTTTTATCCGAACCCTGCGCTCGGACAGGCAAATGTCATCTACTTTGGTGCGGCTGGACTGAATGTAAAGCAATACTGGATTTTTGCGGCCTCCGTTGATACCTCTTATGCTGATATTAATTACAACTTGTTGCTCGACAATGCTACTTATTCACCCGACGAGGTAGCTGCGTTGAATGTTGTGCAGACCAATACTGTCAATCAGCAAGGCTTTGCCCTGAATTTAGAGGGCTTCACTCCTGGCTACTATCGCATCTTTTACTTGATGAGTGACAATACCCTTTATTGGGACAACATCTATGTTGATCCAACAGCCTCTGATCAGCTTAACCTCACTAGCGAATTGAGCGACGATTTTTAGGTGTCAATGTTTTAAACTAGATTTTGCAGCTTGGCAGACTCCTCAAAATTGTATGTCCCTAACTGCTAGTTCAACGTTAGCTTGGCATACCCTGTGACGTATGTAAAACCAATGCCAAAAAGGGAAGGAGTTGGAAGAGTCCCACACCGCGAGTGAAACGAGCTCCCCCGCGAAGCCCGACCAAATGGTCGGGAAGAGCACCCCCGTGAGTTCCGAAGCATCGGAACGAACACCCCTAAGCCGAAATATTCAAAGTAAACTGCACCCTCACATTGTCTTTGAGCACAGGCAGGTGGTAAGCACCCCAACGGTACCATATACTTGCTCCCAGGCCGATGTAGAAGGCCTTGAAGTAAGGAATCCGGAGGATGTTGTCGAGTCCGGCGCCTGATTCCCAGTAGCCGTGCCGCATGTCTTTAAAATCAAGTCCCTGATGTTGGAATGGTGTTGATAATTTACCCCAGCCGAGTTGCTGCATGAGGCGTAATTCCGGACGAAAATAGGGGGTCTTTAAGCGCCCCAATACGGTACCGAAACGGTGTGTGAAAAAAAGATAAGCAAATTTTTCCTGGGCAAATTCCGTTACACCGGCCGTATTGAACAGGCCATTGCCGGTTACACCATTCTGGCTGTTGCCCGGCGCCTGGAACAAATAAGGGTAGGGGAGAGCTTGGCTCAGGTAGCCCGTTTCGAGGGTTATCTCTGTGATCCCCAAGAATTTCCAGTGTTGTTCGTGCTGCAAGCGGGCAGTGACTCGTTGGGCAGAGCGGTTGTCCACCCTGAGATGCGCGATGGTCAGGTCGAGAATAGGAAAAACCGGGTAAAGGATTGCTTCCAGTTGGTCCATCTTTACCAGGCGCTCACGGAGTGCCCAGCGGAGGCGAGTACCGTATTCTTCCGTCTGGTATTTTGAAAACGCCTCGGAGGGATCGGCTCCAAAAGCATAATTGTAGTTGAGGCTGCGCACTTCTTTTTGGGCATAAAAATTGAGTTGCCAGCTACCGTGCGGGCGGAAGATTAAATCTGCCCGCAATTGCTCCTGGTTATCAAGACGTTCCAGGATGAGGTTGCGTGCGGTCCAATTGGACCAGGGGTTATTCACACTCGAAAGGTAGTCGATATTTCCTGGTGCGACCAGGTCCTTGCGGTAGCTGAAACGCAGTTTTAAATCGCGTTGCGGATAGATTTTTAATTCGAATGCGCCACCATATTTCCACTGTTGATCCTTAATACCGTAGCCTCCGTAGGCATAGATTGAACCAGTTTGCCATAGCTCGGGGCTGGGCTTTAATCCTACGCCAAGTCGAACACCTTCGCGAACATTACTATTGAGTAAATCTGGTACGACCAAGTCTAATTTTTGAGTACCCCACAAACCACTACTGATAACCTTTATAAAGCCGTTGTAAGCACTCAGTATCCGATAGGCGGGTTTTAGTTCCGGAAGCGAATCCCAATAAGCGTAAGTATTGGCCTCTCTGGGATGCAGGGGCAATAATCGGAGGCTATCATCCAGCCCATCCGTGAGCGGATTTACTTCTTTTAAGTAATGATTGAAAATACTGGCCGGCGGAGGATCTAGTGAGATGTTGGTGAGTACACTCTGATTGCGAAAACCATATTTGAGGAAGAGTTCTCCCTGGTTAATTTGAAAAAAAATATCAGCATGTAACACGGTTGGAAACCAGCTACCTCCGACACGATGACTTTCTTGTTGTATGGTAAACTGGATGCTCTGCTGCGGATCAGCTGGTGTTGCGATTACCCGTTCGATCGCGTATCCATCGGTGTGAATATAAAGGACGCCTTTGAGTGCGGTGAAGTACTTGTTGGGCAAAGGCTGAAACTCAATAACATAGGTCGTGTCCGAAGCGTGCACAATGGTATCAGCTAAGAGGAAATCGTAATGCTGAAAGGTTCCTTTACTTAGGGGGTTGACGTAGTTTTGGTCCGTCATTTCCATCCTGATCACTTCTTTGTAAAACCCGAAGGGCTGAAAGTTGATAGGATTCAAGCCTCCCGTAAAATCATTGGGCATAGAAGATTGGGTGGCTATGATGATTTCCTTTTTTTGATGTGGAGCCCGGAAGGCATGTTGGCTTCGCGTTTCAGTTACCCACAGCTGCATTTCGTTGGCAAAGAGGTCCTGGCGTCGTTGTTGGAGGGCAGCGTTTCGCTGGAAAGCAGCTTCGCGTTTTGCATTTTTTTTAGGTTCATGAGCTTTGCTTGGTGGTACAGAGATGGTGTCAATCCCCAGTACCGTCTTGTGGTAAGCATCATAGCTAAACCCCTTCTTTTTAGCAGGATCGTGCTGGTCTCGAGCTGCCAATGCTGCCCTAATGATGCGCCAGGCGGGATTTTCTTCAGGACGAACGATTACTTCTTCCAAGACAAGCCCTGCGGTGGCCATGGTAAGCCTAAGTTTTTGTGTACTACTTAGTACGAAGGTTTGCTCCGTATAGCCCACGTAGCGCAGCCGTAAAGTGTCGCCAGCTTCTGCCTGGATTTTGAATTTGCCATCTACATCCGTGTAGCAACCCTCGGTGGTTCCGATTCGTTGGATGCTTACGAAAACCAGGGGTTCGCCATTGTCTGCATCAAGGACAATACCTTGATAAGTAATGGATTGGGCAGCTAATTCCTCCCCAGGGTGAACCACGGTCAGTAACAATAAAAAAGCAAGTAAGCAGACGTTCTTCATGGATAGATAAGACTAAAATAGGGAATCAAAGCTTAGATTTGTATCCGTCGCCATTTGATTATTACAATGATACAAACCTAGTCTTAGGCTTTACATTGTTTACTTGGATTTACTTAACTTGGTAAAATGCGCTTTGTTTACTAACCCCACATGATCGATGAAAAAGTATAAGCTCCTTACCCTGATTCTTTTTTGCCCGTTGATTGTTTTCCTGCAACCCATGCCTTGTACGGAGAATCCACCAGCAATGACACCGACCTGCATGGAGGCTTGTGTCATCTGTGATATTGATGGTTTTACGGGGCGGCACGAAAGTAATGTGCCCGGTATGGCGCCCGCTGATTTCTGTACGATTGTGGTCCATAATGCGCAGTGGATCGCTTTTATCGCAGGTACAGAAGACCTTACGATCGAGATCACCACCTCCAACTGCCAGATGAATGCTGGTTTGGAGATAGGGATGTATGAAGGCATCAATTGTACCAATTTTCGGCGGGTGTCGAATTGTGAAGGGGGAACCACAACGATAGTCTCACCTGGTATTCCACGATTGATCAGCAATACGGAACCTTTGGTAATTGGGCAGTATTACTATCTGGTGATGGATGGTGCCTTTGGCGACAATTGTGATTGGACGCTGGAGGTAGTGGAAGGCAGCACCGAAGCTGCACCGCTCAATGATGCACCCATCATCGAAGGCCCAAACATTTCGTGCCCGGAATTAATCACAACCTACACCACTCCGGGATTGATGGGAGGCACCGAATACGAATGGCGACTAAATGGTGCGCTGATCAGTACGCTAGACAGCGCATCGGTCAGCTGGCCAGGTACTGGCGTTTTTGAATTGTGTCTTCAGATTACCAACGCATGTGACGAAGCACCACCGGTTTGTAGAAGCATCTTGGTAGAGGCTACTGCACCGACCGTCTTTCAGGAAGCTATCTGCTCCGGAGAATGTTTCGTGGTACACGATTCACTGTCGCTCTGCGAGGAAGGTTTTTACGAGTTTAACTTTCCTACCGCAGAGGGTTGCGATAGCATAATTATCGTAGACCTTACGGTTGTGGAATCAGCAGAAACCCTCCTCACGGCTAATATCTGCGAAGGCGACAGTCTCTTCATTGGCGGTATTCCTTATTTTACGACGGATACCCATACGACGGTACTTGAAAATTACCTGGGTTGTGATAGCACGGTCATTCTGGATTTGGGGCTGATTGTCTGCGAAATTGAAGGAACTATTGGGCAGGTACCGGTCGTCTGCCGGGGAGAAGCAACGGGACAGCTTACCTTTTCGGTGATGAATGGGACGCCGCCTTTTAGTTTCAGTGCTATACAATTAGGGAGTTCATCCATGGCAGTGACGGGCACCTTGGATGCGCTTAATACACCTTTTAATATTTCCAACCTGGTGGCAGGAACTTACCTCATCACGATTGAGGATGATTTTGGCAACGACCTGGTACTGATCCAGGAGGTCACCCAACCCGCATTGCTCACGGCAACTTTACAGCCCAGCGACTTTGGGGGCTATAACCTCAGTTGTGCCAATGGCGATGATGGAACGATCACTGCATTACCGATGGGTGGTGTCAGTCCGTATAGTTATCATTGGGGCAGTGGTGAGCAGACATCAGGGATAACTGATTTAGCTGCCGGAACTTATACGGTGCAAATAACCGATGCCGTAGGCTGCTCTCTCTCTAGTTCGCTCACCCTCATAGCACCTGCACCACTAGCAATGACTGCCGCGTTTATTGATCCTGATTGTGGTGGCTATGACACTGGGGAGGTCAATGTCGGCGATATCTCAGGAGGCACACCTCCTTATCTGTTTGCGCTGAATGGCGGTGTTTTTAGCCAGCAACAACAATACCCCGGCCTCAGCGCTGGGAGCTATACCCTGGTAGTCGAAGATGCCAATGGATGTACGGAAGCAGTCAGCGACATTTTGCAAGCCAGGGTGATTCCAATCATTGAACTAGGAGCAGATACCAGTATTGAGTTGGCGGAAGTGTTTACATTGCGCCCCATTTCGAGCGTGCCGCTGGATAATTTCTTTTGGTCGCCTGCGGATGGACTATCCTGTGTAGATTGTCCAAACCCTACTTTAACGGCGATTCAGCCCATTACTTACACCTTGTCGGTAACCTCCATAGATGATTGCACGACAACCGATTCGATCACCATTCGGGTGCTGGATAAACGCGACGTCTTTGTGCCGAATGTCTTCAGTCCAAACAATGATGGCGTCAATGACCAATTGATTGTTTTTGGTGGCCCGGAGGTCGTACGCATCATGAAGTTTCGCGTTTTCAACCGCTGGGGAGACTTGGTTTACGAAGTAAGCGAGCTAGCACCCAATTCCTCCACCCAGGCATGGGATGGCCGCTTTAAGGGCGAAGTCCTGGGGAGTGATGTCTTCGTCTGGTCTGCCGAAATAGAATTCATCGACGGTGTGACGCTGGATTATGCGGGGGATGTTTTGTTGTTGGATTAGTCTTACTTATTCCGCAAATCCGTCAAATAGCGTTCCAGTTCAATTTCGTCGTAAACAAGCACTTCTCTTGCCTTGGAACCTTCTGATGGCCCCACAATCCCGGTAGCTTCCAGCTGATCCATAATTCGGCCAGCTCGGTTGTAACCCAGCTTCAGGCGGCGTTGGATCATAGAGGTAGAACCGTGCTGTTGGGTGACAATCAGGCGCGCAGCATCTTCAAACATTTCGTCAAGGTCGCGGTAGGAAAGGATGGCTGATCCCTGCATGTCTTCATCACCATGAAATTCTGGCAGCAGGTAAGGCTCTGGGTATCCCTGCTGATTGCCAATAAAATCAATGACGCGCTCCACTTCTGGGGTATCAATGAAGGCACCTTGGATACGTACCATTTCTCCACCAACGCTCAGTAGCATGTCTCCACGGCCGATAAGCTGATCCGCACCACCACCATCAAGAATGGTTCGAGAGTCCACTTTCGCCGTTACTTTGTAGGCAATCCGCGCGGGGAAGTTGGCTTTGATTACACCGGTGATGATGTTGACCGATGGGCGCTGGGTAGCAATCACCAGGTGAATACCAATCGCGCGCGCCAACTGTGCCAGTCGACCGATGGGCAGTTCTACTTCCTTGCCAGCCGTCATGATGAGGTCAGCAAATTCGTCAATTACCAGCACGATGAACGGTAGGAAGCGGTGTCCTTTCTCCGGATTTAAGCGGCGGGCGACAAATTTCTCGTTGTATTCCTTGATGTTACGCGCAGAGGCCTTCTTCAGCAAATCATACCGCTGGTCCATCTCAATACAGAGCGAGTTCAGGGTGTGAATAACTTTATTGGTTTCGGTTGTAATGGGTTCATCCTGTCCGGGGAGGAAACCGAGGAAATGATGCTCCAGTTTACTGTAGGGAAAGAGTTCTACTTTCTTAGGGTCAATCAGTACCAGCTTCACCTGCGAAGGGTGCTTCTTGTACAAAATCGACATGATGATGGCGTTGATCCCTACCGATTTACCCTGTCCGGTAGCACCCGCCACGAGCAAGTGGGGCATTTTGGCCAGGTCGGCTACAAACACTTCGTTGTTGATGGTTTTACCCAGCGCGATGGGCAAGTCCATCTTGGCCGTTTTGAATTTCTCGTGCTTGAGCACTTCCCGCATGGACACGACCTGTGTATTCTTGTTCGGCACCTCAATACCTATGGTTCCCTTGCCGGGAATAGGCGCAATGATACGGATACCGAGAGCGGATAATGAAAGCGCAATATCGTCTTCCAGGTTTTTGATCTTGGAAATACGTACACCGGGAGCAGGGACAATCTCGTACAAAGTCACCGTCGGGCCAATGGTTGCCCTGATTTTAGTGATTTCGATTTTGTAATGAAGCAGCGTTTCAATGATCTGATCCTTATTAGCTTCCAGTTCTGCGCGATCAATCTCTACCTTTTGGTGGGAATAATCTTCCAAAAGTTGCACGCTAGGATATTCGTAAGTCGATAGGTCGAGCGTAGGGTCGTAGGGTTCCGAATGATCGTCGTTTTCTTCCTGGAAAGGTAAGGCCTGCCCGGTAGGATTGCTAGGTGTACCGCCGCCGGCGCCGGGTGTGGCTTCTTCAATTTCCAGTTCTGAATCCCCGGCGCTGAGTGTCGAGGGTTTTTCGGCTCTGCGTTTTTCTGCGAGTTCGAAAGCGAGTTGGCTACCACCTGGGCGCAAGGTGGTTGGCAGGGCAGGAAGGTCACCTTCTTCGGGATCATCGCCGTAGTCGTCTTCAAAATCATTTTCGGCTTCCAGTGCGCGCTTGTTCTTATTGGCTAGTGCTGCTGCTGCAGCATCGCGCTTTTTACGGCGCAAGCTGGCACCGCTGGTCAGGTCGCTAAAGTAATCAACCACCTCTTCCAGCATTTTATCAAGGGTCAGCTCATTGAAGTTGGGATTGGTGCGCCAGGTGACCATACCAATCACCACCGCGATGATGAGTAACCACAAGCCTATGGTGCCGACAAAATTTTGCAACCAATCGGCAATACCTTCGCCCACGGCTCCTCCCCACGGGAAATTGGCAGCACCGGTGATGAATTCCAGAAAAACCGCCGATACCAACATGGCTACAATCGTGTAGTTGATGGTAGGCATTATAGTAGTGAAAGGCTGTCTGAAAATGCGGTTGTTTCCTATTTTGAACAACAGGTAGACAAGGAGGAAAGAAGGAAGTCCAAAGCACCAATAAAAGAAAAAATTGGAGGTAATGGCACCTAAGCGCCCCAGCCAGTTGGCCATTTCGGCATTACTGTTGAGAATGTCCCAGCCCGTCCTTGTCTTGACCAGGTTCTGATCAATATGCCAAGTGAATAGATAAGAGAAAAACGCTACAAATAAATAAGCCGCGATAAACAAACAAAGCAGGCCAAACAACTTTGGTATTCGTTCGTCGTTCAGCCCCAACCTCAATGCTAACTGACCTTTTTTCTTCTTCTTCGCCATAGGTGTGCCTCTGCGGCTTCCAGGTGTATGTGGCGGAACAACTCAGGGCAAAAGCATGCTTTGAGCAGTTCCGTCAATTTGCTAAGTAAAAAGCAAAAATAAGGAATTTTCTTTCACCGCCAATTTTGTGGTGCGGCGATCAGGGCAAACGCACCAAAATAAAATTTCCCCCAAGGCGGATAGGATAAAACACGGATCAAAATGCGATATTCAGCGTGATTGGGCATCCAATGGACATCAGAGCTGCGTATATATTAAAAAACGTACACCAAAATATTTTTTACCTGATGAAAAAAACAATCTACCTTCCGTACTCTTTCTTAGTATTTTTTGCATTTGTCAGCTTTTCCCTTTTAGGGAACAACCTCCACAAGGGGTCCATCAGTGGCATTGTTCGTGACGCTACAACCCAGTTGGAGCTTGGAGGTGCAACCGTAGAATTACTAGATCAAGACAAAACTGCCTACACCAATGAGTTGGGGGTGTTTAGTTTCATGGGCTTACCAGCGGGCCAGTATTCGGTAAGGGTAAGCTACCTGGCTTATGCCTCCGTAACGTTGGAAAATATCACGGTTTCCGACGACAGCACGCAGCCACTTCGCATCAACTTACAACCCGAAAATGTCAACTTGCCAGATGTGGTGATCAGCGCAAAAGCCATTGATCCTTTTGCCACCATTTCTCAAGTCGACCTCAAGACGCGGCCAGTCAACAATGGGCAGGAACTTTTACGCATGATGCCCGGACTCTTTATTGCTCAACACGCTGGTGGCGGTAAAGCTGAGCAGATTTTTCTGCGTGGTTTTGACATCGACCACGGCACTGATTTAGCTATCCAAGTAGACGGGATGCCGGTGAACATGGTCAGTCATGCCCACGGACAAGGTTATGCCGACTTGCATTTCGTCATCCCTGAGATTATTCAATCCATTGATTTACGCAAAGGGCCTTATGCTGCCCGTGACGGGAATTTTGCTACGGCTGGTGCTGTAGAGATGACTACGACCAACCGACTGGCTAGAAATTTCGCAAAAGCTGAAGCGGGGAGTTTTGATACTTATCGCTTAGTGAGCGGACTCAATCTTTTGCCATTGGGAGGGGAGAACAGTGCAAGCGCCTATATCGCTTCGGAAGGTATTTTTACGGATGGATACTTTGAGTCACCTCAGAATTTTTATCGAATCAATACCCTTGCTAAGTACTATAATCCATTCGATGGCCGACAAAAACTTACGGCTACTTTCTCGGCCTTTAGCAGCCGCTGGGATGCCAGTGGTCAAATCCCTCAGCGGGCTGTTGATCAGGGATTGATCAGCAGGTTTGGAGCCATTGACGATACAGAAGGAGGCCAAACCAGCCGCATCAATGCCAATATCCAGCACCAGTATATCCTCAATCCGAGTACGCAATTGGAAACCCAGTTTTTCTACAGCAAATACGATTTTGAGCTTTATTCCAATTTTACCTTCTTTGAAAGAGATCCCGTCAACGGTGATCAAATTCGCCAAAAAGAAGATCGCCATTTGTTTGGTTACCGTAGCCGACTGCTCAAACAAACCGAGTTTTTGGGCTTGCCCTTGAATGCGCAATTGGGCTGGCAGCTGCGTTTTGACCGTAGCAATGATAATGAGTTGTCTTACACACGTAATCGTACGACGACCCTGGAAAAAGTGCAATTGGGTGATGTGACCGAGTTGAACGCCGCCGTTTATGGGGAAGCCAACTTACAATTGTTACCAGCACTTCGTCTACAGGCCGGCTTGCGTTATGATCGTTTCCGCTTTCAGTATCTCGACCAGTTGAAGCCTGCTTACGAACAACTATCAACGACCGACGGTATCCTCAGTCCTAAATTGAGTTTATTCTACCAGGTAAGCAATGGCTGGCAGCTTTATGCTCGTGCCGCCCGAGGTTTTCATTCCAATGACACCCGTTTGATTTTGGAACAGGAAGTTAAGAGCAGCCTGCCTGCTGGTGTGAGTTATGACCTGGGAGCATTGTTTAGAACAGGCCGCAGCTTGGTCTGGCAAATCAATGCCTGGCAGCTTGATCTGGAACAAGAGTTTGTTTACGTGGGGGATGAAGGAGTGGTGGAACCGAGTGGAGCAACCATCCGCCGTGGTTTGGAAGGCATGGCACGTTGGCAGATAGGCCAAGCTTTTTTTGCTGATGCCAATGTTACCTACACCCATGCCCGCAGCAAAACAACCGAAGCAGCTGATCGTATTCCTTTGGCGCCCATCTGGACCAGCACCGGCGGACTTAGCTATAGCCCTGCCGAAGGTTGGCAAGCTTCTCTGCGTTACCGCCTGCTTGGTGACCGCCCAGCCGATGAAGCAAATAACCTCACGGCTTCGGGGTATTTCTTGCTCGATGCCAACCTGGGTTACCAGGGCCGCAATTACTTCGTTGGCCTGAGCGCAGAAAATTTACTCAACGATGAGTGGAACGAAGCGCAGTTCGCTACAGAAACCCGCCTTTTCAGTGAAACAGAAGCAGTGGAAGAGATTCACTTTACGCCGGGCGCTCCATTTAGCTTGCGCGGGAAAGTGGTGTTGTATTTTTAGGGTGATGCATCGTTGAGAAATATCATTCTTCATAGTGTAGAATTTACATCCGACCCGAGTATCTGTGGTCCTTATAGGACTCGAGCTAATGTATATCATGGGGTAGGACTAGCATCCTACCCCAGTATCTGTCGTCCTTTCAGGACTTGGCCCTTCGCTAAAAGTCCTGAAAGGACGGCATCCGTTATCGGCGGAAGATATTCCGTCGGTCCTCCCTCCCAAACAATCCTCTTCCCAAAGGGTAGTATCCACCTCCCACCCGAGCATCTGCCGTCCTTTCAGGACTTGTGGGCTAGTGTATATCATGGGGTAGGACTAGCATCCCACCCCGGTATCTGTCGTCCCTTCAGGACTCGGCCCTTGGTTAAAGGTCCTGAAAGGACGACATATATTAGCCCCCGAAGGAACGATAGACGTCGACCTCCCCGTCCATCTCCTCGCATAAATAGAAAAACAGGAGCGTGTTTTTCAAAAGTGTGTATAATTAATTTGTTAAAAATACATATCTTAGCAAACTCAATATCCCTACTTAGGTGTCATTCTCGGCAACTTACCATAAAAGTAGGAGTTCCACTTCCATCAACAACGCTAATTCTTAGCGATAGCCTTCAATGACTATACCTGCAAACGACAGCCCTCGTACTGTCCTAAGTTGCTATTTAATCTATTCGTAGTTATCAAAATTATTCTAAAAACCTTGTTTTATGGGTCAATCTCTCGTTAAAAACTATATTCATATTGTATTCAGCACTAAGTACAGGCAGCCTCTAATACAGCCGTATTTTGAAAATGAGCTGCACGCTTATCTTGGCGGAATCTGTAAGTCATTAGATTGCCCTGTTTTGGCTGTCGGTGGCTATACAGACCACGTTCATATTCTAACGATGCTCTCCAAGAATATTCCATTAGCAGAACTGCTACAAAAGCTAAAAGCAAACTCTTCTAAGTGGATAAAAAGCAAGCACCCTTCACTCGATGAATTCTACTGGCAAAACGGATATGGAGCCTTCTCCGTCAACCCAAAACAAGTGGGTATTGTCATTAGGTATATCCAAAACCAAAAGGCCCATCACACTAAGAAAGACTTCAAGACAGAATATTATTCTTTACTCAAACAACATGAAGTTTCCTTTGATGAGCGTTATGTTTGGGACTAATTGAAGTCCATTATGGGGTAGGATTCACATCCCACCCGGGCATCCGTTATCGGCGGAAGACATTCCGTCTGTCCTCCCCCAACAATCCTCTTCCCATAGGGGAGTATCCACATCCCACCCGGGCATCTGTCGTCTTTTCAAGACTCGGGCTAATCTATACATGAGGTAGGATTGGCATCCTACCTCGGCATATGTCGTCCTTTCAGGACTCGGCCCTTCGCTAAAAGTCCTGAAAGGACGCCAGATGCTACTAGCGGAAGACATTCCGCTGATCCTCCCCATCGACCTACTCCGTCCTTTCATGACTCGACCTTTGGACAAAAATCCTGCTAAATCTCCCATCCGTACTATCTTAGCGTTTCATCTTTCATCTATGCTATTTGTCTTATGCAATCCATCACCGTTTTTTGTGGCTCCAGCAGTGGGAGCAAGCCTATTTATGCTGCGCAAGCTACCTTGCTGGGTAAAACACTCGCCCAACGTGGGATTACGGTTATTTACGGAGGTGCCCAGGTAGGGTTGATGGGTGCAGTGGCCGATGGTGCTCTGGCTGAAGGAGGGGAGGTGATTGGCGTGATCCCCGGTTTTTTGGGGCGTAAAGAAATTGCCCACACGGGGCTTTCTGAATTGATCGTTGTGGAAAGTATGCACGCGCGCAAGCAGCGGATGAATGAATTGTGCTCGGGTGCGATTGCGCTGCCGGGCGGTTTTGGTACTCTGGAAGAACTCTTTGAAATGCTGACCTGGGCCCAATTGGGGCTCCACCAGAAACCTATCGGTATTCTGAACGTGGATGGTTATTACGACGAACTGATCCGGCTATTGAAAAGTATGGTCAGCAATGGCCTGCTTCGGAAAAGTAATCATGATATGGTACTGGTGGATGAAACGATCGCAGGGTTGCTCCAACAAATGGAGGACTACCAACCGCCGCAGGAAAAGAAGTGGATGACCAGCTCGCAAACCTAAAAGAGGGTAGATGAATACGTATTCATCTACCCTCTGAGGAAAAGCAACTACCGGAGTAGCTTACTTTCGTTGCTATTATAACTTAAATACCGATTTGACGGGTAAGGTTTGCCCTTCACTGCTCAACACCAGGAAGTAGCGTCCAGCAGGAAGCCTGTTCAAATCAATGGTAAAACGTGTCTCACCATTGATCAATCCTGTAGGGATGCTTTGTAGGCTTTGGCCTAATGCATTGGTAAGGTGCAGCGTTGCATCGCGATTTTCATCACTGGTAATTTCTACCGTGATCGGATCATTGGTGGTTTGGGTAGGGAATACATTCATTTGCACCGACTGTGCTAACACCTGATCAATACCCGTGACCAAGCCACGATTCAAGTTGACGGAACGGGGCTGGCTTGCATCAGCGTTGCTACCATCCGTAACTACTACCCGGTGATACAAAGTAACATTACTGCCTACTTCTACGCCATTGGCACCCAAAAGTAAATCAACGGTACCAAATGTGGTCGCGAAGAAAGTTTCATCGGCCGTAGCCGTAGAGAAGATGACATTTTCAAACGCCAGGTCTGTGGCCAATTGCCAAACGTAGCCTAAACTATCATTGTCTACGTCCGTACCCGGTAGCCAGGTCACGGTAAATGCCGTAGTGATCTCTCCGACAATGTCAATTAATTCGCCCTCGGTAGGCAAAAGGAGATCTCCTGCTTGGGGGAAAAAGTTGACTTCCGGGAGAATTTGTCCACGCAGCTCACCGCTGGCTTGGGCCGCAGTGTGAATGTTGGCGTAGTAGTTGTCGGCCCGCAGGCTGGCTACTTGCTCAGTAGTAAGCTCAAGTGTATTGTCAGCGGCGGTAAAGAAGCCACTGAGATTGTCGGAGGCCAAAGTAGCATTCAGCGGAAAAGCAATGTCACCGTTGTTGCCTACTCCCGCCAAGTGCAAATGGGCACCACCAGCAATATTGGCGTCAAATTCACCAGCCAAGTTGGCGAAGCTACCTGTAACAATCAAGGTCGTATCTCTAAGTTCCAGCTTTAAACCTCCTAATCCAGACACCGCTAGGGGCATGGTTTCGTTGATGCCATCCAGGGTGGTGTGGAAAAAAGATTGTGCGGAAGGCAGTACCTGGCCACGGATTTCACCTCCCGTATTTTCGGTAGAGTGGATGTTGACGTAGACCATTCTTTCGCGCAAGGTATCCAAAGCACCGCTGCTCAGCTGAAAGCGATTGTTGACTGCTGAAAACACGCCAGAAGTACCTGGTTCATCCACATTCAATACTTGTAAGATTGGACCACCTTGTCCGGCAAAGCCCGTATGCAAGTGGGCTCCTCCCGCAACAGCGGTCGCCAGTGGACTGCTTAGGTTGGCAAAAGATCCTACCGCTACACTGGCTCCAGCATTAGCTTCCATCGCGATCATACCCCTTGCTGCAGTGTTGACGGGCACTGCTTCACTTACCCCGGAAAGGGGAGCAAAAAAGTAATTGGCAGATTCGCCCATCAGGTTACCCCGTAATTCACCTCCTGCGTTGAGCAGTGAATGGACGTTGACGTACATCCCGCGTGCACGAAGCATGGCCCGTTGGTCGGCGTCTACCGTAAAGGTGTTTGCTGCCGGGCGGAAAACACCGTTCAAAAGATCAAGATCGGTCACTGGGGCTAAGAGGAAAACAACATCGCCGGTTTGTCCGGGTAAACCAGCATGAATATGCGCACCACCAGCAATGGCGACATTCAGCGCACTGGACAGGTTACGGAAGCTACCGGAAGCGATAGCCCGGTCGCCAGAAACTTCCAGCTTAATCATCCCGTAAGCGGATGTACTAACGTCAGGAATTTCCTGAGTCCCCGTCAAAGGTGCGGTGAGTACGTATTGGCATTCTGGAAGTACCTGCCCCCTGATCTCACCAGCAGGGTTGGCCAGGGTGTGGATGTTTACGTAGAAACCACGGTTGAGAAGTGCTTCCTCTATGTCCGGAGTGAGTGGGTAGGTGTTGCTAATTGCTTCTACGGTTGCCCCACGATTGTCGGCATCAATATCAATGGTTAGCGGTATTTCTACACCTCCGTTGGTACCAGCTACGGCACTGTGCAAGTGGATGCCTCCAACAATGTCCGTAGCGATATCGCCTTCCAAACCACCAAATCTACCCGTAACGATCAACTCATTGTCGGTCATGGTCAGTAAAAGCTGACCTGAAGCCAGGGAGGTTGTCAATGGAATTTCGTTGGCTGCTGCCAAATGTGCGCGGAAGACGGTACGCCCGGGGGCTAGAACTTGCCCGCGCAATTCCCCACCTTGAAAATTAGCAGAGTGGATGTTTACGTACATGTTGCCGCTCTCTAAGGCTGTTTGTTGCTCACTCGTTAACGTGAAAGTATTGTTCGTAGCCAGAAAGGTGCCACTCAAGCCGTCGGCCTCGACGGTAGGGTTGAGGATAATCGCAACATCTCCATTGCTACCCGCAGAAGCAATATGGAGGTGCACTCCGCCAGCAATTTGCGTGGCCAAGGCGCTACTTAGGTTACTGAAAGTACCCGTAGCAACGAGTTGGTCGCCCGTCACAGTAAAAGCCAAAGCTCCGTAAGCCTCCGTCATAATCGCAGGAACCTCGTTGTTGCCAAAGAGGTTGGCCCAATAATAGGCGTCACTTTGTGGGAATAACTGTCCACGGAGTTCGCCTCCGCCATTGGCGAGCGTATGAATGTTGACGTAGAAGTCTCCAGCTCGGAGTTGGTTGACCTGCTCGTTGGAAAGCACAAAGGTATTGGTCGCAGCGACAAAAACGCCCCCCAGAAGGTCGGGGTCTAAAATTGGAGTCAGGTTGAAAGCAATTCCTCCATTCCTACCCGCGGGAGCAATGTGTAAGTGCGCACCACCAGCTACGGTGGCATCGAAGGGGCTACTCATTTTTGAGAAAATACCACTGACGACGAGGATGTTGCCGGTAAGTTCGGCGGTGATGTTACCCGTTCCGGATGTGGCTACGGCGTAAACTTCTTGTCGCCCACTCAGGGTGGCTTCAAAAATTTCTTGAGCAATTGCTGCTCCGCTTAACAGTAATGCTAAGCAAAAAAGTAATAAATTTTTCATTGGTTAGTGGAGTTGTGTAAAATAAAATAAACGGTTGATGTCAGCATGATTAAGTCTTTATAAAAAAGACTTACGAGAGCACTAGGGTGGGTGGATGTTTTATCCTTGAAATGATAATCTGGTGCCAGATGTTCGTTTCTCAGGGAAAGACCGTTTATCTTAGAGCACAAAATTGACCACTATGTTAGCTCCGATTCGATTGTCTTCTCCTGGCCCTGTTTTTTCCCGTTTGGTAGCGGGCGTAATGACTTGGGGAGTTTGGGGACACGATCTTGACATCAAAGAAATGTCAGCGATGATTGATCATTGTCTTTCTTTGGGAATTACTACTTTCGATCATGCTGATATTTATGGGCATTATACGACCGAGGAAGCATTTGGCAATGCCTTGGCACTCCAGCCCCGAAGAAGGCATGAAATGCAGTTGGTCACTAAGTGCGGTATCCGACTGGTTTGTAAGGAGCGTCCCGAAAACGTGGTGAAGGCCTATGATCACCGTAAGGAATATATCATTGCTTCAGCGGAGCGAAGCTTACGCAATTTACGTACAGATTACCTGGACCTCCTGCTCATCCACCGACCGAGCCCACTGATGCAGGCCGATGAAGTGGCCGAGGCCATAGCTCATTTAAAAGCAGCAGGAAAGGTGCAGCACTTTGGGGTCTCTAATTTTACGCCCTCTCAATTAGACTATTTACGGCAAGTAACCCCGCTGGTTACCAATCAAGTGGAAGCGAGTCTTCTGCATACGGCCCCCTTCTTTGATGGTACCTTCGATCAGTGCCTCCAATTGGGGATGCACCCCATGGCCTGGTCGCCGCTGGGAGGCTTTTTCAATCGTGATGATGAAACCGCCTCCCGGGTCGCTGATCAGTTGGACGAAATCGGTCATAAATACCGCAACCCTGGAGCAGATGTCATCTTGCTCGCCTGGTTGTTACACCACCCAGCGGAGATCTTGCCTGTACTGGGTACGGCGCGCCCATCGCGGATGACAGCGGCAGCTCAAGCCCTTGAAATTTCGTTGACCGATCTGGATTGGTTCGAATTATTGGAAGCTGCCAGAGGACACGAAGTGGCTTAGCAAGATAGATTTCCAAAATCTCTTCCAGGAAATCCGACGGTTATTGATTCACCTTTGCTTATTTACCACTTTTTTCCATTTTTTTTGCCTTACCCCTTTCGCCGTATCATTTTTTCTTGTAGAATTGTCTTGATAAAAAGCTTTTGTAATCATTGCTCATAATGAAACAGTTAGATAAGCAACGTCAGAGTCGACCAGAAAACAACGCTTCTGGGACTAATTCTAATGATCAACGCCGACGCACCAAACTCCAACCTGTCGGTAAACAGAAATACAAACCCAAACAAGTCTATTTAGAAGACGAGGACGACGAAGAGATTGATCTTTTCGGCCTTAATGAGGAAGACGAGGATTACTACGACGAAGACGAGGACTAAACGTCCCTACTTACAAGACTTCATCTAATATTCCGTAGGCTACTGCATCCGCTGCTGACATCCAGCGGTCGCGATCACTATCTGAGGCTATCTGCTCATAGCTCTGCCCCGTATGCTCACTGAGGATACGGTAGAGTTCTTTTTGCATTCCTTTGATCAGATGGTAGCTGATCTCCATGTCGGATACCTGGCCTTGCATACCACCGCTGGGTTGATGGATCATCACTCGGCTGTGGGGCAAGCCTGATCTCTTTCCGTGGGCACCCGCTGCCAGGAGAACTGCCGACATACTCGCCGAAATACTGGTGCAGATGGTAGCAATGTCCGGTCCTACGTATTGCATCGTATCATAAATTCCCAAGCCTGCGGTGACGGAACCACCAGGACTATTGATATACATTTGAATGTCCCGTTTGGGATCGGTGCTTTGTAGAAACAACAACTGGGCCTGAATAACATTGGCTACGTAGTCACTTACGGGTACGCCCAAAAAAATTATCCGGTCCATCATCAGGCGACTGAAAACGTCCATCTGCACCATGTTCAGCGAGCGTTCCTCAATTACCGTCGGGGAAATGGTCGCGTTCAATGATGGGTTGGTCTTGTTGAGGTAGTCCTCCAGGTGCATACTGCTCATCCCGAGATGGCCGACTGCGAAATGTTGAAATTCTTTTCCGTAATTCATAATGCTGGTTTTAAATAGCAGGCACACGCCTCCCCTTCAGTGGACGCTTGTCTGCTGTGCTTGATGAAATGAAATGTTTATTGATAAGAAGAAATAGCGACGAGATGTACCTACATGGGAATCTCAAACATCAACGCTTACCACCACCACTTTTGCCACCACTTTAAAGCTCGTGGCGCTGGGGCTTGATAAACCCAGGAAATAACCTCTTCAAAAGGAATAGGGTCGAGAATGCTTCTGAATCGTTCTAGCTGTTGATCTATTTTAGTGTCGGAAGGTCGATGGTTCATGATTGGAGCATTTTTGCCTAAGGGGTCGGCGAAGAATAAGTTGTCCTTTTCAGGCGAGCCATCTTTCCGCCAGACGAGACGCGAGGAGGGCGCGTAGCCCCAGCTACGCAACCGACGAAGCAACGAAGTATGGCGGTAAGAGGGCCGCATCAAATGGGGAAGTTATTCTTCACCGACCCCTTAGAAGCTTTTTATAACAATACGGAAGCGTAAATACTCAGGCGTTCACCGACGCTGAGGCGACGACCATCTTCCGCAAGGGTTTGACGCAGTTGCTGGCGGGCCCGGCTCAGGCTGGTCTTTACGGCTCCTTCACTACTTTGCTGTAGCGCAGCGATTTCCTTTATTTTAAAACCACTGATCTCATACAGTTGCAAAGCTTCCGCTTGCTTTGCTGGAAGTTGGTCAATAGCTTTTAATAGGTAGCTGATGTCCAAGGCAGTGGCTGCATCACCTAAGCGGCTTTCCAGGGCTTGCAATTGTTGTTCATCCCATTGGGCTCGGAACGGTGCCCGGCGCCGATGGTTGCGTACCAGATTGTTCACTACCCCAATCATGTACCCCAGGAGTTTGTCATGGTCTTTGATGTTTTCCCAGTTGGCCAGGGTAGCAAGTACAGCTTCCTGTACCAAATCTTCTGCTGCCATCACGCCAAAGGCCCGGCTGCGACAATAGCGTACCAACTTCTGGTGATGCGGCTCGTACCACTGTAGAAAGGCCGGTTTTGCGCTTGTATTTGCCATGTTATTCTTGTCTTTATTACTATAGTAACGTTTGAGTGGGAAAGGTTACAACGAATTAGTAATTTACTTCACGGTAAAAGCTACCGCTCCTCCTTTGCTCACGACAAATCTTCCAGCTGCATTTTCCATCAGTTCTCCTTTGGTAATGGTGATGTTTTGTGCGTCAGTAGGAGGGAGGGCTACTTGCAAGGTCCAGCGGGTATTGGTTTGGGTGATCTCTAGTTCGACGCCCTTTTCTCCTTTTTTGTAAAAAATGCTGACTTCGTTATCAGCAATCTCTACGTTTTCCAACTTGGCGTATTCCCAGCTGCTAGGCATTTGCGGATGAATGACTACTTGCTTGTTGGCCGCATCGGGTTGGATGCCGAAAAATTGCTGGACGATCGGTACCGCAAAGCTGTAGATGTTCCAGGCTTGTGTAATCATCCCGTAATCAGGAGACACCTCGTACATACTGCCAGGGAGGGCATAACTGAAACTGCGACTCATTCGCTGGAGGTAATCTAAAGCTTGGTCAGGCCGACCATAATTATTTTCTGCCACGACCTGTACACCGGTAGGGAGTGTCATCACCGCCCCTGTATAGGAAAAAGCTTTGGAACCCTTAAAAGCGCCGTCGTCAGACCCCGCCGATTCATCGCGGTCGATGCCAGTGACGAATACCCCGAAAGGATTGACAAAGCGGCGCGCCGTTTCCAGTGCTAAAATGGCCTTTTCCGGATCAGCGATCTTCATCTCCATAGGGGTATTGACGACCCAATTGTGATGAAGCACAAAAGGCTTAAGTCCAGGGGAGGGGTTTGCCAAAATACTTTCCCGGGTCCGCTTCAACTCTTCTACTGCCCAGGGTTTATCCAGGGTGTCGGCACGGATGATGGCATCTTCGATAAGATGAAGAGCTTGTTCATCGGTACCAATAAAATCGGCATAGGAGGCAAATTCCTCTGACCAAAATTCTTCATTGATTTTAGCGGCCAACTGCTGGGCTTGTTCCTGGTATTGAGCAGCTGGTTTATCTTCCCCCAGCACCCTCGCAATTTTGGCCGCATCTGCCAGCGCTCGCTGTGAATAAGCCGCCACGTCGATCATCTCACTGTCCAATCCATGAATTTCCATCATGCCAAATCCTTCCGGGAAAAGGTTTTGATTGCTGTCTCTTTCGATCATCAGCCACTGTAGCCCTTTTTGAATGGTCGGAAAATACTTCCGCAGGAAGCTCTCCTCACCATTCCAGCGATAAACCTCCCAGATCAGCGAAGCAAATTGTGGGGTCTCGTTGATATTGCCAGGGTTGAAGACAGCACCGTTGGTAGATACTTCATGGACAATCCGCCCATTACCATTGGTTACTGCCGAAAGACTATCGAGTAAAGCAATGGTTGGCAATACCACATCCTCACGACCAATGGCCATATAGCCTTTGAGGGCATATTCGCTATCAACGCCAAACCACCAGGGATAATCGGGAATACCCGCCATGATACCTTTTCCTGTTTCTGGAATGTTGCGTATCAGCCAATCGGAATTGTATTTGAGCCATTCGAATGTTTGCTGCAATTGAGGGTCAGGGATACTCAGCTTTGATTTTTCGGCTAAAGCTGCGTAGCGTTCTTTTTTATTCTTTAGAAAGGAGAGGTAGTTCGCTTGCAGCACTTTGTAAGTAGCTAATAATGCTGTTTCTGACACGTAGCTGCCGGCAATGGTAAAAGTGATGGAAGCAGTGCCATTGGGCGAGAGCGTAAGGTCGTAATGCAAGGCACCTCCTGCTCCCATTCCGCCATAAGGTGTGGATACAAGGCTGCTTTTTGTGGGCGTCTGATCTGCACCGAACTGCACATACCAGTTGTTGAGACTGTCTTTGGCCCTCCAGCTATCTTCTTCCTCCTGATAGGTCATTTGGTCTTGGCCGTCAATCATCTGTGTGCGTTCTCCTAACCAGGTGGGACGAAGATCACTGTATCCTGAGAATTGCAGCTGCACATCGCGGGTTGCGGAGGTGGTGTTTTTCAAGACAATCTGCACTACCAGTCCCTCCTTGCCATCGGGTACAAACTGCCAGCGCTCCACATTTACACCTAATTGAGGAAAGTGAAAAAGATGTTGATTGGCAAAGGGATAGTTGATAAAGATGGTAGCACTGTCAAGTGTCACGGTTTGTCCTTCTGTCGTCAAAGCGATTTCAAAACCATCCATCAGTTTGATCGGATGATCCCAGATGCCGCCCATCTCGCCGGTAAGGTGCCAGCCCAACTCTGGGAAACTACCGTTTTGATGCCCCACCATGTAAATGCGATCACCCGCTGTGACAAAAGGCGAATTCAGATAAGCCGCTTTCCCCTCTATAGAAGGACTATCGCCTACAATCGTTGAAAAATCATCCAGCGGTTTATCAGCACTACAACCAAGAAAAGTGATCGAAAAAAATAGACAAGGAATTAGGTAGCGTAGCATAGATGGAGGGTAGTTTTTGGTTAGGAAACTCTTTTTTGATTTGGAGTTTAGAAGTGGGAAGTCGGAAGTATTAGTATCACCTGGTGGCAGGGATTCTTCCTTTATAGTTCTCGTGTATATAGGTACTTCCGACTTCCGCTTTCCGACCTCCGATTTCCTAAAAAGGAATATCCTCCCCATCATTCATCTTCGACGGTTTGGTAATGATGTTGTTGAAAGGACTTTCGAAAGTGTCGCCCGGGAGATCCCCAAAGTCGGGGTCATCCATGTTGGAGAAACGGGCAAACTCTCCGGTAAAACGGAGGCGAACATCCGTAAGGGCACCCGCCCGGTTTTTGGCAACGATCAAATCGGCGACCCCTTTCAGCGATTGACCTTCTTCGTCTTCCAGGATTTGGTAGTACTCTGGACGGTAAATGAATAGCACCATATCGGCATCCTGCTCTATCGATCCCGATTCGCGTAAGTCACTGAGCATCGGGCGTTTATCTCCGCCACGGGTCTCCACTGCCCGGCTCAGCTGGGAGAGGGCAATGACGGGTACATTCAATTCTTTGGCCAGTCCCTTGAGGGCGCGTGAGATAGCACTTACCTCTTGTTCACGGTTGCCGCCTTTGTTGTCGCCACCACCACTCATCAGCTGTAGGTAGTCAATGATGATGAGTTGAATGTCGTACTGCATCTTCAAACGTCGACACTTGGCCCGTAGCTCAAAACTGTTGATACCGGGGGTGTCGTCGATAAAGATGGGCGCGTCCGCTACTTTTTCAATGGCGGTATGCAATTGTTGCCACTCGTATTCTTCCAATTGTCCGTTACGCAACTTGCTACCTGGAATCTCGGCTTCCATGGAGATAATCCGCTGAGCCAGCTGCAGACTCGACATCTCCAAGCTGAAGATGGCTACCCCTTTGTTAAAGTCGAGGGCCGCGTTTTTAGCGAGGGAGAGTGTGAGGGCTGTATTGTGCGTTACGGTCATGTCGCCCAACAGAAAGCGACGATTACCATCTATCTCAAAACCATAATAATCGCCAATACCATCATCTTCCAGCTGGATACCCGTCACTTGCCAATCGACGGGGCTTTTCCAGGGATTGGCTTGTTTACGTTTTACTTTACAGGGAACCTCGTCGATGTTACCGTAAATCCGCAGACGATAGACCGTACTGGTGTAACCAATGGATGCTATGCGGGCTTCTTTGGCTTTCAAGCTTACGCGATAGCCTAAAGAATCACAAAGAAACTTGATCTGTTGCGTCAGTGCTTTGTTCTTTTGGGTAATCTCAAATCCGTTGGATTGCTCCAGGTAATGCCCGTCGCTATCGATGAGGCCCGCCAGTAATTTCAGCCGGTTTTCTCTGGAGTTGATGAGGTAGTCTTGTGGAATATGCTTGTTGTTGAGCAGGCCCATTTCCCGCAGCTGGCCCTGCAGGGAATAGCTGCTTGGTCCGACGTCATTACTGATGCGATATTCCGGGCATTTTCCTTCGCCTTCGTAAACGTGGAGACGCATGCCCAGTTGACCTGCGTAATTTTCAAGATAAGTTACAATTTCCTCGTCTTGATTGATGATTGTACTTTCACTAGAAGAACCGTCTCCTAACCAAAGTCCCAGAAAATAAGGGGGCAGGGGTAACTTGCTTTCGGCAAAATTAACCGCTACTTTATAGCCTTTGTAGTTAGTTTTAAACTTGCCTGATCGGCTCAAATAATCGCGCACTTCAATATCTAGTACAGATCCTTTTTCTCCTCGTCCTTCCCGGCGGCTTTTTTTCAGGGAGAGGATATGGCTTTCATTGACACGGTAGTCTATGCCTTTGTTCTGCCTTACCCAGTACATTCGTTCGCTTCCACGGGCTAGTGTTAAAACGGTACGAGGGGTAGAATCATCACCCATTAGCAAATCGCCGATCTGGATGTCTTCTACTGCCTTGATCGTGCCGTCGTACATCAGTACCGGAGTACCTTTTCCGAGGCACTTTCCCATCCCCGGCCGCGCCGCCAGAATGATCAAATCCGACTTCTGGAAACCACTCGTAAGGCGGTCAAGATCGGTGAAACCGGTGGGCACACCCGTGAGGCCATCTTCGGTATCTTTGAGCTCTTCGATCTGCTTGAGGAGCTTACTGGCCAGGGCACCCATGCGGTCGACACTGCGGCCCATGTTGCGTTCAGCAATTTTGAAGAGGTTGGTTTCCGCATCGTCGAGGAGGTCGAAAACGTCGGTGGTATCTTCAAAAGCGTCGTTGATGGTTTTGGTAGAAATGCGGATCAGCTCGCGCTGGATGAATTTCTGGGCCACAATCCGGGCGTGGTATTCGATGTTGGCAGCCGAAGCCACTTTGTTCGATAATTCTGCCAGGTAGGCAGGGCCGCCGATGGCTTCCAGCTCCCCTTCTTTCTTCAGCTCTTCCATCACGGTCAACAGATCAATCGGCTGCGAGCGTTCAAAGAGCCGCAGAAAAGCGCTGTAAATCAACTGGTGCGCATCCACGTAGAAGGCGTCGTGTTGCAATACATCCAATACCTGCGTCAGAGCATCCTTTTCGAGAAGGATGGCACCAAGAATCGCTTCCTCCAGCGGTACTGCCTGTGGAGGTACCTTGCCAAAAACGTAGCTGGAAAGGTCTTCCCTGCCCTGTTTGCCTGCTCCCGCCGTACGTCTTTTTTGCTTATTATTGGATGATTCTGCCATAGCTTACAAAGCTACAATCTTTTCGGGTAACACCTGTAGGCATTTCGCATTGGGCTTTAAAAAAAAAGCGCGAAAAGGATATTTCCTGATCGCGCATTTTTCAAAGTCGGAAAGCGGAAGTGGGAAGTCGGAAATATTTTAAGCATCCATTCAATACGTCCCTCTTGGTCTTCGTGTATTACATTACTTCCGACTTCCGCTTTCCGTTTTCCGACTTTTTAATTCCCCCCCAAAATCAGCGGTAGCCCACCTGAGCTATCACCACCGACGATGATAACTTTGCTATTGGGTGAGTTGGCCAATTCCAAAGTGGCTTCAATGCCTTTGTCTTTGAGGATATTGGCGCTCAAGCTGGCGTTTAGGATCTGGTTGGCACGCGCTTTGGCTTCTGCTTCAATGATCCGACGCTCGGCTTCCTGGCGCTCCTTGGTGAGGATAAACTCGTATTTCAGTGACGACTGCTCTGCTTCCAGCTTATCTTCAATAGCCGAACGTACCTTATCCGGTAGTTGAATGTCGCGGATCAGGGTAGCTTGCAAGTCGATATTGTTAGCGCCTAGCGATTTTTCCAGTTCGGTCTGGATCAGGGTCTGCACCTCGTCGCGGCGGGTAGAGTAAAGCTCTTCGGGGGTAAACTTACCAATGGCCTCCCGTACGGCCGAGCGCACTTCGGGGCGCACCAGCGTATTGGCGTAGTCTTTGCCAAATTTTTCGTGCAGCACGCCAATTTTGTCGTACTTGGGGTTTACCCGCACCGTTACGTCGAGGGCAATGTTCAGACCGTTGTTCGAAAGGGCATCGATCTTTTCTTCGATCTGTTTTTCCCGAACATCATAGACGTACATGGTATTCCAGGGGGCCAATACGTGGAAGCCTGGAGTGTAAACCGTTGTTTTATCAATCCCTCCGTCAAAACGCCGGAAAAGTACCCCGCGCTCGCCCGCGTCAATGGTCAGAAAAGTTGCACTGGAAAAAATAACCAGCACCATAAGTACCAGAAAACCAATCACCGCAGCACTTATCAGTTTGCCTTGGCTGGTTTTGTATCGTTGATCACTCATAAAATTATTTAGCTTTTATTATCTCTACAAGGTAACAGTTTATTCCTACAAAGAGGTTTGATTTTTGGACAAGTAAAAGGTTTTAGCCGAGAAACGGCGCGATTTATTCGGCCATGTAGTACATTTACGAACAAAGCACTTGATGAAAAATAATTCCTTAACAAAAAAAACAAGGCCTAGGAATGAAACATACATTGATATTTTTACTAATCGCCACCTTTATCTATGCTTGCGGCGGTTCGGATTCTCCTGAGGGAACAAAATCTACTGAACAGACGGCAGCAGCTACACCTCAAGCCGATGGCAAAAAAATATACAAGCAATACTGCGTCACCTGCCATGGCCTTTACGGCGACATGGGAGCTAGCGGCGCTTTCAACCTTACCACCAGCGAGCTGCCATTGGCCGATCGTATCGTCGTCATCACCAAAGGACGCGGTGCGATGACCCCCTTCGAAAACCTGCTGGATGCCGACGAGATTGCTGCCGTAGCGGAATATACGCTGGAGTTGAAGAAGTAGTTTTTGAGGTACTAGATATGGAGTATTTGGTACAGGGATAAGCCGCTTGTTGGGTCCTCCCCACTCCCGCAGGGCGGGGAGGCCCATGAACAATAGAAGGAACAAGAACAAACATTAGACCACCGGGTATTAACACTAAAAAAATTACTGTTATGTCTACATTTTCGGTGGTGGGCCTCATGTCAGGTTCTTCTTTAGATGGAGCCGATCTGGCCTGGTGTACTTTCCAGTTTGCAGCGGATGATCCCGCAAAATTGCTTAGCTGGACGCTCCATCGGGGTATCACGATTCCTTATGACGAAAGTTGGCAACAGCGGCTGCGCAATGCCCCCTTGCTGGGTGGCCGAGAGCTGTGGCTTTTGCATACCGAGCTTGGGTTGCATTATGGGCGGATGCTGCGCACTTTTATTGATGAGTTGCCCGAAAGGGTAGATTTTGTGGCCAGTCATGGGCACACGGTTTTTCATTACCCTGAGCAACATACCACCACCCAGATTGGAGATGGAGCCGCGATAGCTGGCATTTTGAATATTCCTGTGATTGATCAATTTCGTGCCCAGGATATGGCCTTGGGCGGACAAGGTGCGCCATTGGCACCACTGGCTGATCGGTATTTCTTTCCCCAGTATTTTGCCTGTCTCAATCTGGGGGGAATCAGCAATATCAGCATCAAAACGGATCATGGCTACGTGGCTTTCGATGTAGGAGGGGCCAACCAAGTTTTGGATACCTTGATGCAAGAAATCGGTAAAGATTACGACAAAAACGGCGATCTGGCCCGCACCGGGCAGTTGATCCCCAAACTAAAAGCTGCTGCGGATGCACTGCCTTTTCATACACAGCCGCCCCCCAAATCTTTGGGCAATGATTGGGTGCGCGAGCAGTTGCTGCCACTTTTCCAAGATCCGCAATATGCGTTAGCAGATCGCTTGCATACCTATTGCCACCACATGGCCGGGCAGATTGGGGCAAGCCTGCGGAAAGTAGCGGAGAAGGAGAATATTGAACTGACGGATCAGCAACAACTTTTGGTAGCGGGAGGTGGTGGCTTTAATGCCTTTTTGTGTGAGTGTATCGCCGCTGCTGTTCAACCTGTACAATTAGAGATTGCCGCCGCTGATATCATCGCTTTTAAAGAAGCGGCACTGATGGCCCTGGCTGGTGCGCTGCGCTGGCAGCGGCAACCTAATGTTATTCCTTCGGTAACGGGCGCGCGTCGGGCAGCAGTTGGTGGGGCGATTCACTGGGCATGATCAGCGTTTGCGGGGCGTTTTTTGCCATGAAAGCACTAAGGCGTCGGCGAAGAAAAGTATAAGAAAATGAAAAATGAAACCAGGCAGGTATCTCCTTCCTTGTCGTTGGTACCAGTGACGGAGGCGAATGCTGTCACGATTTTACCCCTCATGCAGGCCTGTTACCCTCCTGTATACGCGCACTTGTGGGAGGATGGTGGTACGTGGTACTTGAACGAAACGTATCGCGAGGAGGCCGTTTTGAGGGATTTGGCGGAAACCGATGCTCCTTACTGGATCGTACAGTGGGAGGGTCACCCTGCGGGCATTCTGCGGTGGCATCTTCATCAGCCCTGCCTGGATTATCCAGCGGAAGCTGGCCTAAAGCTCCATCGTATTTACCTGCACCCAAGTACCCACGGGAAGGGTATTGGGCGGGAGTTGCTTACCCTGACGGATAGAGAGGCCCAAAGCCTGGGCAAGTCGCTGGTGTGGCTGGAAGCTATGGATACGCAGCAAGCGGCGCAGGGCTTCTACGAAAAAATGGGATATCAAGTGACGGGTACACTGCGTCTGAGTTTTGAACGGATGCACGAGCACTATCGGGGGATGATTAGGATGACGAAGGTATACAAGATGTAAAAGTTGGGTGAGTGTAAGGGTGTAAAGGTTGTTATTTTTGCCAGTGGCATCAACGCCCTCTATGCACTACCCAAAGCGACGATGCAATCGCCTCGTATCCAATACCATTCCAGAAGAATGCTGAAATTCGAACTCATAAAAGAAACGATGACGATGTTAAAATTCATATGGCGTATCCTATTGTTCGTTCTTCTTAGCGTCGTTACCCAGGTGGGCGGAGTGGTGTATGTAGGCAGTTTGCTATGGAAACGTTGGCAGCCTAGTGCGCGGTGGGGTTGGACCTATTTTCCTGCCTTGTACTTGCTGGTGTGGTTGGTGCTTCCTTTTTTTGCTCGCTTAGGTGGGCGGGTAGCATTGCCCTATGGTGCTACGCAGGAGGTACCTTTACAGGCCCAAAGCAGGTTTACGGTGCTGGCTAACCGGCATTATGTGAGTCCGACGCTGAAAGCGGAAGTGATTGCGGTGGCCCAGACCCTGGCTGCGAAAAACCCAGGGATGGTGATCACCTATCTGGATGCCAACTTCCCATTTATGGACGGCTTCCCTCTGCTGCCTCATCGAAGTCATAGCGATGGACGAAAGCTTGACTTGGCTTTTTTTTATCAGAAGGGAGGTGAACTTAGGAGTAGGGCACCGGGCTTCTTGGGGTATGGTCGCTGTGCTGCTCCGAAACCGGGTGAAAAGAATCAGCCTGGAATTTGCGCAGATAAAGGCTACTGGCAGTACAGTATTTTGTCATTGCTGGCAAAACCGTTTTTGGGGCAACAGTACGTTTTAGCGGAGCCGGAAACAAGCCAATTGGTTGATGCCTTTGCTCGGAGAAAGGGAGTTGGGAAAATATTTTTGGAACCTCACTTGAAAACGCGCTGGAAACTTAGCAGCTACGGGAAGATTCGTTTCCACGGATGTGGCGCGGTGCGGCACGATGATCATTTGCATGTGCAGTTGTAGAAGTCGGAAAGCGGAAGTGGGAAGTCGGAAATGAGACACACGTAAGTCCTTTAAGGGCGTAGGCGTAAATGCTACTAGGCGTATAAAATACTTCCGACTTCCAATTTCCCACCTCCGACTTAAGCTACTTTCTGCGGCACCGTCCGGGCCAGCACTTGTTCATACTGCTTGATAATCTGCTGCGGTGTACTTGTGGCGGGCATGTCGAGCATAAGGTCGTAACAGGTGGGGTTGGAGGCTAGGGGGCCAATTTTAAGGCCGGCGTGGGTATGGAGGGCTATGTACTCGGTAAACCGGGATGATTGGGGGAAGAGGCAGATGAGCACCTCAAAGTCATGTTGAAGCCAGTGGGAGATAGCTTCCCCTTTGGGGCGTTGGGCCCAATCGATCTGGCGGAGGGTGAAAAAATCGAAGGAAAAGGTGGCCTCTTTGTCAGCGGTAGAGATAAAGGCCAGGGTACTCACCTTTTTTCCTTGTTTGCGTAGGCTATCAGCATAGGCGAGAATCTTTTTGCGATAATCAATATCCGTTGCATCGAAGAGGATGCCGATGGTTTTGGCTTCTTCGATGTTACGAGGTGTCTGACCTTTATTACGCGCTGGTTTAGCAGGTAAGGACTTTTGGTAAAACCGGTCTTTGATTCGATCAATGATTCCCATAGATGCAGCAACAAGTCATGAAAGGAAGTTGTTTATTCCTTCACCACGTCGTAAACGCCAATATTAGCGTATTTATTGATTCGTGCTTCAATCCTTTCTTCCGTATCCATTTCCTGGAGTTCCGCAATGGCTTTTTTGAGCTGGCGCTTTAGGATCTTGGCCATTTCCTCCGGATTGGTATGTGCCCCACCGATAGGTTCCTTGATGATGTCGTCGATGATGCCGAAAGAGAGCATATCGTCAGCCGTCAGCTTGAGGGCGTCAGCCGCTTGTTCTTTGTAGTCCCAACTACGCCAAAGGATAGAAGAGCAAGATTCTGGTGAGATCACCGAATACCAGGTATTTTCGAGCATGAACACTCGATCACCCAGTCCGATACCAATAGCACCACCACTGGCTCCTTCGCCGATCACGGCACAAACGATAGGTACTTTGAGCTGTGCCATTTCGAAGAGGTTGCGAGCAATAGCTTCCGACTGGCCGCGTTCTTCTGCTTCGATACCCGGAAATGCCCCCGGCGTGTCGATCAGACAAATGACGGGATAGTTGAAGCGTTCGGCGAGTTTCATCAGTCGCAGGGCCTTGCGGTAACCTTCAGGATTGGCCATGCCGAAGTTGCGGTACTGTCGCATCTTGGTATTCACACCCTTCTGGTGGCCAAGGATCACGACGGTCTGCCCATCGAGGTTAGCGATGCCGCCAACAATAGCTTTGTCATCTT
The DNA here is from genome assembly GCF_040784935.1 of Lewinella sp. LCG006. Classification (GTDB taxonomy): domain Bacteria; phylum Bacteroidota; class Bacteroidia; order Chitinophagales; family Saprospiraceae; genus Lewinella. Next base: position 1,223,805 of record NZ_CP160680.1, on the reverse strand, counting down.
TGAAGTTGCGATCTCCGTGCAATTCGATAAACTTACGGCTCATCTCCCTGATATAGTAGAGGGTGTAGGGCCGCTCGGGGTGCCGGGACAGTTGTACCCGTTCCCAACCTGTGAGGTTGCCGTAGATTTCTTTGCGGGTAGCTCGGATTTTGTTTTCCAATTCCTTGATAGAATCAGACATGTCCAAATCCCCTTCTTCGGCCACTTGCTGGATTTTTTCCAGCTGCTCATATAATTTCTCTAAAGGCTTCTCAAATTCCAGGAATACCATATAGTAGACGTTTTACAGCCCTCCAGCAAAGCATCGCCTGCTGGTTCGAACTTCTTAAGTGCTGGGCAAAGGTAGTACAAAAGGATAAATGAGAAAAAGAGAAATTTTTTTCATTTCCTTAAATTGTTCATTATCAGAATCTTTGTTGTTGTTGAGCTGTGGAAAAAAGAAAGAAAAGCAATTTTTTTTCATCCAGCTATTGCACGGAATGAAAAAGCGTCTTAAATTTGCACCGCTGACGAACAAATGAGTTCATTGATTCAGCAAAAAAAACTACGGTTCGGTAGTTCAGTTGGTTAGAATACGTGCCTGTCACGCACGGGGTCGCGGGTTCAAGTCCCGTCCGGACCGCAAAAAGCCTCGAAGCATCGCTTCGGGGCTTTTGTATTTTACTTTACCTCCATTTTATTCAGCCCTGTCCATCCTTCTGGCACGCCACTGGTCAGATACTGGCGGCATTCTTTTAAAAACAATTGAGCGGTAAGGTCTTCGGGGCTTATGTTGATGACTTCTTCGAGGATTTTTTGGGCTTGCTGGAAGTCTTGAGCGAAGAAGTGTTGTAGGCCTTCATTGAAACTGCTTAGTGTTTTAATTTTCAATTCCAGCAATTGGGGTGCATCGCCATCAAAACATTCGTAGACGCCCACGGGGCGGTTTTTCCCTTTCAGTTGTACCTTTCCCAAGTAGCGGAAATTGAAGTCCTCTTTAGTGCCAATACCGGTTAGGCTATCCTCACTAAAGAGAATGTTGGTGGCGTAATGTTTATTGAGGCTTTCCATGCGGGCAGCAGTATTGACGGTATCCGAGATCGTAGCGGCATCCATGCGTTTATCGTCTCCGATGATGCCCATGACCAATTTTCCGGTGTGGAGGCCAATGCCGGAGGAGATGGGCCGTCGCTGCCGTTTTAGCCGTTCTTTATTGTAGTGCTGCAGGGTCTTTTGGTAGTCGATGGCTGCTTGCAAAGCATCCCTTGGACTTTGTTTAAAAATGGCCATGATGGCATCTCCCAGGTACTGGTTGATAAAACCGTGGTTTTGGTCTATGACGGGGCCCATTCGACTATTAAAAGCCTTGACAAATTTGAAATTCTCCTCCGGTGTCATTTTTTCCGAAAGGGAAGTGTAGTCCCGGATGTCGCCAAAGAAGACAGTTACATCCCGCTCTACCAGATCGCCCAGACGTACTTGCGTGATATTGTCTTTACCCAAGGTTTGCAAAAAAGCATTGGGTACAAAACGACTGCTGGCCTGGTTGAGGGTGTGCAGGTTGAGCAGGTTTTTTATACGAGCGAGAAATTCTTGTCTGGAAAAAGGCTTGGCCAGGTAATCGTTGGCACCTGTGTTTAATCCCTCTACCAGATCTTTGACCAGATTTTTGGCGGTGACCATGATAATGGGTAATTCTGAGGGCAGGTATTTTTTTCGAATCTGCTCACATACTTCGTAGCCCGACATTCTCGGCATCATCACATCCAGGACAACCAGATCGAAGCGCACGGGGCCGTCAATCGCTTTAAGCGCATCGGCACCATTCAAGGCCGTAGTAATCTGGTAATGGCTGGCATCCAGGTGGTTATTGAATACGTGTTGATTAAGCGGCTCATCGTCTACAATCAAGATGTTGACTTTTTGTTCTGTTGAGGCTGCTGCCACTTCGTCGACGGCTGGCTCGCTGTCACCAAGAAGGGGCAGTAATTCATGGGTGGAGGGTTCGTGTTCCAATGTTATAGCAACCGGGGCTTCATCAGTTTTAGGCAAACTAAAATGAAAGGTAGTTCCTTCTCCGGGCTTTGATGTCAGGCTTATCTCTCCCTTGTGGAGGTCAACCAGGTATTTGGTGATAGACAAACCCAGACCAGTGCCTGCAAATTCCCGCACGGAGGAACCGTCTTCTTGCTGGAAGGCTTCAAAAATAGTTTCGTGTTTTTCAGGTGCAATACCGATACCCGTATCTGTGACGGAAATTTTGATGACCTCTACGGCATCCTGTGCGGAAACGGTGATGCTGCCTTCGTTGGTAAATTTGATAGCATTCCCGATCAGGTTGTGCAATATTTGCTGCAAGCGGTCTTCGTCGGCCAGTACAGAGGGTAGATCAGCGGGGATGTTGTTGATCAAGCTAAGCTGTTTGGCCTTGGCAAGGGGTTGATTGATCCGCAAGACCATTTCTGTTAGCGAACGAACATCCAGAGGTTTTAAGATCAACTGCAATTCTGCATGCTGCAACCTGGAAAAATCCATAATATCATTCACCAATTTGTGAAGCCGCTTCCCTGCTGATATTAGCATAGACAGGTTGTCTTTCAGCACCTCGGGGCTTACTTCTTTTCTTTTTTCCTGTAGCCATTCCGCGATTCCGATAATTCCGTTTAGAGGAGTTCGGAGTTCGTGAGAGGTATTGGCCAGAAACTGGTCTTTCAAGCGGTCAATTTCTTCCAATCGGGCTACGCGCTGTCGCTCGATTTCTGCCAATTTTTGCTGTCGCTTGAAGCGAGATCGCTGCCAACCGGCCAGGATTAAGAACAAAAAAATGCCCATTATGGCGAAGGCGAGGTTGCGGATATTTCGTTCTTTTTGTAAGAGTAAGGCATTTTCTACCGCCTCTTTTTCCAGTTGGAGTGCTTCTTTTTCCAGTTCGGCCCTTTCCTGACCCACTCGGGCCAACTCGGCTTCTTTGCGCAGTTTATCCTCGATGGTCATGGCCAGTTCGTCCGCCACTGCAGCTTTCTCTGCAGCAATTTGCAGCTTTTCCTGTTCCGATAGGTTCAGTTCATCCTCTTTGACTTCGATCACTTTTTCGAGTTCAGCCAGTTGCTCGGAAGTCTGGCGCAGGTCTATTCTCGTTTTGATCTGCTTGTACATGGCTTCCACCTCGGCCATCTTCCTGGGACGATTGGTACGTTGGTAAATGGTTTTGAGTACCTCCAAGCCGGCCAACGCCGCCGGATAATCGTTGGCGGTGCGGGCTGCTTCCAAACCCGTATTGACAATGCGGATGGCTTTTATGTAGTTGTTGGCGTCTCTTTCAAAGATACCCAACTGTACGGCACTGGTGCTGATTCCTTTAAGGTAAGCAAGTTTGTTGCTCAGCGAATAGGCTTCTTCGGCATAAGCCTTGGCCTGCGCAGGCTGCTCAAATTTCAATTGTTCCGTTAAGGTATTGAGGATATCCACGCGCTTACTTCCCTCTACAGACCTTAGCTGCTGTTGTAATGCCGTGGCATCTACAGACTGACTGTAGAGGGAGGAAAGAGAAGTAAGGAAAATGACAATGAAGATAAGACAGGATAACCTCATCATATTCGGGTTCTGATTGTATGTCTACATTTACGTAAATGATATTGAAATGTTCAAAACCATTGACTATTCTTAAAGTTGGAAGTGCGAGGTTGGTAGTCGGAAGTAAGTGAGATACACGAAGAATAAAGAGGAACATGTCTCCACTAGAGGGACCAAATATTTCCGACTTCCGCTTTCCGCTTTCCGACTTTAAAAAAACCTACACCACCCAACCCTCGAACCATCTAACCCTTACCCCCTAAATACCGAAAAGCCATCATCGTCAGATCATCATGCGTAGGAGCACCATCGACAAAAGCGGCCACTTGCGTTTCCAAGTTGCAGACCAGGGATTTCACGGTGGGTTGCTGAAGGCTATTCAGTGATGCTTCTATGCGGTCGTTTTCAAAAGCCTCGTGGTCGTGGTTGTAAGCTTCCGGAAGGCCGTCGGTATAGAGGAAGAGGGTGTCGCCCGGCTCTAGTTGCAGGGTGGCTACCTCGAATGGCGCTTCCTCTACCACGCCGATAATTGGCCCGTTTGGTACTGCTAAAGGCTGGAATACTTCGCCACTTAGGGCCGCGAAGGGTGGATGATGACCTCCGTTGGCGTACTGTAAAATGCCCGTTTTAAGGTCGAGGATGCCCGCCCAAAGGCTGACAAACATCATGTCTTTGTTCTTTTTGAGCAAAGTTTTGTTTAGCGCAGGCAGCACTTCCCCGAAATCGGGACAGTTACTGACCAGAAACCGGAGCGAGGTAAAGGCGCGCATCATAAACAGTGCTGCTGGCATTCCTTTACCTGTAGCGTCGCCGATGGCGAGGTAGATGCGATCTTGGTCCAGCGCGATAGCGTCGTAGAAATCTCCTCCTACAGCGCGAGCTTGCTGTGTCTGGGCGTAGACTTCAATTTCAGGACGTTGCGGAAAGAGGTTGGCTCCGTTGGGGACAATATTAGCCTGGATATTCCCTGCCGTTTCGAGGTCTCTCCTTAGCTGTTGGTACTTTAGTTGTTCCTCAATTTCTTTGATCAGTGCCTGGTTGTTGCGGTGCAGGCGTTGAGCCATGATACCCATCAGGTTTTTTACGCCTTGGCGGCTGATGGCCAGGTGGGTCCAGAAAACATCTTCAGTCATCACCAACACCTCGCTGTCGATATGGCAAACTGCGGTGGCGGAAGTTGGGCGTTCTTCGATCAAGGACATTTCTCCGAGGCACTCGCCAGGATGAATGGGGATAGCTACTTGCGTGTTGGCCTTTTGTAGGATAACTCGGAGTTCTCCATTCAGCACTAAAAAGAGGGAATGATTGGTCGTACCGGGATGGATGAGGATTTCTCCAGCTTGCAACTGTCTGACCGTACTCTGTTCTACCACTAATTCAATAAGCTCTTCCGGAAAACCGCGGAAAAGCTCTTGCTGGGCAACTTTTTTAGTTATGGTAGAAGATGGTATCATATAGCTGTAAAAATAGGCTATTTTTTGGGTTTGTTTTGTTTGCCGTAGCATAATTGAAAAATCCCCTTCTCTGACAATTTTTGTGGTCAAGCTAAAGCGAAAATTGTAAGCGACTGATAAAGAGCATTATTTTTGTTTTCGATTAACCTCTAAACACAAAAAAATGTCAGAGAATCAAAAATCCAACGTCATCGTCCCCCTTTCCAACTTCCTTTCCCTTTCTAATGTTACCATACCATCATCAAAAACAAAAACATGAAAAACCTGACCTTCACCAACGAAGATGAAATGCTTGTGGAGCATGAATTATGTAAACAAGCAACAAAGTGCTTTCATTGTATGGTTGCTTGATAGATAAGAGTCTAATAATGATTTTAAATTCCATTACTATTTCCCGCATATTATTTTTGACGTTTTTTTCTAGTTTTTTTACTTTTATAGTAATATGACTAAAGAAAGACCAGTAGGTGTCATCAAGGGATTTGGGCGTTCGGTATTGTCACAAAAGCATCGTATGCAACAGGCAGGAAAAACCTTTTTTTTAGGGATCGGTATTAATACCTATAATAATGGTTGGCCTCCTTTGCGCAATGCGGTGCGCGATGTGAAGACGATTGCTGAAATTCTCGAAAAGGATTACGGGGTACAACAACTTCAGCTGTTATTAGATGAAGATGCGACACGTGAGAATATCCTCCGTGCCCTGGACGATTTAGCGGATTCCATCAGTGCTCCGGATAGCCTAATTGTCTACTACGCCGGACATGGGCATCTGAACAAGCGAGAAAGAGGATTTTGGGTGCCTCATGATGCAAAAGCCAATGAATTGGGGGCGCTGATCCCCAATACCACCCTCCGAGATCACCTGCACGACATAAAGACGTTGCATACTCTACTCATCTCTGATGCCTGTTTTTCCGGTTCTTTGTTGGTCCGTAGCAAGGATAATATGGGGGGACTGGCGATTAGTGAACTGGCTCAGCTCCCCTCCCGTTGGGCTATTTGTTCCGGTCGACACGATGAAGTCGTCGCGGATGGGCCCGCAAATGGGCATAGCCCTTTTGCGCAGAGTATTCTTGATGTGCTCCAAAAAACGGAGGAGCCCTTCTTTACGACGGATCATCTTTATATCCAGGTGCGTAACCAAACCAGAGCCAATTACGACCAGCTCCCCGATGGTGGAGTGCTAATGGGGATTGGCCACGGGCGGGGGATGTACGTCTTTACGAAAAAATTGAATGAACAATTAGCCTGGGAAGAAGCACTGCAAGTAAATACCGTTGCGGCTTACGAGCATTTTGTTCATCTGTTTCCAGAAGGAAAAAAGGTAGAACAGGCAAAAGCTACGCTACTACGCCTGAATGCGGAAGCAGCCTGGCAAAAGATTAGTCATTTGCCCGATACCAACCTGGCAGAAGTGAAGGCGAAAAGTAATCAACTGCTGCGCTTCTGTGAGCAATACCCGCGCAGTATCCATTATCAGACTGCGATACGATTGGGGGAGAATTTGGATGCTAAACGGGAGTATCTGCGGGCTTACAATAGTATCTTTAAATTGATGAAGTTGGCGGAGGAACGGGGGCCTTATTTGTCAAATATTGAAGAACGTCTTAAGGAGTTGAAAGCGCAAAGAGTGCAGGAACAGGAAGCAACTGATGCTATACAAGTTGCACCCTCAGTACCAATAGAGAAAAAGGTCAGGCCTCAGTGGTCTACTTTGAAATTTAAAGGAGGATTACCATTGTTGTATGAAGAAAAGGAACGTCGACCATTGAAAATTGTTAAAAGTGGCAAGGATGGCTTCTACGTGTTGAAACAATTCATCGAACTACCGTTAGCAAATACCAAAACAGATTTTATCGACGGCCAGAATAAGCCGGTGAAAGCAAGTGTACTAGGCACTAGGCATTTTATAAATTTACAAATAGTACCACAACCTTTGTCGGAAGGGCAGCTGAGCCTCGTTGCCAAGGGGAAAGCATTGAGATACCAAGTTTCCTTAAAAAGCATTGTAGGCCAAGCATATAAACATATCTACGCGCTAGAAGATAGTAGCACAGAAAAGTACCAAATAGACCTTGAAAAAGGAACGCAGCAGTTGTTAAATCTTCCTGCAGGGTACCCTGTGTTGATCAAGGAGAAAACCATTTTTGCCAGCTTGTTAGCCCTTGATTACAGGCGTATCATGCTTGTTGTTTTTTTAGGTGTTTTTTTGGCGGTAACCGTCAAATACCTGACAGACAAAGCCTTCACCCCACGAGGTTCTACGCCAACAGGCTTGCAATTTGATACCCTTAGTGCTACACCACCCTATAAGTCTGAGCCAAGCCCGGTGCGGGAACCACTTGAACTTTCTGCGGAAGACAAAGTGTTGTATGAGGAAGCTAGGAGCTACCGGATTACAGCTAGAGCAGAGCTAAACACAAAAACCTACGATGGCGTAAGAAAAATCTTTGATCGGGTAAAAATTGAAAACTACATCAGTCAGCTAGGTGGAATTGCTTCCCCACCACGAGAAGTCACGAAATTGATAGAGGAGCTCTTCGAAATCAATAATGACTATTTCCAAAACGGCTACAGCAAAAAGGAGTATGAACTTATCATTCACAAAGTCAAGGTCAATACTAAAACAGGTAAACCAGAAACGGCTACCGATATTGCCGCTCAGCGAAAAATAACGTTGGCGGAAATTATCAAATACAACCCGAGAGAATTAGACCAAAAAGGACGAATACTGAGAAACCCTGACGGTTCTCTCCCTACACTAGTCATTTACCGAAAGCTGGACTGATTTGCTGTTGGTTCGCCGTAGTGCTGGACGGCATTTACGGCGAGGTATCCAGGACGCTGGTAATTTTGATTTTGGTGTCCGATAAAGTTATTATATTTACCCAGGACACTTTATAGTTTTATTTCCTAAGATCCTTCATCGAAGTCTGACCATATGAATAAGTCGCTCATTGCTAATTCAGGAATCCAATTCATTGAGATAAACTTATCTATTCAACACGATACACCACTGCTAAAGAAGAAAAAGGCACTGGCCGAAATGGTGTATAAAGATAGTGATAACGAAGAGGTAGAAGTTGTTTTCCCTTACTACCGAGGGGATACCGGGGAGTTTGTCATAAAAGATGCCATCAATAAAGACGCTTTTGACCGCGATGGCCGGATTGATGAAGAGAAAATCCTGGCTGATTATTCCCTGCCCATCGACGAAGAGCGTATCTACAAAGTCTCCTATCAGGAAGCCCTGGACATTTACGAAGAGACATGGTTGCCCGTGCCCTTTTTGAACAGTAATTTTCGGGGAGAGAAGGATGAGGATACCCTTGATTTTGGACCGCTTTGCTGGGCAAGAATGTATATCGCCAAGCTCGCACCAGGACGTGGGGAACCGAATGATACACACACTTTGGTGTTGGCGTTTGATACCTCCGTTCGGGATCCTTTTGAAGAAACCTTTTACGAGAACCTCCGCTACGAAGACACGACCTCAGGAGGAGAGATAAAATTCAGGACCCCCAAGTCCGATGAGTTTATTTCCAATTTTTATTCGCAGGAATGGGTGCAAGACTGGTTGGAGGATATCTTCCAAACCAGGGTGGAATCTGGCGTTTATCAGGACAAGGGTAAATTCTTTTCCAAATTTGCCTGTGCTTACCTGGCATTGATTGGGATGTTGAACGAGCTGAAGGCTTTTCCAGTGATCAAGGTTTTCAACAGTGATGAGCGCAGTATCGACGTAAGCCTCGTACTAGACATTGGGAACTCCCGGACTTGTGGCCTGATCCTGGAAACTTCCGAAGTTGGGCGGGAACAGTTTGATACCAAGAAGGCGCAACGCCTGAAAATCAGGGATCTTTCTACACCCAACCGAACTTATGACCGGCCTTTTGATATGAAGGTGGCCTTTACGGAGCAGGTTTTTGGGGATGAAGAATTCACGAAAGCGGTTACGGAAAATAAGCAGTTCTTTTTGTGGCCAAGTTTGGTGAGAGTGGGTCCGGAAGCTACTCGCCTGATTGCCTTAAACGGAAACGACCAGGATGCCCAATTCTATCTCTCAAGCCCTAAACGGTATTTATGGGATACCATGCCCAACGAAATCCCGTGGAAGAGTGTAAGAATCAATACCAGAGGGCGCCTCGCTTTCCAGGAGGTCTTCTACGGTATTTCTCACAGTTTTACAGAGAGTGGCAAATTAATTGTTTACAAACCGGAAGGCGTAGATCGTATTACCAAGGTAAATGGCAGGTACAATCTCGATTATACCCAGAACGGTACTCCGGTGTTGAAGGATGAAATACGCTACCGTAAAAAGCAGACGGAAGTGCCTATTCCTGCACCTGGCTCGCCAAAGTATGCTCGTTCCTCCCTGATGACCTTCACTATTTTTGAATTGCTGCTGCACGCTCTGTCACAGGTCAACAGCCACGAGTATCGGGCGTTGCTCAACCATGAGTCGGTTGCTCGACGTCTCAAAAACCTGGTGCTTACCTGCCCTACGGCAATGTCTGAAACCGATCAGCGGCAGCTGAGAAATGCGGCTGATGATGCCATTGATTTGCTGAAAATATATTTTGACGAAACCTTCATCGACGAAGATCTCAAAATTATTCCTGAACCGGTCAACACTACCAGAGAAGCGGAAGAACCAGCTAATTGGATGTACGATGAGGCCACCTGTAGTCATCTGGCCTTTTTGTACGGAGAGATTGATTATCGCTTCAACGGAGAAGCGGTCAAGTATTTCGATGTTTGTGGGAAGCAAAATCGCGCACTGCAATTTGGCAATGAGAAAAGTATCACGATAGCAAGTATTGATATTGGTGGAGGTACTACCGATGTGATGATTTGTGCTTACCAGATTGACCCAGAATCTAATGGGGAATTGATTATTCCTCAGCCGTTTTTTTGGGAAGGCTTCAATTTGGCGGGAGATGATATTATGCGGAGTATAATTGAGCGTTCGATCTTGCCACAGATTTATGATTTTGCTGTTAAAAGAGGTTGTAGCCGCACCCAAGCTAAAGCGGTCATGAGCGACCTCTTTGGTCCACACACGGGTGAACGATTTAATATCAAAGAAGTCCGGTTAAAGAACCTGGCGGTAAACCAGCTGATCACACCGATCGTCTACGCTTTTATTGAGCATCTTACGGAGAACAAAGCTTCGGATTCATTTAAATTTGACGACTTTTTCTATGATTATCCGCGGCCAAGCAAGGAGGTTATTCAGCAGATAAATGACAAGTTTACCAGAGCTGGCGCTACCAGGTTCAATATTGAGCGAATGGTCTGGCAGGTTGAAGTAAGTGCCCTTAATGATGATATCCTTAAAGAAATAGGCAAACTCCTGACCCACATCAGTGCAATCATTGCGCAATACGAATGTGATACCGTACTGCTAGCAGGGAAACCTACAAAAATACCTGTACTGAAAGAGTTGATGGTACGGAATTTACCCGTGTCCCCCGATCGGATTGTCACCCTGGGCAACTATCGAATCGGAAATTGGTATCCTTTTTCCGATTCTCACCACATGATGAACGATCCCAAAACCATTGTATGTGTAGGCGCTGCTATTTCTCACATGAGCGAAATGGGGCGATTAGGCCGCTTCCGGTTTAATACGGAACCGCTAAAAGTAGTCAAATCAACGGCTAATTTTATTGGAAAATATACACAGAACAGTGCACGGATCAAGAAAGAAGAAGTATTCCTGTCTGCTGGAGAAGACACTGGCAAAATCAAATTCAGTGGTGCAGACTTACTGATTGGTAAACGACAACTGGCGGATAGCAACTGGCGGGCCGCACCCATTTATCAAATTAAACTGAAGGATAAAAACTCAGCCCAACAGTTGCGGAATAGAATGCTGGAGGCTCCTTACACGATTTCTGTAGAACGCTCAGCGTTTAGCAAGGAGGAACTGAATTATGACATTATTGCTGAAGATCGTAACGGAAACGAATTTAATTTTGATGATTATTTCATCCTAACTCCACAAAGCCTACAGGACGAGTTTGGCTACTGGCTGGATACAGGGTGTTTCTCTCTTAATATTCTTAAGGACTAAATAAATCAGAAGAATGGAAAACCTGAATTTATGAGAGAGCGACGTCTGATCAGAAGGAGATTAGTAAAGAAGAAAGAAGATCATTCCATAGAACGTACTTCTTCCTCTTCACACAAGGATACTCAAGAAGAGCTTATCCCTGAATTTCAATATGTTGAAACAGTTTTGAGCAAGTTGTCCGTAACGGAAGTGGAACAACTAATTATCCAATTAAAGACACATGCGGTTGTCGCCCATGAGGAGGCGCCTCTCGAATGGTTGAAAATACACCTTGGAATAATCATCAATAAAAGTACTACTGTACCGGCACTGATGAATCCTAGTGATGAAGCCCCTCTTCCTTTGGATCATGCCGTTGCCTCAAATTCAGGGGAGGAAATACCAGCAGAAATTGTAAGTAAGCACACTAATGATAGTGTTGGAGCTGGCTTTTTTTATGATCATCAAGAGGAGGAGGCTACCCAAGAACTATTGTCTTTTTTTAAAACTGAAGAAGCAGAATTAGAGGATCTAGAAGAGCATAAGTACTTAATGGACTTAGCAGCGACACTTGCTCCTTATTGGTACCAATTGTTGGCAACAGGAGAGGCCAACACGAGCAATGAATTGACGCTGGTACAGGAATTGCAAGAAATTCTTTCCGCTTTCTTAGGCGAGATTAAAGAATTTCACCATCCTACTCGCAAAAGGTTACTCATGTTACTGGCGAAGCAGTGCAATAGCTACCTCGTGGAATTGGAGTTTATTTCACCCGAATACTTCGCTAAAGTGGATCCTACTTACCATAATGTCTTGGAGGAAGCCGGCTCCCGGATTAAAATAGGCTACTCTTTTTTAGTGATTCGAAAGGCGAATTATCAAGTCGTTTTCAAAGCGGATGTGATCACCTATTAATGCGGAAAAGTTAATACAATGAATCAAAGTCAAGTCACTCTAGCCGAAACCTGTAATCAATTATTATCTGTTTACAAAGAAGGAAAACAATGGCTAATTGATGTACCTCCGCTGGAGTTGCAAACCAGTGCTCTTATTGAGCTGGAGCGACTCAGTAGAGAGCTGGAACGCTTGAGAAAAGCCGTTCTAAGCCGACCAACAATTGCGGTATTCGGACAAAGTCAGGTAGGTAAGTCTTACTTGACTTCGAATTTAGTAAAAGCGCCAACAGTACCAGATTTATTGATTGATGATCCCATTACAGGAGAGAAAATCTCTTTTATCAAAGAGATGAATCCTTACGGAGGAAAAGAATCCACAGGGACCGTCACGCGCTTTACCACTGCTCCTCATAAAGATAGCAAGGAAGGCTATCACATCAAGCTTTTATCTCCTAAAGACTTAGTGTGTATAATTGTTAACGGCTATTATTTAGATATCAAGAAGCATGATTATTCTGTAGGTCCAGATGAGCTCAACGAACAGCTGAACCAATTACAGAAGGTAAAGCAAAAGACTTTTTCGGGAATTTTTCACGCACAGGATTTTCAGGACATTAAGCGATATTTGATTAAGACGCTTGGGCTGGGTAGCCACGTTGTTATTGATAACCTTAGCAAAAACGATTTTTGGAATCGGGCCGCAGCCTTAGCTCCTAATCTTGATTTTAAAAGTAGTATAGAACTTTGCCAGATTCTCTGGGGTAAGCAACCCTTTCTGAGTAAGTTGTTTGAACGTTTATTGCGTGGATTAGAATCCGTGAATTTTGCCACGGAGGTTTTTGTCAATAAAGAAGCACTAACACCAAATACGGCTACCATCCTTGATGTAGAACGGGTACGGGAAATTTATGTGGTCAGTGATAACGAGAATACCTCAGTACCGGTAAGAACGGATAAAATGGGCCAGGTCCTCTTAGATCGCAGAATTTTGGCAGCACTTACTGCGGAAATAGAGCTTCCCCTCTCCGTGGAAGCTACCTCGGAAAAAAACCGGGAGTTTCTCAGAGAAGCAGATGTTCTTGATTTTCCGGGAGCGCGTTCCAGGGAGCATATTCCTGAAGCTGTTTTTGCTGCCAATACGGAAGAGGCAAAGCTACAATTATTCATCCGTGGCAAGGTGGCATACCTTTTTGATCTTTACAATCAAGATTACGGAATATCCACCCTATTGTATTGTATGCATAATGACAACCCTGAAGTGCAGAATATTCCCAGTCTTTTACACAACTGGATTGCGAGTGCAGTAGGGGATAGCAAAGCAGAGAGAAGTAAGCGTATCAATAAAATAAGAAACCTCGTAGAGGCAGCTTCTCCTGTCAAGGATATTAGTCCCCTACTTGTAGTCTTAACGAAATCCGATGTAGAGTTGACCGGAAAAAGTTCAGAAGTTCTTGGGCAGCCCAGTAGCCATGACGGCAAGTGGGTAGCAAGATTGGAAGAGAACTTTAAAAACTTTATGATACGTCCATTAAACGATAAATGGGTGGTTAATTGGAGTGACGAAAAAGTTAACTTTTCTCATGTTTTTCCTCTACGTAACCCCGATTTTTCGCAAGCAATTTTTACGGTAGACAAAGATGGGAATGAAAATGGTATTTCTGATCGTTACCAACAGAAGCTACTGGACATGGAGGTATCCTTTCTAGGACACGATGCAGTCAATCATCACATTATCGCACCGCAGGAAACCTGGAATTCGTTTGCCAAACCCGGGCATACAGGCATAGAGTACATTATCAAGTACCTCACTCCTACAAGCAAGCCAGCGATCAAGCTTGAATTACTGAAAGGTGCGATAGTCCAGGTTAACCGGGAAGTGTACGAGCTTTTAAAAAGTTTCCACACTTCAGAGAACATTCAAGAACTTTTGAAGCAAGCTAATAATCGGGGAGGTAAAGCATTTCTTTATCTTAACTTATTAACGAGTCAGAACAATAAATTTGGCACCTTATTAGAGAAAATTTTGCTGACGGAAGAAGAGGCCTATAATTGTTATCACGCTATTCAAAATGCTCCAGTAACCGACAACAATAACCAGAGTAGAGAGGCCGTAATGGGGTCTACCCAGCTTCCTTTGTCTTTTGTTGGTCTATTGGAAACATCAGGAGTTGATACCGAAGGAAGTCCGGAAGAGATTATTCAGCAATTGCAGGAAGTGCTTGATTTTTCACGAGAAGAACTTGAAGAAGCTATTAAAGATATTGTTGGCGAGCCATTAGAAGAAATTTTCGGAAAATCAGCTAAAGAAGAATCCCTTTCTAAAGATTTAGCTATGATCTTTACCGATCGCTTAATTACCAACTGGATTGGAAAGGTTCAAGCTTACCGGCCTACGTCAGTGGATGGCAAGCAGCATCCGCTGAGTATTATCATTGATGAATTAATAAAATCCAGGGAACGGATCGATCTGCGCACTAAAGTTTATGACGCCGTTAAACAGGAAATTGACGATTTTTCCATAAATCGTAAGTTTGATGTTGTAGCTCGGATTAGTTTCCAGGTGATGAATAACTTTATTAATACTTTCGGTTGGCATTTTATTGCGGAGAAAAATCGACCCAAAGACAATCAAGGTCGTCCTGTCTTTGGAACCAATGTCATTGACCCAGAGAAGGTAGTTCCAAGTATTGACAAAGCATTTCCAGGAGAGAAAATTGCTGATCATTGGCGAATTGCTACAAGAGAGGCAATCAAGGCCAATGTGCTGAGTGAGAACAAAATAGCAAACCCTACTGCGGTAGCCCAAAATCAGAAGCTAGGAGAGATTGTGCAAAAAATAAATGCACATGGCAATGAGATCTAAAGAACTTTTTTCTACTAATCTGGATGTTTATATTCCGATTATTTTGCAGGGTACTCCTGTATACAAACGTTACGATTATCTTAGGAATTTCCTGGATCAACGCCTTGGAGTAGGTTTTAGTAGTTTTCTGGCCATCCCAAAGGTCAAAGGTGATCGAGGCAGTTGGTATGCACCTCATGATAGCGAGAGCATTGTTTTATTGCAAGCTGCAACTCCGGAAATACAGCAAAGGTTTCGAACAATAATTGCTAATAAGAGAAGTGCTATTGAAGACCTTCTGGAGGCATTAAATGCTAGTGCCGATAAGGCATCTGTTGATTTGGTAAAGAGGATACAGGCTTCGTTGATTATTCCTGGGGAAGATCACATTTGGGTGGATACACGTAGTGATGATTTTTTCTTTGTTGCCTGGGGTTTTGAGTATGCGAAACCCAAATCAGATGTGCCATCGAATGCTAAGTTGAGCAAGATTACACCAGTGCCGCCAGTGGGTGATGCTTCAAACTTGATTCAAGCTCAAGAAAAGGAAAACCTTCTGGGCACTACCGAAGAAACCCAAGATGAGCTTGCGACTTCAGAGACGACTACTCCACCCGATAAAGAAACAGGGGAGGAGCCGCTTGTTACCTCGGAACCCATAAGTCATAATACTCCTGCTGAGCAAGTCGGCTCTTCTGACGATGCACCTGGCAAGAAACGTAATTGGATAGTTTGGATACTTGGAGGACTTTTGCTTCTAGCTTTACTGTTGATCTTTTCCCTTTTCTGGAGGAAGGATGACCAGCGGTTGTTGAGCCCGATTGACACTATTCTACCAGAACAGCCAGATGTGCTCCCTCCTATCGATACGACTAAAATCATTATTGATGAGGAAGATCCTCTCAAACAAGTAATTGTTGCGAACCGGCTTAATATTTACTTAGTCCCTAATACCGACCTGCCGTCATTTTCACAACAACTTAAAAACATTTATCCCAGTCCGGAGATCAAGATAGTTTACTATACGGAAGCTGCTAATCGGCTGATGCTCGAATGTCCTTCTGATCAACGTACAGCTATCAAAGCAGCCATTGAGCAAATGAAACACGTACAGTTCGTGATGGACGAAACGGTTTTTGGTACTGAAAAAACACTACCGGTTTTTAATGATCCGGGACTTAAAGAAGATGCTAAAGCCTGGCCACTGGAAGCTATTCAGTTGTTTGATGCATGGAAAATAACAAAAGGTGATCCTAATGTGATCATCGCTGTCATTGATGATGGTTTTGATCTCAAACATTCTGAATTTTTGGGACAGTACATCCATCCCTGGAATATTCCGGGAGGGAATAACAATACCAACACGGGCCTTACCAGCATGTTTCACGGAACCCACGTAGCAGGTATTGCCGGTGCCCGGTCAAACAATGCTGTTGGTACGGCTGGGGTAGCACCCGGATGTAAAATAATGCCCATCCAGGTAGGAAATCCGTTTGGAATAATGACAACATCAGCGATTGTGGATGGCCTCTTCTATGCACTCAATCATGGTGCTGATGTAATTAATTTGTCCCTCGGTTCTGCGTTTACTTCCGAGGTTGGCCGAATGCCAATCAGTGAACAGGAACGTCTGGCGCAGACCTTATACCCTCAGCAGGAGAAATTCTGGACCCAGCTCTTTAAACTGTTGTATGATAAAGGGGTGGTCGTTGTCCAGGCGGCAGGTAATGCGGATATCCTTGCCAGTATTGATCCTATGCAACGCAATCCATACACCATTAAAGTGACGGCTACTGATAAAGGAAACAAAAAAGCAGGGTTCAGTAATTTTGGCAAGAATTGCCAGCTGAGTGCTCCCGGTACGAAGATATTTAGTACTATTCCACGGAATGGCTACAATTTCCTGGATGGAACCAGTATGGCTGCGCCAATCGTAAGCGGTGCTGTGGCCTTATTGAAGTCAAATAATCCTAATATTACTCCCCAGCAGTGCGTGGATATTCTTTATAATACGGGACTGGAGGTAGGCCCAAAAATAGGTCGATTGATTCAATTGGCAGATGCGCTAGGGTATGATGGAGCTGAGTCACTGCCATGCCAGGAAGAAATCAACCGGCTGAAGGAAGAGTTGAAAAGATTGCGTGAAATACTACAGGATTCCAACAGATTAGGGCTGATCATTCCGGAAGATCCGGAAGATCTATCCTTTGCCGAAGGAATTTGGAAGAGTTCTACGGACTTGATGAGTAGCCTCTCTGGCGAGAAACTGGAACTCTATTTTAAGTTCAATAAAGATGGCTCTGGCGAACTCACTATTCTGGAAACCGACGGCGATCAGTGTAAAGCACCACTAAAGGTGAATCTTTATCCCAATAAAATGGAGATTGACCAACTTACGGACGCAAAATGCAAAGGCAGCGATCCTGACTATAGCCCCTATAGTATTCGGTGTATTTCTAATAATAACCAGGTAGCAATTTGCCGTGCTGTGAATAAAACCAATAAGTCGGAAGTAGAGTTTCAACTGATCAAAGTGCAGGGGTATTAAATCCAGCTATGGTTTTAGGAAAATATCTCTTATCCTTTGCAATATGGGTAAAGAGGAAGGTTTTTCTGGTGCTGTAAAGACTTCGTAAATCCAGTCAATAATGGGCTCACAATCACTCAAGTCCAGTTGTTCAATGAGTGCTTCCCCATCATCCCATCCCTCGTCAACAACCTTCCCCACGCTGAAAGGGAATATTTTGAATGTTGAGGAGATGTTTTTTATTTGTACCATGGTTTCGGATAGCTTATTCGATAGTATTTTCATACTATTATCGGGGACTCGATCTTTATCCATTTTAGTAAGAATTATACCAATATTCTCACATTGGATTTGGTGAGCTACCAAGTAATTAATAAAAGAAGACAATAAGGTGTCTTGATCATCAATATCTACCTTCTCATTTGCATAGCGGCCAATACGCATAAGTTCATCGTACCCTACAATTAAAAATATCAGCAGCGGCAACTCATTTTCTTTTACATAAATTTCCACCTCTGGCAACAGTTTTCCACTCCGGTCAAAAGAAATTTCCCGTTGGTATTCTCCCGACAGTTCCACGAAAGTGAGGTTGAGCCAGTCGTCATCCACCGTTTTTCTGAAAGCTAAATCATACTCGTAGAGAAGGTCAATATCCGTTATTTTGGGGAATCTCCCTTCTTGCATTAACCTTCTGTTGCGTTGTATACTTCTGTTGGCTTCAATGTTCTTGGAATTTTCGAGGATAAGGTAATTTTTGCGGAAGTAGGCACTTAATGCGGTTAAAACAGTGGTTTTGCTGGAGGCCACATCGCCAAATAGAAATACGAGATTTGTGATTTTATTGTTCAATAATTCGGCCCTTGCTAAAGCTTCTTCGGCGGACAGCTTTCCCTCAAAAACACCGCGGTTGGCTTCAATCTCCTGAAAAACCCTTTTGGCAGGGACTAAAGTAGGGTAGGGTAGATCTAAATCTTTATTCTCCTCTCGGTTAATGAACACTTCATCTTCTGTTGTCCCTTTGTTTTTGGATGATTTCTCCGGACTCTTTGGGGTTTCGGTTTTATGGTTGGGGATGAAGAATAGTTGCAAAATGCGTTCCCACCAAACTGGTTGGGAATGGTCGTTTTGGGGATGGTCGTCTGGTAAAAAAAGCAGCTCTTGGAGCTTAGGTTTAAGCTGCTGCCAGCGTTCCAGGAGGTTGAAGGAACCTCTGTTGAGATGACGCAAGAGACTTTCCGGTATACGGGGATCAAAAGCTTCAGCTGCCTGATTGAAGGAGACGCGTAAGTGAGGTATTTCTCTGCGTAATAATCGTTCCTCTTGGCGGGTAGCAATTCCGGCGGCACTCTTCTGTAGGGCGATCTGGATTTTTAGTGCGTCTAGATTCCCTAATTCGGGGTCTTGGTCCTTCGCCTGATTTTCCAGCCATTGATAAATGGCATAGTGAATATTTCGGCGTAATTCGTCGTCCAGGCTGTCATAAAGTTGGTTACGAATAGCCTTAGGGAAATAGCCGTTGTAAAACCAATTAAGTTGACTTAGTTTACTCAAGTTTTCAAAGGTGATTAAATGGTAACCCTTGATGTCACTTAATACTTGCCCCAGGTATAAGGTGAGGTTCCAGTTGAGTTTCGGGAAACAGCTTAATATTGCCAACCACTCCCTTAACGCACGGTCGGGGAGAAATGCCTCAAGATCACGGATGAAATTTTCTTCACTAATACGAGCCGGGCCTGCTTTGACCGCGGCGGAATAAGCAGGGATACGGGTTGTCGTTTTCTGTTGAAAGCAATCATTGATGTACTGAAAACCCTGGGTATTGGCGGGTGCGACCAAGAATGTGCGCTCCAAAAGCATTTCCCGGTGTGTCCATTGGCCTGGATCTATTGGTGTTAGAATGGCTTTTTCTTTCCATTCATGGAAAAGGTTAACCCAGTCGGCCAGACCATTTTGTGTAGGGTGTAAAAATTGCCAGCAATCTCCCATAATGATTAGGCGATCATTGGCATAAGTTTCTATGATGCGTTGCAGAGGGATGCCCTGAGGGTATTGTTCGTTCCAGCAGCGTAGTGGTTCGTTACTGTAATAATAACGGTTAACGGGCAATTGTTCTTCTTTCAGCCAATGGTAAAAGGCTTCGTAAAGCTGAGACCGATGATTGGCCGTATGCGTGTAATCAATCAGGAGTAAATAGGAAGGAGGATGGGTACGATAACTAAAAACAGGCTGAAGAAAACCTCCTTTTCTTACACTATTTTTAATGGTCTTTGGAATGTTAAGTACTGCGTTATCACCGAGAAAGCGCTGCTTGAATTGTACAACCTGCCGTTTTAAAGGATTGCCAAAATCAATGAACTGATAATCAGGGAGACGTAAACTTAGGAATTGTTGCAGTTTTGCATCATCAAACGAAAGTTGAAGAACGGGTTTGCGGGGCTTTCTCAAAATGATTACACTCCAGCTAATAATAACCACGAGTAACAGGAGGAAGAAAAAATTTTCTATCCTTAGTATACCTGAGTGGTAGAATTTAGGAGCAAAAAAAACGATTAGGAAGAGTATTAATGGCAGTAGTATAATAGTTGCTGGAGGAATAGTCGCTGCCCATCTGGGAGGGGTAATAATCCTTCGATTTTTACCCGTTTTAATAGGAATCCCAGTTGTCGTTTCCTCCTCCTCTTCCTCTTCAGTTATGGGAAGTACCTGTTGATTCCTGAATTCATCAAACAGGGAATAGACGAGTAGTTGTTCTTTCTCGTTTTCGGCCACCAGGGCAGCAACTTTGAATCTTAAATCATCAGGGTTATTCGACTGCGCTGCTAATTGATAGATCTTTGGGTATAATACTGGATCACGTAGCAGCTTGTTTCGCTCCAGGAGATGAAGCAAAACTGGCAAATCTGCCCAATTAGCGGCTATGGAATCCTCTTGACTCATTTTACGGAAGTAGGATTGGTGATTTTGTAGTGTTCCAGGAGATACTGGTAGGCCTCTGTACTTTTAGCGACAATTGACAAGGAACTGGCGAGAATTTGTTGCTGTTCCTGGTTAAGGTCGGAAAAATCTGCATTGCTTAGACCTGCTTTTTTTAAGATAATTAACCAGCTAATGAGTTCAGCAGTGGCGGGTACCTTAGCGTTTCGTTGTTTCAGTAAGCCACGGATTTTATTGAACTCTTTGATTAGAATAACTAGTTCATCCTGGAAAAAAGTATCCTTCCGACGTTCATAAAGCTTTGATTTTACAATTTCTAACAAACTTTCGGGGTCTGGAAAAGGAATATGGTAAAAAATACAACGCCGCAAAAAAGGCTCAGGTAAGCTCTTCTCAGAATTGCTGGTAATAATAACAATAGGCTTGAGTTCCGGGCTTATTTTAAAGGTTTCCTGTAATTCAGGCACCGAGAATTGCAAATAATCTCCTTCCATCACATTGAGCAAATCATTCGGGAAATCGCGTGGAGCTTTGTCAATTTCATCAATGAGTACAACGGACCTCTTATTATGTTTAGTAGCTCTTTGTGCGGCCTCACCCAAGGCTTCAAAGCGAATGATTTTTTGCGCTATCAAATCAATTTCTTCTTCACCCTTGCTCTGGTTTTGAACGATATGATAGTGGCGGAGCGCATCGTAAACGTAAAAAAGGTCAGTGGCGGTAGAGGTCGTCTTTGCGTCAAAGCGAATGGCTTCTCCCAGTTTAAAGTACCTGGCTACGTGGTTGGCGAAGCGGGTTTTTCCGGTACCTGGTTCTCCCGTTAGCAAGAGAGGCATATTGAGTTCCAGGGCTACGTCAAGCGCGGCCACCAGTCCTTTTCCGGGTAAGTATTCCTGGTCTTGATCATTGTATATGACGGGGAGTTTTTTGTTGTGGTAGTGCTTCATGGGTTAATAATTTTTAGCCTTATATGGGTATTCACGGTCTAACAATTCGCGGAAAAAATATTCAATTTCACTCATCGGATAGGAAAGCTTATCCCCCAAACTGGCTTTAACTTCTTTTTCTATTTGGTAGATTTTGCTGGTATATTTTCTGGCCCAAGAGTGGATGTCATCCATATCCACAGGCGTTAGCTGATTTTCCCAGAGGCAAGGAGTGTCTGCCGATTGTTCAGTGGCCCTGCGCAGTTGTTTAATCACTTTGTCGCCAGGCCTTTTTTTAGTGAATAGATTTTTTAATGAATATTTTTTTAACGTTGATCCAGATAGGTGATAAAAGATAACCATCTTCTGTTCAGGATGGAGCAAAGTCCGGAGTAAATCTCCACTGATCAATTTTTCCAACTTCAATACCGTGTTTTTAGTAGCGCTGGCTAAGTCAATAGAGAAAGACAAGAAAATGATATCGCCAGGATTCGCTCTACGCTGGGATTCGAGCAAGACTTCTTTGGGTTGCGTAAGAAATTCTTCCAAATCCCCAAAAGCAGTTATTTTGCTGTTGTTGCTTTGTTCCAGTTGGCGATCAATCACCCGACACTGATAACTCGTTTTCAGATGTCGCCTAAAACGCTCAATAAAGAGTTGGGGCCGATCAGCTATTTTGGCATCGAAGAAGCATTGAAGGAAATTGTACTTCTCGTGGTATTCGTCCCAGAAATTTAATAATCTGCCCCATTCCTCGCGCCGGTTAATCGTCGTAACCGCATAATCGATGGGAGGTTCTTTGAGGTCAAATAACTTACTTGGTGCATCTGGTCGAGGAGGATCAGCTCCCTTCATGGACAGTTGCCAGTTCATGAAATACTCCTCCTTATAAGATATTTGCCAGGGAGGGAGCTTACCTGTGGACTTCTCTTTGCGGCCCATCGACCGATAATGCCGTTGCGTCGGATTGATGTCCTTATCTTTAGTTTTAATGACCGCAATGGCGTGACGAAAGGCCTCTCCTACGGTTGCATCCTGTGCCAGTCGTTCAAAGAAAGCAGCCCCAAAGACAGCAGCTTGCGCATCATCTACACTTCTGGTAGTTGTGATGATAATAGGAATTCCGCTTTTTTCAAAAGCGGCGAGAGCCTGATAGGTCAGGCATCCATTGAGGAACACTAATTTTAATCCAGGACACAAATTTTCATGTAGCAATTCAGCAAGACCTTCGCAACGTGCAGCGGTATCTTCGAAAATAAAATCGCCTCCGCCCGCATGCCCACTAAAACCGAAAACATTTAACGCTGCACTATTACCACTGTCCTTAAGCCAATCGATAATGTCTTCATCCAGGTCAGCATTTTCTTTGATTTCGCAACGGACAGTTTTATGCTTGTGAAAAGCCCTACGGGTTTTCCTTGCTTCGTCCTTTAACCATTCCAAATACGGATGATTGCTGCTGCCGTTGGTTGTTTTGGCACGGTCGTTAGCGTAACTTAAATATAACTGGGCCATAAAGGTATTAGTGAAGCGGAAAGGAAGATACTGATTTTAAGCAAATGAACAATGCCTGAGTTGATTTAATTTACATTTGATCTTCTCCTTCAATAAAATACGTGATGGTGCTTGCTTCACAATTGGCATCGGTGACGGTCTTGACCATTACGTCGATCATTACATTTTCTGTACTGGAATTGGTGAGTTTGCGTTTGGTAACGATCTGGAAGCTTACCGTTAATTGTGTTTCTCCGTTTTGCTCATTGCTCTCTGATATTTCTACGGGGGCTAAAGCCTCCGGTAGTATTCCGTAGTAGGTATGTTTTAAAAGGCCTGCAGTGGCACTACCGTGTTCAATGAGGGTTCGTTTGTAAGCAGCAGCCAACTCCAGTTTGCGTAAGAAAGAGGCATCTTTTCCTTGGAGTAGCGCTTCCACACCACTGTTAAGTACCTCCTTAAGCTTGGTTTTCCTCTCCTCCTGAACCGCACGAATCCCTTCGGTTAAGTCCCGTAGCAGTTTGCGAATATCATCCGCTGTGCCGTTGGCGATGTTTCCAGAGAACTGCCAATCACTTATGGTACTGCTGGCACTAGCAAGCTTTTCCTGGGCTTCGCTAAAATCACACAGTTTCGAAAGTTTACTCGTGAGGCCCTGCTGGTGCAAAAAATCGATGACTTGTTGGCTCTTTTCGGCAACGAGTTTGGGGTCCGTTAGGTAGCCGGGAGGAAGAAGCGCATGATTTTCGATCGCTTCTTTTATTTTAGCCAAAGCATCTTCCAGCAGTTGATTAACCTCTTCTGTTTTTACCGCTTTAGGATGGGTTTTGAAAAAAGTATTGGCTTTTTCAACTTTGAGGTAGAGGTCGTCTTTTGCGAGGCGCTGAAGTGCGTTGAAATCCTGTTCTTCCAGCACGATTTTTTTGCGAAAATCATCCACTTCATTGAGGAGTGCCGCTAATGTTTTTTTCTCCTTACGTTGGCTGTTTTCAATAGTGCTCAAGTACTCCCGGATATCATTTTTCAATGTTTCGGCCTGATCGGTAATCAAGGAATAATCGGTCAGTATGCCATCTTGGACATCTGATTTTAAAGCATTAAAATCTTCTTGTAACTGCTCACTACGATTAGTACAGGCTAAGAGCACAATAAACAAAAAGCCAAGGAATAGGTAGGGTTTCATCTGCGGGTATTTAGGTAGCGGTTATTGATGTTTTCGCTTATAGAACACCAAAGTAGGTAGAGAGTCTTGTGGGTAAATATTGATGTTTCCAGAGGGAGTAATATCATTGGGGTTGAAACGCATCAGTTCGCGAGGACTTATCTGGCGTTGAGTACTGATTTGTTGGAGCGTTTCAATATTTCCATAATCGTCTCTTTTTACTTTGTGAATAACAATTTCGTAGTCTTTCGTTTTGTAGCCGACTTCGTAATAATCATTTTGTATTTCTGTAAATTCTTCTAGCAGTTTGATCACTTTGCTAACCTGTGGTAGTAGAGCAAGTTGCTGAATATAACTGTGCATATAATCACGATCAAAAAACTTACGAGCCCCGTCTGGTTCATATTCATTTAAATTACGTCTGATTTGAATACGGTAATTACGCGCAGTATTGTAAATCGTCTCCTGCTCAGGAGTAAGGGTGATTGATGGCGTTGGCGTTGGCGGTGGTGGCGGCGGATTCCCACAGGCGACAAGATAGCAAAAGCCAACCACATAACAGGTTACCCAATGTGTTGTTCTAAACATAGCAACAGCTTTTTCACACTTATCCATACCCAACCAGTTTTAGCCCTCCTTGATTTTTAACACTTCACCAGCGTGAATGATGTAAATAGGTTTTCCTTCAGCGGTTTTTGTGCCAGTATTAATGATTTTTGTAGGGTTCATAGCTACAAGATCCTTAATGTCTAAATTGAATTCTGCGGCAATACTATAAGCCGTATCTCCCTCCTTGACCCGATAGACCGAGTCGTCCTCAACGGGTTGCGTTGTCGGGGTTTCAGTGGGCGGCTGTAATGGTGCTGTATCGGTACCCGTAGATTCGTCTACCTGGCGGGGAATTTCGGTGTTACTGGCTGGATCACTAACAAATAGTTGGCTGTAATCTTCGTAGAAGAAAATAATAGCAACGATGAAAAAGCCTATTCCTAAACTTACGTACAAAAATTTATCCTGGGTCATGATCTTGAGGAGTTTATCTTTTTTGGTAAATAATTAACGTAGGGAGGGCTCCATTTTTATCCAACATTATGCGGCCCCCACGGTCAAAACTTCGCGGGTTGAATTTGATAATTTCCTGAGCACTCACACGATGATTTGCAGCAATCTCCTTGGCGGTTTCTGATTTACTGTAAACCCGGTATTCAATCAACCGGTACTCATTTTTGTCAAAACCATTTTCATGGTGGAGCTGCTTGATACGTGCTAAATCATCCCTGACTCGTTGAACCTGGGCCACAGCAGGAAGACCATTTAAATCACTAATATGGTCTTCTAGTTCCAATTTATGGAAAATTCTTTCCGTCCCATTTTGGTCCTTTTCATCCAGCTTGGCCTGGATACGGAAAAAGTACTCCTGTGCTTTTTCTAAAATTTTCTGCTCCGATGAGTTTAAAGAGGAGGGTTCAGAGGAGGTTCTTTCTGTTACTACACCAGCTTGGGACGAACTCCCCTCGTTAGCACCAGGTGATGTAGACGCTTTTTTGGAGAGCTGTGGTAGGATGAAAAGAAAAAAAACGCTGGCTGCTAGCAACCCATAGACGAAGTTGCTGATTTTGCTTTTGCTTTTTGTTTTACTATTTTCTGTGGGCTTTCTCGGCATGGTTAATAAAGGATTTTAAATGAATTAGTCCAACTTTCGATAAATAACTAGCGTAGGGAGGGAGCCGTCGGATTTTTTACTGATCCGTCCATTTTTATCTACGTCATTAGGGTTGTATTTGATGATTTCCTCCACCGTCACTTTTCGCTGAGTGGCGATATCGGTAGAGGTTTCCGGTTTATTTGTTTTAGGGTTTATTTTGACTTTGTGAATGATAAGTTCATACTCTTTTTTGCTGTAGCCATTTTGGAAATAGTCATTATTGATTTCGTAGAGCTCCTCTATCAATTTCGTGACTTCTCTTGGCGGGGAGGTAATTCCTCCTAGCTGACTGATGTAATTTTCAATTTTTACCCGATCAAAAATTTTTCTTACCCCATCATAGGTCTTGGCGTTTAGTTCTGCTCTAGCTGTAATCCGGTAGGCCCTGGCCTCCTCATACAACACTTTTTCCTCCTCAGAAAGTTCAATCGGAGGAGCAGGTGGTTCAGGCTCCTCTGCAATTGGCGGTTTTGTAGTTGTAGGCGTATCTATTGGTGGAGACTGCAAATCAGAGGTCTGCTCCGTTGTTGTAGAACCTGGTGGGGTGAACGTTTTGTTTGTCAGGTATTTGACTGCGGCGGCCAGTAATACTCCCAGGAGCAGGGCCAGCATAATACGCGTGTAATTAGGCTTGAATTTTTTCGATCCTGCTGGTGGCTGATTTTTTTTGGGTAATGGGCTACCTGCCTTTTTTGAGTGGGGCTTCGAGTCTGGTTCAGCTTGGCTCCCTCTATGGGGGGATCGTAGGGAGGCCCAAAGGGCTGATAAGCTAAAACCACTCTTTTCTTTTAGGAGAATAGGATACTCCGCTGGTAAATACAGCATAACCTGCATTCCCGGCTCTAAATGAACCTGTTGCGATTCTGTATTACTGCTTGCCTGGGTGTAAACTTTTTGGTTGGTTTTTGTGAGTGTCCCAAAAATCTGCCGGTTATTTTTTAAAGCTCCATCTTTTTCATGAATCTTTAATTGTTGAGCTTGGATAGGTTGTTGGCCGATTTTGAAATAGAGATAATTGTTGTTGCCTTTTATCCTTGATTTTACCAGATTATTGTTTTGGTCAAAAAAATCGACGTCCGTATCAAGCAATCTAAGCTTCAATACTTGAGTGGCAATAGTATAATTCTCTTTTTTATCCTTGGTAATAATTAAAGCGTATTGATCCTGATCTGTATAAGCCAGGGGTATTTTTTTATCCTTAAATCGGAGGGTGTTTTTTGTAGTAAAATCGTCGTTTGGCTCAGACTGCCCATTGTTAAACGTTATAAAAGAGATGGGCTCTTTGAGTTGTTGTATTGTTTGGAGGAGTTCGCTATAGACGTTGGATAAGGCGATTTCGGGGCCATTTTTTTTATTACTGTAAATATGATTTTTAAACTTTTTGCCTTCAAAATATGTAACCTTCCGCTCGCTAATATCTTCACTTTTTGATAGCTGGTAGACCTTGCCATCACTACCGATCCGATCCACATTCTCCCGCTGGATATCGGTAGAAGGAGCGTACTGCTTTCCAGGAAGGAGATAGAAAAACCCTCTGTAATCATGAGGATAATGAGCAAACTCGTATTTGCTTACTGCTAGCAACGAAAGACGACCAGAGGTCAAGGGAATATATTCTAGTCCGTAGCAAGTCTTATCGGTTTGACCATTGAGTGTTCTTCGTTCGGGTTTGTACTTGGCAATTTCCGCTAATTGTTGCGTGCTTAAATAATGGAACAACTGATTTTGGGGAGGTACCAGCTTTACGCCATTCAGATCGGCGGTAAAATAAACGTAGGGAGAATTCACCTCCTCTTCCTGTTCAGTTGGGCTTTCTTCCTCTGCCTGTTCCGTAGATGGATAGTTAGTGGTAAAGAGGGGGGTACGTTCAAGGTCAGCTGCCAAAAACTGTTCGCAGGAGAAGGTATGATAACTTTGGCCTTCTACTACGTCAACTTTGGAAATAATGAGATCTTGCAAACCTTGCTGGGCCGCATGTTGAAACAGGGCTTCCAAGGCTGGAATACCCCATTGCTGCTGAGGGAGTAGGACAAAGATGGGTTGGGGAGCAAGGTAGAGCGTTTGGTCTGTGTTTTCTCTAGCTTCCAGGAAGGTGGTGGCACTCCGGGGAGGGATCTTCTTGCTAATCTTGGGAGGCGTGATCAGGTTTTTATAAGCCTCCTCGTAGGTTAAGGTTTTATCTTTTAGCCCTTCAGCATCTACTACACCTTGTTTTAATATCCGCAGGACATATTCCAAATTGCTTTTACCAGGCGACGGTTCAAATACCAAGGACAGTGCATGGTAGCCCCGGCGGTTCCTGTTGTCCAGCGAGAATTCGTACCAGCTAATGATATCACGCCATACGGCGGGGGCAACTTCCACCCGTTGAAACCGGAGCATCGGAGACTGCGACTGGATATTGATTTTATAAGTATCCACCCCCAATGCGGCAATAATGGTAGAAATCGATAATTCTTCGGGGATATCATCGTAAAAAATCTCTAAGCCGTTACGCTTTCCATAATATATAAAATTATATTCCATAATATCTTAGTAGGTGGGGACATGAAATCGAAGAGACAATGGAAACAACCTTACCCATTAGTCTTCAAAAAACAGACGCTTAATTCTGCCAAACAGGGAATTCGAACTTTCCTCCTGAGGTTCTTCAAAGTTTTCGATAATCCATTCGATGATGGGCTTACAATCACTAAGATCGAGTTGCTCAATGAGGGCATCTCCGTCGGTCCAGCCGTTACTTCTTACCTTTCCTACACTGAAGGGGAAAATTTTGTAAGACGCTGAGATGTTTTCAATTTGCTTGAGCGTCTCTTTTAATTTTGGTTGTATGTGACTCAGGCGATCTTCTTGGACCTTGTCACGGTCAAATTTCGTGATGATAATCCCAATATTTTCACATACGATATCGTGCCTGGTAAGATAGTTGATGAAGTTAGCGGTAAGGGTATCTTGATCGTCAATGTCGATGTTTTCATCAGCGTATGCGCCAATGCGCATGAGTTCTTCATAGCCAATGACTAAAAAGATGACCAAAGGAAGCTCATTTTCTCGTACGTAAATTTCTACTTCTCTTGGTAGTTTGCCACTCCGCTCAAAGGAAACTTCCCGGTGGTACTCTCCCGACATTTCAATGAAAGTGAGGTTGAGCCAGTCTTCTTCTCTGCTTTTTCTACACGCAATATCGTATTCGTGCAAAATATTAGCATCGGTGATTTTGGGGAACCGCCCTTTTTTCATGAGGTTGCGGTTTTGGTTGATATTTTTATTGGCCTCACTATTGTCAGAATTTTCTACAATCAGATAATTCTGACGGAAGTACGTGCTTAAGGCCGATAGCACAGTCGTCTTGCTTGAGGCGACATCTCCAAACATGAAAACAAGATTGGTGATCTTGTCATTCAGAAACTCAATTCTTTCCAGTGCTTCTTCCTCGGTGAGTTTACCTTTGAAGACACCTTTGTTACGTTCTTTGTAGACCTTTTGCTCATAAGGAGGAGGAGGTGTAACCGGAGCCTTAGGTTCTGGTATAGGTTCTCTTTGACGAAAAATTTCAGCTTCGGTTATTGCGTCTTTACTGGGACGATTATGCCGATCAGGGTTGAATCTACCAATCCTTCTTTTATTGTTACTACCGAGAGACATACAGTATGTTTTAAGTTAAAGGGAGCGATCCATGAAGGGGCCTTCTGACTCTCCTGATGCGGTTTTACGATCCTTTGTCGTAGATTTTTTACTTTTATTTCCCCTGTTCCATTTAGGGGAACTGCCATTGCTTTGCCCTCTTCGTCCGTAGACTTCTTTAGGGGCTATCTCTACCTTGGGAGAAAGGAAGAGAATGACAAAAAGGATTAAAAAATCAATGATGAAACTGATCAACAAGGAAATGAAAATGGCGGCTTTTCCTTGAGCATTTCGTTCTGAGAATGAAAAAATAGTGCTCACCGTATGGCTCAAATTCCCAATTCCACGATCCTTATATACTAGGGTAGGGTAGGTTTTTCCGGTAATGGGCTCTATCTCTCGAGCAATGTTTTGGTAGACTTGAATAATGGTCTCAATTCCTCCGTCAATTTTCCTAGGGTTATCACTCTCGATGATCGCATTAATCTGGTCAGGATAAATACTTGAAAGCAAATTTTGAACCTTTGGGATATGCCGCGCTGCTTCCCGTTTGGCAGCAGTTAATTTACCTTCTGCTGGTAATAATTTGTTGCGATAAATCGCCCGACATTTAGGTCCACAGCCTTCCTCTCCGGGCGTAAGTTTTTCCAATTCCATTTGTTCCGTGGCATCGTCAACTTGCCGTTGCCATTCATCAACCTGGTATTTATCATTGATATCCTTTATCGCAGTACTGCTAAGGGTCACCAATGCGTCTCGTTTCTCGTTGATCTCATCGTAGAGAAGAGTATCGGCATTAGAGATACCATAGATAGCATTAAAATTCAACAAAATGCTGAAAAGAGCAACCACTGCATAAGCGGCAATGATACCACGTTTCCTAGATTTAGTTTCTGCGGCAGGAAGATTAAGGGCAATAACAATCATAAACAAGCTCAACGCTACGGCAATAAAATAAGCGAAAAATTTATTTCCGAGCATGGGTGCGACGCCAACTGCAGTAGTATAGCAACTGATCGTGCCCATGATGACTACTGCTAAACTCAAGAGGTATTCTCCTGGCTTGTTTTCTGCTGCTGTTTCTGTTTCAGCCATATTGTTACAGGTGTTTAATCGTCGGTTGAAGGTGAAAAACATCACCAAATTAAAATATAGGTGCAATATTTAGCAAGACCTCTCAATATCAAAAGAAAAGATGACAAAAACAAGTAAAAGAATTACTCTGGGCAAAAGACCGTATAGTCCCAGGCAGTACTACCGGTGACGACAACCTTAATATAGGGAGAATTAAAGCTGATTGTTTCTGTTCTTTCTCCATTGCTAAAAAGGCTTCCCGTTCCTCCTTCAAAACTCCAAATTTCTTTGTTGTTGGAAAAAATTTGGATTTTATCAGGTGCACTGTAAGTATTGTAAGTAAAAACAAATTGCCCGCTTGCTTTACCCATATAATAATTCTGTACGACAGCTGGCTCTTTTTGTGCCGTTCGTCCATCAGAACCAGAAACACAGTCGAAAGGCGGCGGCCCAGCAGGAGGAATCGGCCTGAGGTAGATGACCAGAACACTATCCGCCAAGAGTGTCCCTAAGTCTGGCCTGATTGTTTTAGGGATATAATTTGGATGATTGACCGAAAGCTCGAGTTGGCAATCGATAGTGAGCCCCCCCAAGTAAACTTCCCCTTTGGTGTTGCTGCGTCCAGATGCCGTAGGTGTTTGCGAACAGTTAGCGTTTGCTGTTGCGTTTCCGATGGGGGCATTGGTCAAAGTATCGAGGATAAGTAAACGTACTGGTTGTGTCTTTGGACGCAGCCACAGTGTAATGTCGTCAGGGCTTCGAGGGTTTTTAATGAGGGTAATCGGAGCCAGATAGGTACTATCGTGGTAGCCCAATAGGCGTCCTCTCATGAAAACCCGACCAGTGTCGGGAATTGGGAAAATTACTTTACCATCTTGTGAAGCTACCGTTCTGATAGTGTCCAGAACGTCGTTACCTGCTTCGATATGGGCTTCGACCAAAGTACCTGGCAGTCCTAATTGATTACTGCTGCTTTTTACGTAAAACACTTGTTCTTCGAGGAGTGAATTGAGATAAAGGGTTCGGTCTTCTAGGTCTTGTGCTATATCCCCGATTTCAATCCAACCGATACTGTCTTTGGTGTGGAATGCTTTGCTTGCAGCTAGTTTTATCTGGGAACAAAGGGGGACATTTGTTAGAGAAACCGTACCGCCAAAGTTAGACTTTAAACGCTCTTGCCTTAGTATTTCACCGTGGTACGATATGCTAACTTCTACCATCGCATCCGTTACGGGGTGGCCGTTCAAAGAGTCTTTAACGACGAAATCCAGATTGTCTATCAAAAATGGAGACATTAATACCTTATTGGTTCGCCATTTCGAAAGATCAGTTAAGTTCAGGATTGTATCTTGATAACATTGCTTCTGTAGGTGTATGTTCCCTTTTGGATAGGAAGAGAATATTTTATTAAACAGCAATTCCTTCCCAAAGCTAAATGAGGCTTTCCCTTCTTGATTGGTGAGGGTATCTAATGGTTTCAATTCCTGATCAGTTTCATAATAGGAAAGCGTTACCAAGGCGGAATCAATGGGAAGTTTGTCAAAGTTATCCAAGGCTTCAAGCGTGACACTTTCCTCCACGGGGATCAGCAGCAGTAAGAAAGGAAGCAGCCAGAGTAAATAAAGCCAGCGGTTTTTCTTTAATTGAATCTCATATTGATACTGCTCTTTAACGATGTCAGTAGCTTTGCTTTTGTACTTCTTATTCTGATAGGTAGCTTTCACCTGTAGTTGGTCACCCACTCCCAAAGCTAGATTTGCAATACGGCCTTCGTCATTGGTGATGCCATCTATTTCCTCCCCGTTGAGAACAATAATCAGGGGTAAGGCTGGTATGGGTTTACGGTCTTTGTCAATGACGATAACTTCTCTTTGGAGAGGAAGCCGAAAAATTAACGATTCTTTTTGTTGATTAATTTGTAATGCAATAGGTTCTGACCAAGCATCGTCAAAGAAATAACGTGCACTTATAGTCTGATTGAGCCACTCACCCTTAATGGTATATTCGCCATCTTCTGCTGTAGCTATTTTTTGTTCCGGTCCAGTTTCCTCCTGTTCATTGGTAAGGGTATATCTGACTTTGATACCCTCAATGCCTTGTTCCCCTAGATCTTCTGTTCTGATTTTTAATTCAACTTCTGGTTGTAAAGTCAATTCGTAAAAAATGCGATCATCACAGATAAAGTCTTTTGCTAAACCTAGTTTTTCTACATTCAGTCTAAATGAAGTTCCCTTACTCAATTCTCCCATTTCAACAACGCCGTTTGGATTGGTTTTATGGGAAGAAATAACTTGATTATCAACGATTAAGTCTACGGATTGATTCGAAGCATCACCAATGATTTCTGGAATTATTAATTTGGCATTAATCGTCTTTTTTCCTGTTGGAATAAGTTTTCTGAGTATTCCTGAGGGAGCACCTTTGGTTCTGGAAATGCATCCCCACATGAAAATACTCACTTGTAAGCTTCCGGCAGATTTACGCCTGGCTACAATAAAATCTTCGGAGGGGATCTCAAAATAATTTTCGAGGGCATCTGCATGTTGTGCGCCAAAGATGGTGGCGTGATGTTGACTTATTTGTGCTAAAGTATTATTTATCTCTTTCTTGGCCCGCTCTTGTTCATCAGGGGATAGTTTTTGGTAAGGAATAATTTCGTCTTCTGCATCGGTCTCAATAAGCCATTCAATCGTTTCTTTGCGCTGAAGATAGCGAGGTTGTGCAAAAAAAATAGGGTCTA
The DNA here is from genome assembly GCF_040784935.1 of Lewinella sp. LCG006. Lineage (GTDB taxonomy): Bacteria > Bacteroidota > Bacteroidia > Chitinophagales > Saprospiraceae > Lewinella. Next base: position 1,190,814 of record NZ_CP160680.1, on the reverse strand, counting down.
TGTTCTGGGGAAGCCAGCCCGAAATCTGTTTATATCTTTCTTTATAGCTATGGAAACTATCAAATTTTGTTCGAAAAGCACTAGTGCTAATTGTACCTAATTTAGTCTTGTTCATACGGCTTTATGGTGTTTAAGGTAATTTAGGTAGGCTATATTTTTACAAAATAAAAATAATGCAAATTCACTTTAGGAGAGGAATAAAAAACAAATGGCACATGTTTCTGTTTTTTGTGTTAAATAAATGGTGATTAAGCGTGAACTGTTCCGCTTGTTTTTTCTCAAAATTTGGAGGAGCTTCAAAGTAGATCCGTGAAAAATATTTTTTATCCTCCAAATATAGGGAAGCTACCAGCAATTAGTACGAAAACAGATCACTATTTGGAAGCCTTCTAAGGTACTGGTTACTTCGGATTATTAAAAAATGAGCTTCTTGATGATCCAACAATATTGATCATAGTAACAGTTCCATTTCCCAACTTCCATCCTCTTCCCACTGTTACCTTACTATACCACTTCGCAAGGGGTATTAATCAAAAACAAAAACATGAAAAACCTGACCTTCACCAACGAAGATGAAATGCCCATCCTCGGGCTTGGTACCTGGAAATCCGCGCCTCATGAAGTATACACTGCCGTCAAGGAAGCCATCCGGATCGGTTACCGCCACATTGATTGTGCCGCGGTGTACGGCAATGAAGAAGGGGTAGGCAAGGCCATCGACGAGGCCATTGCATCGGGCATCGTCTCCCGCGAAGAACTTTGGATTACTTCCAAACTTTGGAACAACGCTCATGGTGAAGAAAATGTAATGCCTGCGCTCGAAAAGACCCTCTCGGACTTGGGGCTGGATTACCTCGATCTTTACCTGGTCCACTGGCCCATTGCCAATCAACCCGATAAGCCCAGTGCTCGTAGTGCGGCAGATTTCCGGTCGCTTAAAGAAGTACCCCTCACCGATACCTGGAAGGGTATGGAAAAGGCCAAAGAACAGGGCCTCGCGCGGCATATCGGCGTAAGTAATTTTAACGCCAAGCAACTGACGGAATTGATCGAAGGAGGCACCGTTATGCCAGAGATGAACCAGGTAGAACTGCATCCTTACCTACAACAAGCCCAGTTGGTAAGGTTCTGTGAGAACAGAGGCATACACCTGACGGCCTACTCGCCGTTGGGCTCACCCGACCGGCCAGCAGGCCTCAAAGCCGAGGATGAACCCATACTGCTGGAAGACGCTGCGATTATGGCAATTGCCGAAAAGAAAAAAGCAAGCCCTGCCCAAATACTGATCAGCTGGTCGATCCATCGCGAGATTGCGGTGATCCCAAAATCGGTAAACCCAAAACGATTGAAGGAAAACTTCGCCGCCGCCAACCTCAAACTGACCGAGGAAGAAATGGAACAAATAGAAGCCCTCAACCGCGATCGCCGCTACGTAGATGGCAAGTTCTGGGAGGTAGAAGGAGGCCCTTATACGACTGCGGAGCTTTGGGGAGAATTGTAGAGACTTTGCACCGAAATATTTTCCCACTAAAATATTTCCACGATGAAACGGAGATTATACAAAGTGTAAGAGTGTAAGGGTTGGAAAAGTGTAAGGGTTAGGTGAGCTCGTACCCTGCACCCAATCGTACCAGTGCGATCATACGATCGGCGCGAAATCTCGCACTCTGTTCTAAAAGTCGGAAGTCAGCAGTCGGAAGTCGGAAGTATTTTTCGCACCCCGCACCCCGCACCCCTGTTCTAAAAGTCGGAAGAGGGATCCCGAGGTATTGGGAGGAAGTCGGAATTAAGTTGGTGTTGCAGGAGGGAAGGCTATGCCAAAGGATGGAAGCTGCTCTACACGGTACTCCGTAGAATCGGGTTGAATACCCGATCACGGAGTACGGCGCAGAATAGCGGACAGCCTGGTGCCGATTCCAGGCATGACCCCAAATGTTAATCCACCACCACAAAACAACGGGGCTGCATTTGCTTGCCCTCCATCTTTACGTGGGCAATGTAGAGTCCGGCAGGGTAGTGACCCACCTGAAACTCGATAGTACCTTCTACGCGGTCAATTTTACGCTCCGCCATGAGTTGGCCCGTCTTGGAGAAGATGCTGATGGTGGCGGTGGCACCGATGTTGCCTTCCATGTCGAGGCGAAGGAGCTCGGCCGTGGGGTTGGGATAGATCGCAAAACAATCGGGGTCAATGGCTTCTACTTGGGAGGCATCTTCTTCCAGTTCGTCGGTGGAGGGAGAAATAGTAAAGTCAACATCTGACCGAGGGGTCACTTCGCCCGTCAGATAGATAAACGATTGCGCAGGGTCGGTATTGGCCGTGACAGTGACCCTTTGGTTGCGTTTACCCATTTTGTTTTTAGAATTAAACTCTACCGTAATGGAGGCGGTTTCTCCTGGCGCAAGGGGCTCGCGAGGCCATTGAGGTATCGTACAACCACAGCTACCTTTGGCATCCGTCAAAACCAAGGGCTCCTGCCCGGTATTGGTAAGCGTAAAAACGTGGGTAACGATAGTACCTTCTTCCACCGTGCCAAAATCAAAAGTAGTCTCGGTAAAGCTGATTTCGGTGATGGGGCCAAGCGTTGGTTCTACAGTTGCTTCTTTGACCGAGATAGGGATGGATAATCCCTCAAAGGGTACTTCTTGTGCTTGGAGGCTGAAGGAAATGCAACACATTACGAGTGTGATGACGAGAGGGTATGCAGAAAAATTAGCTTTCATAATAAATAGGATTTAGTTGATTAGATGTAATTTGTAAAACTTAGGTTGTAACGATTTGTACCTAAGGTTTTGTTCCTCAGCTTGCTATCATTTTTCAAAGAGGTAAAATTCGGTGTAAGGGTTGGAAAAGTGTAAGGGTGTAAAGGATGAGTGCCCCTAGCGGTCCCTAACTTTTACACTATTATAACTACCCAACCTTTACACTATGCAGCTGAAAAATCGAAGATACTCGCTGCCACTAGCAAAACCACCTACCATCAACAAACAACCATCAACAAACAACCACCCAGCCATTCCACCGATTTTCCTTATTTTTGCGATGATTTTAATTTCAGGTATTCCTTTGCAGGAAGTACCCTAAATCCATTCTAGAAAAATGAAATTCAATACCCTTCTTTTAGTTGGCCTGTTGGTAGGCATGTTTGGCGCAGCACAAGCGCAAGAGATCAAATTTGGTGACCTCGACAAGAGCCCTATGGATGCCGCGCATTACCCACGTCGGGCAGCTTTCCAGAATTACCTTGGAGAGGACGATGCCGATCGTACCCAGTTGGTAAAAGTACTGTACTGTCGACCAGCCAAGAAAGACCGTGCCATCTTTGGCGCACTGGTACCTTACGGCCAGGATTGGCGCTTGGGAGCTAATGAAGCGACGGAAGTGACGTTCTACCAGCCTGTACTCATTGGCAATACCACCGTACCTGCGGGCACCTATACCATGTTTGCGCAGGTATACCCTGATCAGTGGATCATCAAAATCTCTACCGAACGCTTCATCGGCGGATCGGAGAACCGTGATGTAACCAAGGACATTGCCGCCGTTGTGGTGCCTACGACGACGGTAGCCGATGTGCGGGAAAGTTTTGTGATCGGTTTCCAGAAAGTAGACGATCAAAATGCTAACATGATCTTCGAATGGGACCAAACCCGTGCAACCTTACCCATCAACTTCAACCCTCCAAGCTTGGCGGGTGATGATGCCAGCCCCATGGATTTGGTGCAGTACCCCAACATGTCGCGCCTGCGTAATTACGTAGAAGAAGCCGACCTGGAAGCCAACGAGCCTCAGGTACGGGTTGTTTACAGCCGTCCTCAAATGAAGGGCCGCAAGATTTTCGGTGAGTTGTTGGAATTTGGCGAAGTGTGGCGCGTAGGTGCCAACGAAACCACGACCATCACTTTCTTCTACGATGTAACCATCGCAGGTACAGCCATTAAAGCAGGTACTTACGGTTTGTTTGCTATAGTCAACAAAGACAACTGGGAGTTTATCATCCACAAGAATGTACAATCTTGGGGCAATGCCAACCACAACGACGAAGACAATATCCTCAAAGTGGTCGCTAAAACCGAGAAAACACCAAGCACCCTCGAAGCCCTTTCTATGACTTTCGTAGAAAAAGGAACCAACCAAATCGACCTCGTCGTAGGTTGGGAAAATACCATGGCGCGTTTGCCGATCACGGTGAACAAGTAATCGTTCTCCCTTTAAAAAGCAATTAGCCACAGAGGTACGAAGACACGGAGGTTTTATGTTAGAATCCCGGTGCTTTCGTGCCTCTTTTTTTATTTGGGGCCATGTCTTCTCCGGGGCCCGCGCTTCAGGCTGCGCCTTACGCGTCAGAAAGTGCGGAGTATGCTCACTTAACCAGCACCCTTTCCGCAAACAGGACATCACCACTAACGACAACACCTGTCCTCCTTCGGAGGAGGTGCCCGCAGGGCGGAGGAGGGAAAGTTCTCACCTAAACAACGCCCTGTCCGTAAACAGGACAACCCTCCTGTCCTCCTTCGGAGGAGAGCAGCCCTTGCAGTTAGGGCAACCTGCTGGTCGGGAGACCAGCGAAAGTCCATAATCTTCTAAAGAGACACTTACAACTAATTATTAATTATTGAGAATCAAAATCACTATTACATTCTCTATTTATGGAATTACATATCCAATTCTTATAAAATGAAAGCACAGGGTAATCCCAAATTCTTTTCTTTTCTGGGCTCATCAGTATCAACCATGAACTCGTATCCTCTATTAAAACATAACCATGGTTGTTTATTAGTGAATAGGGTTCTTCTGCGATCTTCCAACCAGAATCAATTAATTCCTTAAATATCTCATTCATCTTTAATTCGTTCTTGAGTCTCGCTTCTGGTGTATGGATTGAATCTTTTTCCTTGATTTTCTTCTTATCATGCGTGGTGTTTAGCCCAGTTTACTTAATCACTAGCTACTGATTCTTTACCTCACTCACCAGTTTCTGCAAAGAGTCCTTCGCGTCGCCAAAGAGCATCTTGGTTCTTTCGTGGAAGAAGAGCGGATTTTCGATCCCTGCGTAGCCGGGGCGCATACTCCGTTTGAGGACGACCACCTGCTTGGCATTCCAAACTTGTAAGACAGGCATGCCGTAAATGGAACTTCCCGGGTCGTCTTCGGCTGCAGGATTGACGACGTCGTTGGCACCTACAATAATCACCACGTCGGTGTCTTTCAGTTCGGCATTTGCTTCTTCCAGATCCAGTAATTTGTTATAGGGGATGTCTACTTCGGCTAGCAGCACATTCATGTGTCCAGGCATGCGGCCTGCTACGGGGTGGATGGCGTACTTTACCTCTACCTGATTGGCTTCCAGCAATTCATCCAGTTCTTTACAGGCTTTTTGGGCCTGCGCTACGGCCAAACCGTAACCGGGGACGACCATTACTTTTTGCGAGTAATACATATGTATTGCCAAATCGGACAGGCTCACTTCTATCACGTTTTGGTCGCCACTAGCGGCTTTGCTGGTTCCTCCGCTGGCGCTAAAGCCTCCGATGAGGACATTGAAGAGTGAGCGGTTCATGGCATTACACATCAAGACGGTGAGGATGGTGCCGGATGCACCTACCAGGATGCCCCCCACCAGCATGATCTGATTGTCATAAATCAGACCCGCTGCGGCGGCCGAAAGCCCAGTAAAAGAGTTGAGCAGAGAGATCACCACCGGCATGTCGGCACCACCGATCGGAGCTACAAAAGAGAAGCCGTAAATGAGGGTCAGTACCGTAAAGAGGATCAGCATCCCTGTTGTCAATTGTGCGGGGAAGAGGCAGAGGTAGGCCATGAACGCCACCAGTCCCAGCAGAAAGATGCCGTTGATGAGGCTATGACGGGGTAGGGTGATTTTTTCATCCCACACTTTGCCATCAAGTTTTAGATAAGCCAGGATACTACCCGTGAAAGCTACCCCACCGATAAACAAGGTGAGTAGCAGGATCAGCATTTCGTTGATGGTGGCACTTTGGGTACCACCTACGATGCGCTGTAACTCCAGGCCGCCAAGTGCCACAGCACTCGCCCCTCCAAGACCATTGAAAATGGAGACCAGCTGGGGCATTTCGGTCATTTCTACTTTGGTCGCCGCTCGCCAACCAATGATGGCACCTACGAGCATGGCACCCAATATCCAGATCAGGGTACCGTTGCCGCCGGGAGTGAGCAAGGTGGCCACAATAGCAATGCCCATGCCTATGGCGGCCAGGCGATTACCGTTTTTGGCGGTATCTGGTGAACTAAGCCGGCGCAGCCCCAGCACAAAAGCCAGCGCGCCTACCAAATAAGCTAAATTGATAACTGCTTCTAACATGGGTCTAGCTTTTCTTTTTCTTAAACATATCCAACATCCGATCCGTAACGGCAAAACCTCCCACTACGTTGATCATGCCCAGTACAATGGCCACCGCACCACCTACAAGTAGCAACCAATCATCGGCTGCTGCTTGTTTGACGAGCAAAATACCCCCGATAATGACGACTCCGCTGATCGCATTCGCACCCGACATCAGAGGCGTATGCAAAACGGTAGGCACCTTGGCAATGATCTCAAAGCCCAGAATGATGGTGAACAATAGGAGGTAGAGCATCAGTAAATGCTCATTGAAAAAGGCAATAAGCTGATCCATAAGGAAGGATTTTGTGTTCTTCGTTACTTAGTAATGAGTGTACTGCTGACGATTTCGTTACTTTCATCAATGAACAATTCCCCTTCTTTGACCAGAAGTTCTAAAAAGTTGAAGAGGTTATTGCTGAAAAGTTCGCTGGCGTTTTGCGGCATTTCTTTCGCAAGGTCAGAATGACCTAAAATGGTGACGCCCTCGTGAACGATGGTTTTTTCATCTTGGGTGAGTGCGCAGTTGCCACCCGTAGAAGCAGCCAGGTCTACGATCACCGAGCCGGGCCGCATCTGGCCTACCGTATCTGCTTCTACGAGTATGGGAGCTTTCCTGCCCCTAACTTGAGCGGTGGTGATCACTACATCCGCTTGCCGAGCGTGCTCCTGGATAAGCGCTGCCTGCTTTTTCTTGAATTCTTCGGTTTGTTCTACTGCGTAACCACCGGCTGTAGCATCATCTTTTGCCCCTTCTACTTCTACAAAACGGGCGCCGAGGCTTTGTACTTCTTCGCGTGCGGCTGCCCTCACGTCAAAGGCCTCTACAATAGCTCCGAGTCGTTTGGCGGTAGCAATAGCTTGCAGGCCCGCTACACCAGCACCGATAATCAACACTTTTGCGGGCTTGATACTTCCCGCGGCGGTAATCATCATCGGAAAAAAGCGGGGCAAGAGGCGGGCAGCTGCCAATACGGCCTGGTAACCCGCAATAGACGCCATCGAGGACAGAACATCCATCCTTTGGGCCAGCGTACTCCGAGGAATCATATCGAGGCTGAATGCTTGCAGCTGATGTTGCTGTAGATAGCTCACCACATCTTCGTCGAAATAAGGTCGAAACTGGCTGACGAGAATTTTTCCGGCAGGGAATTTTGCCAGACGTTCCCGTTCAGGAGGATAAATGCTGAGCAGAATATCTGCTTTGGTAAGTAGGTCCTCTTGTGTGGCACCGGTGGCCCCGGCTTGTTGGTACATCTCATCCGCGAAACCGGCATTTTGCCCAGCCGAATGTTCTACCAAGACCGTCGCACCCATTCCAACCAGTTTTTCTACGTTCTTCGGAACCAGTGCTACGCGCTTGTCATTGTGCTCTGCCAGGACACCAAATGTTACACTCATCGCTCGCTATTTTGTAATTAACTGACACATGATACGAAAAATGGCAGATACTTCCATCGTTAGAAGCACCTGCCATTTTATTTTTTTTACGAAAGCAATACTTAGTAATTTTTTGCCCGTCACTTAGAACTCTCGTCCCCGTAGCATTCCGTGCCAGTACATTTTTGGTAAGGCATAAGCTTTCAGGGCATACATGCTGTAGCGTTCTTCTGCCTGATTGAAGGGGAAGCTCTCCATGGGTTGCTTGTCGTAATCGAACTCCGCCAAAATTAGGCTACCGTAACCCGTTACTAACGGACAAGAGGTGTAGCCGTTATACTGCTTGGGCAGTTCTTGTCCAGCCAGGAAGGCCATGATGTTAGCCGTCGTGGTCGGGGCTTGCTTACGGATAGCGGCTCCCGTTTTGGAGGTTGGCAGATTGCTACAATCTCCCAGTGAGAATACATTTGCGTACCGGGTGTGCTGTGTGGTGTGCTTATCCACTTCTACCCAACCAGTTTCAGCCGCCAGTGGGCTATTCTTGATGAAGTTCGGTGGCCCTTGTGGAGGTGTCACGTGAATCATATCGAATGACATGCTGGTGTGATCACCAGATTCCAAATCCTGGAAAACAGCTTCTTTCTTATTGGCATCTACCGCCACCAAATTCTTGTTCCAGTTGGTATGGATACCATGACGCTCCAATACCTTGTTCAGCGCATCGGCATATTTCTTAACGGCAAAGATGCCTACGCCGCCTTTGCAGAACTGCACGTCAATCTTGCTGCGCACATTACTGCGACGCCAGTGATCACAGGCCAGATAGGTAATCTTTTGCGGAGCACCGCCACACTTAATTGGGGTATTAGGCTCGGTAAAAATGGCCGTACCTTTTTTAAGGCTTTTGATGTTAGCCCAAGTGCTCTCTACCGTCTCGAAAGCGTAGTTGCTGCAAACGCCGGTACCGGGCTTGCCCACACTTTCTTTTAGTCCGTCCACGGCGTCCCAGTTGATCTGGATACCAGCTGTAACTACCAATACTTGATAGGTGTGTGTCTCGCCATTGGCCAGTGTAATGGCATTATTGTCTGGATCGAAGGTTGCAACGGCTTGCTTGATCCAGGTGGCACCGGGTGGAATGTAATCGGCTTCCTCGCGCTCGGAAATTTCTTTGGGGAAAACGCCCGCACCCACGAGCGTCCAGATGGGCTGATAATAGTGTTTCTCGCTGGGGTCAACAATAGTGACTGCTGGAGGATTAGCTTGGTTGCGTAGCATAGCGCCTACGGCAAGACCGGCGGAACCGCCGCCAACGATGAGTACTTCGTGATGTGCCATTATTGGTTAGTTATAGTTGTTTGCCTAAATATTTTAAGAAATTGAGGGAGAAACCGAGTGCTTTTTGCCGGTCGGGATCGCGTAAGGCTGTAAGCATACCAAACGCTCCTACCTTGGTGGTAGGCGCTGTTTGCGCTTCGCGCATAGCGCGGCCAAACTGGGCAGCCCATTCTACCATTGTTTCAGGTTCGAGGCCGTTTTCCCGGGCTTTTCGCAGACCTTCGTCCAGGGTGTCCATGCCTAGTGCAATAAGACCGGGCAGCTGATCAGAAAAAGCGAGGATTCCGTTGAGTTTATCCACCATGGCGGGCTCGGTAAGTTTTTCGGCCAGCTCAAGGGCAACGCCCAGGCGTTGCTCAATACTCACACCACGGTTATCTGCTTGGCGATAAACTTCATCAGCCATGTCGGCGGTCATGACTACCATTCCTGGTAGCTGTTCGGATAGGGCCAAAAGATTGCTCAACTTGTCGACCATCGCCGGGGCTGTTAGTTTGTCGGCTATTTCTAGTGCTCCTTTTAAGCGTGTTTCCAGATTGATCCCATGGGCATCAGTTCGACGATAGGCTTCGTCGGCCATGTCTGCCACCATAGCTACCATACCTGGCCCTTGGTGCATAGCAGTCGCCAAACCACTTACGGCTTCTTCTACGGTATCCAGCCGAGCCAGTATTTTATCTAAGGCCAAAAGTGTTTTTTCTTCTGCTAACCGGGCTTTCACCTGCTGGCCGGCGGGTGTTTCTTCCCAGTGGGCAAGACTTCCGTTTTTGCTCATATATTTTCTTTTCTGGGTTTATTATGCTTTATTATTTTGGGGAGTATTCATAAAACAATATACAATTGTATGAAAATATATTCATATTTACTTATGACTAAAGGCTAATTTTCTTAAAAAAAGTAGAACCAGCAGGCTGACAGGCTTTTGTGCCCGTGCATGCCTGCTGGAAACTTCTACTAATCACACCTTAAATTGTAGTAGGTAAGGGTACTTTTAGCGGCCACAAGTTAGGCCTTGCGGCAATCGTCTAATATTTGCCAGCTACTCCCTAATTGGCAGAGAGTTCTCGCTTGGCGAGATAAAAATCTACTTTCTCATACGAGGTGTTGGCAATGCGCTCGTCCATTTCTAGCAAAGTTTTGGGAGGGGGAACAATTGCTTTGTCACCAGGCTGCCAGTTGACAGGGAGCGCACATTTGTGCTCGTCGGCCGTTTGCAGGGCGATCAGTGAGCGTTGGATCTCTGCCATGTTTCTACCCACATTCAACGGATAGTACATGATAAGCCGCATGATACCTTTAGGATCGATGATAAATACGGCTCTTACTGCTGCAGTAGAACTTTCACCCGGGTGTAGCATGCCGTAGAGGTTAGCTACTTTCATATCCAAATCAGCGATGATGGGAAACTGCATGTAGACCTCCGTTTTTTCTCGCACATTATTCACCCACGCAAGGTGAGAGTGGATACTGTCGATACTGAGACCGATCAGTTTGGTATTGCGTTTAGCGAACCATTCTTGCTCTACAGCAAAGGCCGACATTTCCGTGGTACACACGGGGGTGAAATCTGCGGGGTGGGAAAAAAGAATGACCCAACTACCTTTATTGTATTCCGAAAGCTGTAGCTTTCCGGTGGTGGTGATCGCCGTGAAATCAGGAGCTAATTCCCCGATGCGGGGCATACTATTTATGGTTTGTTCCATGATTATTGGAGTTTGTTTTTTATGATACAACTAAGTTACAGGCAGTAAGAGGAGCGTTCAGTAATGTGAGTCACAGTCTGCTCGGTTTTTTCACAAAATGTGGCAACTTGCGGAATGATTACGGGAGGATTTCTAAAAGACCACTAAGAGCATGAATATCATTTACCCATCAAAAGGAGAGATTATCCAAAGAAGCGGTGATCTTCACACAAAAGTTTACGTGGTCAAAAAGGGCTTGCTCCGTAGTTATGCAATTGATGAGAAGGGGAAAGAGCATATTTTTATGTTTGGTCCTGAAGGTTGGACCGTTGCAGATAATCAAGCTCCAGAAGTACCCTGTGATTTGTTCATTGATGCCTTAGAGGATTCAGTGGTCATTGTTTTAGAAAAAAACCTGGAGCGAGAAGATATCAAAGCAAGACCATTGATCAACCGCCTCGCCGTTTTACAACAACGGATCATCATGCTGATGAGTGCTCCTGCGATCAAGCGTTATGAGCATTTTGTCGTCACTTATCCCGATATTATCCAACGGGTTCCTCAGAAGATGGTAGCCTCTTACCTTGGTATTACACCAGAGGCTTTGAGCAAGGTGAAGGGCGAGCGAAAGCATAAATAAGCGTTGGTTTTCATTTCTTAATCTAGGTTAATGCACACCCGTAACAGGCGTTAGATATTTGTCGAATTAAAGAATTGGACAAAATCAAGCGCGATATGAAACATTTTAATCGACTATTGAAAATCTCCGCCGTATTATGGGGTGTTTGGGGAGTTGTACACGTATTAGCGGGCTTGCTTACAATGAAATTTGTGCTGTCAGGGGATGTTTCCTCCTCTATTGGCGGTATAGCCGATAAGGTGGATGGAACCACCTTGCAAATGGATTATCCCGCTGCTTTGGGCGCGATCATTGGCCAGCATGGTTTCAACCTGTTTTGGATTGGCGTAGTGACGCTGATCTGTGCTATTTATATCTGGAAGGAAAACAAAAATGCGATTTTCCTGGCAGCCCTTACTGGTGGTTTAGCAGACTTGGGCTATTTCCTTTTTCTGGACTTAGGAGGATATGTGAATTTCTTGCCAGGATCATTGATGACTTATATTTCGGCTTCCGCGATTCTATTGAGTTTCTACGCCTATTTCAGAGGAGGGATACAGGACGCTTCGCGTCTTTAGGGTAGCGTGTAGAGGGATCTTGTTACCTGTTTAGGTAATTTAACGAGCCTTGGTCTTTCAATCCCTCTACCCTTTACCAAACGGACGCAAAGCGTCCCGTATCCTAATACGGACTTTGGCAAAATTCCACTACACTATAACTCCGTTACTTGCTCCACGTACTCGGTGCGTTTGAGCTTGGTTTCGGCAAGGGCTTTGTAGCCCCCTTTGATGTTTACGACCTGATCAAAGCCACGTGCTTTGAGGATAGAAGCAGCAATCACCGAACGATAGCCTCCTGCACAGTGGAGGTAGTACTTCTTGTTGCGATCCAGCAGGTTCATCTTGGTATTGATGAAATCCAGCGGGAAGTTGGTCAGACCTACGATGTGCTCTGCGTTGTACTCACTGGCACGACGCACATCCAGCGCATTTTCGATTTGGTCAAATTGCTGGGCAAACTCCGTAGCGGTCATCTCTTCAATGGTATCTACTTCTTCGCCCGCTTTCTGCCAGGCGGCAAAACCTCCTTCGAGGAAACCAATGGTATTGTCGTAACCCACTCGTGACAGACGGATCACTACTTCTTCCTCCTTGCCTTCGTCGGCAACGAAAAGGATGGGTTGTTTCAGGTCCGAAACCAAGGTGCCAACCCAAGGAGCGAAGGTATTGTCGAGGCCAAAATAGATAGCACCAGGAATGAATCCTGCCGCAAAAGCATCCGGTTCGCGGGTATCAATGACGAGTGCTTCTTCTTCCGCCCAAGCGGCTTTAAATGCCCGTACACTGAGTGCTTGCACACCACGTTCGCGGACGGTGTCAATGCTTTCGTAGCCCATTTTATTCATCACCGCATTCTTGGGGAAATATTGTGGAGGAGCAACCAGTCCAGTGAGCACTTCTTTGACAAACTCAGCCTTGGTCATGTCTTCCCGTAAGGCGTAGTTGAATTTTTTCTGGTCACCGAGGTAGCCCCAGGTGTCTTTGCTCATTTTCTTTCCGCAAGCCGATCCGGCACCGTGTCCGGGATAAACAATGACCTCATCGGCCAGGGGCATGATCTTGCTACGCAGGCTGTCGTAAAGGAAACCTGCTAAATCAGCCTCGGTAATTTCACCTTGCTTGATGGCCAGGTCAGGGCGGCCTACATCCCCGAGGAAGAGGGTGTCGCCAGTGAAGATGGCATAATCTTTTCCGTTTTCATCTCGTAATAAGAAGGTAGAACTTTCCATCGTATGGCCGGGGGTGTGGAGCACTTTGATGGTAACGTCTCCTACTTTTAGAATTTCGCCATCAGCAGCAACGTGGGCCGCAAAATTGGGCTGAGCCGTAGGGCCGTATACGATAGTTCCTCCTGTTTTTTTGGCTAAATCAAGGTGGCCCGACACAAAATCGGCATGGAAGTGGGTTTCCAGGATGTACTTGATTTTAGCACCGTCGGCAGCAGCTCTTTGGGTATAGGGTTCTGTCTCGCGCAGCGGGTCAATGATGACGGCCTCGCCTTTGCTTTCGATATAATAAGCGGCTTCTGCCAAACATCCGGTATAAATCTGTTCTACTTTCATAGCAATATTGGTTATTTAGTTATGCTACAAAATTAGGGCGCGATCAGGCCTTGAGGCTGTGAGCTTTATCACATAAGATGGTGATCTATGTCATTAGGTAGGGTGATAAAAATCAATTATCCAGCCAGGCTTTGAATTCCTTTACCCGGTCCCGACTAACGATGTTTTCCTGTTCACCAACACTAGGGTGTAGGTCTATCTTCAGCCGATGGCTGAACCAGGTATGAATTTGTCGAATAGAAGAAAGGTGGACGATCTGGCCCCGGTTGATGCGGAAAAAATGCTGAGGGTCCAGTTCTGTTTGCAGGCGATCAATGGTGGTGTCGATTACGAATCGTTTGCCCTGTTGGTCGACGGCGAAAGTGAGGCCCTCATCACTATAAAAGTGAGCGATGTCTTTGGCTAGCAAATAGCCCAGTGCTTTGCCCTGCTTGGTGAGGAAACGTTGTCGGTAGGCATCTCCTTGCCGAATTTGCAGGTGGGCGATGAGGTCTTGCCAGTGGTTGGGCTGTGGTTGATAGAATTTTCCGTACTTATTGAGTGCAGCTTGTAGCTCTTCCTCTTCGACCGGTTTGAGGAGGTAGTCGATACTGTTCATCTTGAACGCCCGCAGTGTATACTGGTCGAAAGCGGTTGTGAAAATGATAGGGGCAGTAATGTTGACGTGTTTAAAGATATCAAAACTGAGACCGTCGGCAAGCTGAATGTCCATAAAGATCAGTTCGGGGCTAGGGCTTTGTTGCAACCACCGAACCGCTTCTTCAACACTGTCTAAAGTGCCCATTATCTGTAGATCGGGGACTAAATTCGTTAATAAGCCTTGCAAATATTGCACTGCTCGGTACTCGTCTTCAATGATCAGCACTTTCATGTAAGGTGGATTTGTGGGGGTGAATAAGAGGAAGTGTGACGGTAAAGTACTGCTCGCTATCTTCTACAGTAATGTTTTCTTTAGAGAAGTAGGCGTAGCGCTGGCGGATGTTCTCCAGGCCCGCTTGTGTGGAGTCTAGTACTTGTCGCTTGCGCTGTAGATTGTTGCGAACAACAAGCTGTAAATGCTCGCTGACAAATACCTCTATTAATAGCGGATGCTGCTTACTGATAATATTGTGTTTGATGGCATTTTCGAAAAGAATTTGCAGGCTCAGCGGCACAATACGGTGTTGTTTGAAAACGGGATCAATTGTGATTTCTACTTCCAGGTTGCCCTGAAAACGTTCCTGTTGCAAAAACACGTAAGCGTCGATAAATTTCAATTCTTCCGCCAAAGGAATCAACGGTGAGGTACGACTTTCCAAAATATAGCGGTACACTTTTGATAAACGCTGTAGAAAGCGTTTGGCCAGCTCCTGGTCTTCGGTCACAATGTGCATGAGCGTATTCAAGCTGTTGAAAAGAAAATGCGGGTTCACCTGATTACGCAGGCCATCCAGTTCGGAGCGAATTTGTGCCTGGCGTGCTTGCTCCCTTTCCGTAATAGACGCGCTCAGCTGGGCGTAAGAATAAATGGCTTCGTACAAAGCGATAATAGTAAAGGAAACAAAGTAGGTGGTGAGGTAAGCTTGGTAAATATTGGGGTCGTAAGCGTCTTTAACTTGGCAAAGATGGAAAATAGATACCAGCGTTATGTTGACAACAGGGACGAGGCAGATGTAGTAAATCAGCATCCTCTTAATGCGCTGCTTAATCTGGGAAAACAGCGGAAAACGCTTCCGCAAATGGATCATCAAGGTCCGGAACAGGAACCAAAAAGAAATCGTGAAGATAAAAGACTCCTGCCACTCTTGCCGAAATAGGTCCCATCCTTCCCAAGGATAAAGCTGGAAAAAAATCTGCGGAATGAAAAAACTCAGCAAGGGAAGCCCAATCAAGACAAAGTAAAAGTCATTAAATCCTATATATTTGATACGGTTATGCTGCATAAGTCGCCCCGGGTTTTAATAGCCTGCCTGACAAAAATAACAATTGATGCAGTCCTTCCCCCGAGAAATCCTGTGGATGATCGTTTTTAAAGGGTGAATGGTAATGACGAAGTCAGAAGGCGGTTTTTCAGGGTAAAGGTTGGATCGGTGCAAGGTTTAGTCACTGTTCCTTAAAGTGTGTCTACCCGACTTTTACACCATTACACTTTTACACCATTCCAACCAACGCTACCACCCCAATTTCTGCAAGGCCAGCAGGGTGATGTCCAGCGAATAAAAAGCACTGTCATCATGCTGGAGCCATTTTTTAAATTCCTCCAAGGGCAGGGTGAATACTTCGAGGAATTCGTCGGCGTCGCCACTGGGGGCTTGTACGGGTGTACAATCCGTTGCCAGGAGGCAGATTCTTTTTTCGGTACTATAGGCTGTGCGTAAAGTTCGAAGGAGTTGAATTTTGCCAGCCTGATAACCGGTTTCTTCTAGTAGCTCGCGCGCGGCGGCTTGTTCAGGACTTTCGTGGGTGTCGATATAACCTTCACAGAAGCTGCTAAGGATTTGCTCAGGCCCTGGTCGGAATTGACGGATCAGGATGGCCCGGCGGTCGGTCGTAAAAGCAGCAACTACTACGTAGGCACTGTTTTCAATCACATCATAATCCCGCTCCTTGCCATCCGGTTGGCTAAACGTGCGTACCAGCATACTGCGCCAACCTTGGTAAGCATAGCGTTCTTTTATTTTTCGCCAGGGGGTAGGAGACATGAGCATTAAGTTTGTTTGCTGAGGTAAACACCGCAAAGCTAGGGTTGTTGACAAAAAGAGAGAAGAGGCCGATACTGGCGTACCGTGCCCCTTCTCGAAGACAACTGTAATCTCTAAAAACTGGCTACTATTAAATTGCCGACTAACTAACTATTCTAAATAATGATGCTAAAGATTGAATTATAATGTTCTTCCTTTGTATAAGATGGAAAAAGGCAAAACGTGACATTTTTTAGCCAAAAAAACTTTTTTTTAATTTTTTTCGATTTTTTATGTCACGTTTTGCGATTTCTGAACTTATATAGAGGAACACGGACAACTGTATCATGAAAAAAATATCCAGCGTAAACGATGGAGGTAGCTTGGAAAGTAAAAATTTTGGCTTGAGCCAAACCGCTTTTCGAGAACTTCTGGAAGCATTAAGGGCGGGCAATGATGACCTTTATCAACAGGTATTTCTTGCACACTTTGAAGACTGTCTGAATTTTCTGAAACGTCAGTACAACGCCAGTCACGAAGATGCCTACGATGCGAGTATGGATGGCCTGGTCGCTTTTTGCGATCTTTTGAAAAAAGGGCGTATTCAGTACGGTAACCTGCGCTTTCTGTTCACCCAAATGGCGGGACAGCAATACCTTAAAAAAAGAAAAGAGGATAGCAGGCTACAAGAATTGACAGCGGAATGGGACATGGCGGATGAACCCGTCAGTGACTTACCTACCGGTGCACTGGATACCTTCAACCAAGCCTGGCCACAACTGGGTAAAGGTTGCCAGCAATTGCTAAAATCATTTTTTTATGATCAGCAAAAATTGAAAGAAATTGCAACTCAGCTTGAAAAAAACGAAGCAACAGTGCGTAAACAAAAGCAGCGTTGTGTCGAAAAATTGCAAGAAATCTTTCAAAGTCTGTATCAATAACTTAAAACTGCTTTCGTCATGAACCTATTTGATAAATACCGGACCAACAACATCAATGAAGATGAACTGGGTGAAATTACGCAGCAGTTGGTAAAGCAAAAATTCGATCTCGAATTACGTCAAAAAATGACCCATCGCCTACGGGAAGAATACGGGATCACCAGAGATGGTGCCTCCGGAGGTCGGGTTGTACCGATGAAGATCATGCGCTGGAGCCTCAGCGTTGCAGCAGCATTGCTGATCGGCGTCGTAGCCTGGCAGGTTGTCGGTGATCAATCACCAACTTACCAGTCGCTTACCAAAGAATACCTGGCAGCCCATTATCCTAATAATGAACTCCGCAAAGGAGCTACGGATATCTCTGAATTGCGGGGCGCAGCGATTGCGGCCTACAATGAAGAAGATTTTGAAACCTCGGCCCGCCTGCGAGAAGAAATTGTTAAACTACCAGAAGCCAATACCGAAGATTACTTTTTCCTGGGAATCAGCTACCTCTATCAGGATCCTCCCCAGGGAGAACTAGCCATAGAACCGCTCCAAAAAGCCGTGGCTGACCCCACAGGGACCGGGCTGATTCGAGAAGAAACCGAATGGTATTTAACCCTGGCTTACGTAGAAGCTGGTCGTTTTACCGCCGCTCGTAAATTGCTGCACAAAAGAATCCGTTCTGGTGGCTGGAATGCCAGTAAAGCCAGTGATTTACTCCAAAGTTTACCCGAAGAAGAATAATCCTCCGCCGGTACATCCGGTATAATCAATCACTAATTTTCGTAACCTACTTTTCCTGTATTTGGGTCTTACCCCCGGATACCCTGGGGAAAGTATGCTACCCCGAAAAACCAAAAAATCAATATCATGCGTACGCTCTTAACTTTTAGCTTGTTTGTTTTTCTTGTCTGCATTATGCCTTCAAATGCTCAGGCCCAGTGTGCCCGCTGGAAGCAGACGCATCAGTATTGGCAAATCCGTACCGGAGTAGGGCTGCTGCCCACTTTTGTCAAAGACCATACGACTTCCGAAGTGCCACCTCTTTCACTTGAGTTGCGGTATCGGCCTACACCACGCTTCAGCTTGGGCTTGTTGGCCGGAGGTTCGGTTTCTTCTGTGACCCAAGACCACCACAGCGGGAACAGTTTGACGCTCCGCAATAAGTTTCAGATGCTGGCCCTACGGGCGGCAGTGCATACCCAACGCTGGGAAAAATGGGCACCCTACGGCGGTATCTCACTGGCTTACCAACGCAACCAGGTCGAAGATATGGCAAACACACAGCAAGGCGCTCGTGAAACCTCCCCGATTCATTATACCTCTCTCAAAAAAGGAGTGTTTTACGGGGGCTTTATTGGCACCTGTTACCAGCCTGTTCCTCAGATCGAAATTTTCGGAGAACTCAGCTATGGCCTCTCTATTGCGACGCTGGGTGTTGGCTTCAGTTGGTAAGAATTCATGTTTGACTTTTGTTTGTTGTTGTTGAAATTTAAAAACGCGCTCAGATGGTGGCGAGCCTGGCATTGCTTGCAAAAGCTAGTGCTTGCCACCAAATTTTAAAATAATTATAGATCATGAGTTTTATAGAACAACTCTTACTGCTGCGCCGCCTGCATGATCTTGTTAGGCGGAGGGCAACAGGCTCCTCGCAGGAGTTGATGGAGAAATTAAATGTATCCAAGTCCGGACTTTACCGGCAAATAGAATTACTGAAAAATTTAGGTGCACCAATCAGGTATGATCACGCCGAACAAAACTACTACTACTACGCTAGCGAATTCGAGTGGCAATGGGAGGTGCTTAGGAGAAGTAAAAATTAAATCTAGACGCAAGTGCCCGAAAGCGATAAGGAGGGCGATTAAATATCAATATTATGAAATATTACAAGATGATCCGCTATTGTTTTTTACCTGTACTCGTATTGTTTTTTATGAGTTGTGAAAAAGCAATTCCAGACGGCCACGAAGCTTTGGCCTTGACCACTTACGATAACTACGATGAACTAACGACGATCCGAACGGCAATCACCGAGCAACTGAAAAACCAACTTGCTTTTATTGATCCTTATGCTTTTTTGTCAGAGAACCAACGTGCTGAATTTAAGCAAAAAATGGAAACGGAAATGGCCACTTTTCAGGGCGTACAATTGTCTGAAATACTCCGAACCTACGTCCAGCAAGAAGTCATCAGCCCATCATTTAGTATAGCATATTCCAAATTGATGGATGCTTATCAGAACGATGGAAGTACCCGTGATTTTGCGTTCGCTAATGCACGCCTGGAACGCGAACTGACAAACATTAAAGAAAACCCACTGCTGACGATAGCGGAAAAGAAACAGTTGGTTACCATGGGAGCTGTCTTCCAGGGCGCCAACCAGTACTTCCTCGATATTGGCTTTCAACTGCCAGACGACGAAGCTAGCTTGGCCCGAGGGGGATGCAGCTGGAAGGAATCCTGGAATTGTATTACCGAATATACCGGTGGTGGAATGCTCGTGGGCCTTGGTGTGGGAATCGGCATGGGCCCCGGTGGAGGCGTCGCTTTTGGGGTCGGTACTGCGGCAGGATTTACCCTTGGCGTGATCCAGGTGATCCGAGGCGAGAATGGCCCCTGTTGCGAATCGCTGGATTGCAATTTGGTATTGGGCGTATCGCTACGGTTTGATGACTGTACCCCCACAGCTACCTACCAGGCTTATGGCTTTGGTGCTGATAATACGACCTTGAACTGGGCCAACACTGGTGGCACTCCTGCAACGGCGACAACACCTACCAGTAATCCTCGATTGGTGATCACCCAGGACGATCCCGCAGTAGCGGTGAGTACGGATATTGTAGCCGTATGTGTAGATGGAACGACGGAAGCCAACAACCTGAGTTTTACGCGTAATCTTGCGGAGTTGGTTCGAAGCGTAAGCGGGGTGAGCTTGCTAGGGCCAGACCAGATATACCCAGGAGAAACCTATACCTATACAGGGTACGGTATCTCCGCCAACAGCAACTACGCCAGCCAGTGGTTTGTAGATGGAGGAACCATTATTGCTTCTTCTAACAATAGTGCTACGGTGCGTTGGGACAATGACCTAAGCGAAGGTCGTCTACAGTTGCAAGTTGCCAACAATTGCCCAGGTGGTGAGCAGGCCGTCTTTACCATCAGCGTGAGTGGTGACGGCCCAATACCTTAGTGAATATTTAATTGGCTTTAGGGTTTTTCTGAAAAAAATGAAATTTGTCCGGGCACTATATTGCGGCCCAGACACCAAAACCATTACAGCTTATGAAACTGCTTCTCCCTTTCTTGTCTTTTGCAACCATACTGTTGATTTCGGCTTGTGGCAAAGAAGAATACGATGTTCGTAAAGCCTCTGAGCAGTATTGCCGTGACAATATGGTCTTTAGTTGTGAGGATGATCCAGACGCGGAAATTTATTTTCGCGGTAAGCTGAATGGAAAAGAATTCTGTATTTCAATACCCCAGGGCAATTACTTTGCGCACAGTGCTGTCGCCACCACTGCCTCTACCGCTGTTGACGAGGAATACAACGCCAATACACCGCTAAGAGGTAGTTTTTACCGCATGGCGATCCGGCCGC
Organism: Lewinella sp. LCG006; assembly: GCF_040784935.1. GTDB lineage: Bacteria > Bacteroidota > Bacteroidia > Chitinophagales > Saprospiraceae > Lewinella. The sequence goes on along the minus strand of NZ_CP160680.1, from coordinate 1,170,124 downwards.
CTATTTTTGATAACCTCAACGGGATTACCCGTGATTTTGAGCCGGTTTTTACCCTGGACTCCCCAATGATCAATGACTCTGTTGTGTATGCTCCGGAATATTATCTAGATCAATACTTTCAGGAAGGTGAGTTGCCTATCCGTAAAGAGGGAGAAGAAGCTACGGAGGGATTCCGCTTTTTTATCACTTGGTCGACGGTATTGCGCCCAGGGTACGAACATTACAAGCGCAAAAATCCTGCTATGATTCCCGTTGTAGGCATGTCCATCAGCCCCACTTTCGGGCCAGCAAGTCACGCTAAGCTGGAGTTGACGGAAATGCAAAAAAGAGCAACCCCAGAAGGGTTCAGGTATTACTTTACTTTTAAAATGGATGCAGAGCTTTTTTACCTGTGTCAGTATTTCGCCGGAGATCGTTTCGGCACTTTAGAAGATGGAGAATTTAGAATGATTATTGATATCTAGTTTATTTAAGTATTTAAAATTTAGAAAAATGAAAAATTTAAAAACGCTTTTCTCTCTTACACTTATGTTATTAGTTTATTGTAGTAATTTTTCCTGGGCGCAAGTAGCGCATGAAACCAGCGATCACGACATTGGGTTCGTGTACAAAAGCCCGGAACGCATCAAGCAGGTCGCAGCGGTAAGCGTCCGGTTTCGAGAGGATGCTACAGCTTACTTGAAATGGAAAGCTGTAGAAGATGCCACCAGCGAATACCACCTGCGCTACAAGCCTGCCGACAGTACTACGGAGTGGGCAGAAATGACGACGCGCGAAACCGAAGCGGTGATTGAAAATTTGCCTTTAGATGCTGAGTACCAGTGGGAAGTGATGGTCGCCGTGGGGGAAGAAATGATTTCGTCGGGGTCAGGTATGGTCTCCACTTTTGCCCAAGCGGAACCTATCGCAGTATCTGATCCATTTTTTCGGAGATTGTCGGGCTGGTTTGCCCAAAAAGAAGGGCAGCAACCTTTCTGTACTTTTCTGGAAGGTGTAAATCTACATCCAATCGAGAAGCTGGCATTTTTGCAAGCTTATTCTTTCGACAACCAGCCGTTGTTAAAGAAGCAGGATACAAAAGACCTTAGCAGCTGGTACCCACTGGCTTTTCAGGGAGACTGTACCGGTTTGGTGACCGAAAAAGACGTGGAAACCAATTGCCGCTGCTATGTGATCACCCGTGCCAGTATTAATGTAGGACCTTATGAAGACATTGACTACAACAACCGGGTCATTCACCCAACCATTGATCAACACCCTGAAGGGAGTGGCAACGATCTTACCTATGTTGACGAGTTCAAAGCCGGGGCCGCCAAGTATTTAGCTTTACGCCAAAACGAAAGTGGTGGCAGTGCTGATCATTACCTTTCTAATCTACAGGGCGTAGAAGCGGCACAGGGTATTTCTACTACCTTTTCGGAAATCAAATTCCTGCTGGGCTGTTTGCGTTTCGGAGGATTTAGTACTGATTTGCCCAAGGATTGTGTCTGTAGCCGGCCATTGGATGTGGAGTATGAGTACACCACCAGCTTGCACATCAAAGCCAGGAAGAAGGACTGTATCTTCAGTAAAGGAGCAGCAGCCCAGGCCGAGGATTTTGCCTTCGTCGTCGCCCGAAACTTAGGTACGGGTGAACTGACGGCACTAGATGCCGGGCATGCGATGATTGGACGCCGTTGTAGTTCCAGTTGGAACCCTGAATTTTGGATCAATACCCTCAATGTATTGAAGCCCGTATTCGATTTCTTTCTGGATACTCAAGCTAATGATGACCCTGTAGAAGGGGGAGAGGGTACTGGACAAGGCCCTGTGCTTCCAACCGACGAACAGGTAGAAAGTTTTTGGGATGCGATTACAACTTTGGCCAGCACACCTTTTAGTATTAATGAAGGTTATTGCTCCAATTCACCACTCGTTGAAGAACAAACACTGGTGTCAGGTATTGGTCTTTTGACCCTTTCGCCGAACGAGCCCATGGAGGTCATCCTTTTTTCCAATCACTATCTGCGTACCCGAGGTTATGGATGTTTTGAAGCTCAAGCTAGCGTTGCCAGTGATTACTATCTGGTCGGTGTTGTGGAAAGTGCCGGTGTTGAAAATTCATTGTGTTGTTCTGGTAAGGTCGCGACTTACGTGGCCGGATCTATCCCTACGCCATCGAATGCAGGCATCCAGAATGATCCCGTATTTAACATTAATAACCGTATTGGGCAGGTAGGTAGCTTCCTGGCAAATTATGGCGATTGGGATGACCATGGCTTGTTGCCTACGGGTACGATCAATGTACGCGGAGAGTTCGACCTCTTGTCTGGCCCTTCTTGTCAGAACAACACCGCAACGGATAAAAGCCTGTCAAGTGATAATGAATTGGTGCTACAGCCAAGCGCTTTCAAGGTGTACCCGACTTCGGCGAAAGACCAGGTGATGATTGCTATTCCGACTGCTGTCCAAAGTGGGGCTACCCTGCGTATTTATTCTGCCCAAGGGCAAGAATTGCACCGGGAAATTTTGCTCAACAAAGAAGCTGAGATAGAGCGTAAGGTAGATGTCAGCAGCTGGCCTGCCGGTACCTATTGGGTAGAAGTGGTGAACGGTGGAAATGCCAGTACACTACCCTTTATGAAAATGTAAACCATTGATTCCAGGCAAATTGCTGCCGTAAACACAAGCAGGTGGCGTGCCCGAGAGGACGCTGCCTGCTAACAAAACCAAAATCAGATGATTCACAAAATGCTATTAGGGCTCCTGTTGCCTGTTTTATTTTTGGCCTCCTGCTGCGATGATGATGAAACAGGTTGCGCTTGCCCTGAACCTCAAGAATGTATTGATGGAGAGTGTGTGTCACCAAGTGGCTACATCAACATTGGCGGGCAGGGAATTATTAGCGATAACCTCTATGTGGGTGCTTTGCCCGACCATCCTTGCCTGGATACCATTGCCTTTATTACCTATCCAGGAGAGGCACGGTTTTCGATGTTCCTCAATACAAGCCCCGCTACCAATATCACCGGGATTGACATCGTGCCTATCGACGAAATTGCACCAGATGTATGGAACCTGGGCCACGTAGAGCCCCTATGCAGCAATGATGGGGGTTGGTATGCTAGTCTTACCGCCAATTTGTTTGAGCCCGATAGCGTGCAGATGAAATTCCGGTTTCGGTTGAATGATACCCCCGAAGGCGAGTTTATAGACAGTACCACTGTTACCTTATTCAAGCGATAAAAGAGCCTCCGCTTTTCTGCGCAATACTACGTCGAAAGGCGCGATAAGAAATTTTGTTTTTTAAATAATTTGTCATGACCCATCTGCTGAACAGAACCATGTTTTGTGCAGATGGGTCTCTTATATTAAAATAGTATGAAAAAGATATATATCCTCTTAGCAATAGTCATATTTAGCCTGGGTAGTTTTTATGCCAAGCAAACGCTAGGTCGCGAAAAAGCTCCGCATCAACTACCGATAGAAAAGAACAAAGAATGGCGAAAATCTTATGAATTAGAGCGAACCTCACCAGCACAGGAAGAACCTCAAATGCTGTCTCCTCTACCGCTGGCACAACCCTCTGATAGTATCGTTTTTATCCCGCGAGGCGTAGGAAAGCATTTTACTTCCAATGAAGATAATGAAGGGTATGATTCAGGCCGGGCCTCGGGCTGTTCAGGTAGGAAGTACTGGGTATAGGCTACTGGGTACAGGGATATTCCCAAAGGAGACAGCTCACGTATCTTATGGGATACCTCAAAAAAAAGCACATCGTGGTCTGTGTTGACTGCGATGTGCTTTGTTATTTAGGTAGTTGTACCGTTTAATTGAGTTCTTCAACGGTCATCACACAATCCTCACAAGCGCAAGAGGCTATAAACATCTCGAATTGAAAAGAGGAACGGCAATCACAGGAGCCATCGCAGGAAACTTTATAGATTTTTCCCCGTTCAGAAACAATGATTACGCTATCAGCGACCTGTCCGTTGACGCGGAAAACAAAACGAACCGCCTTCGATTCTCCTGATGTTTGTATTTCAATTTCAGAGATGGAAACATCGTCGTTTACTTTGTATATAGCATTGATGTGTTGATGAAATTCTTGGAGTAAAGGAACCTCTATTTCCGCATCTAGCAATTCAAATCGATTGTTATCTCGCTCGAGGACCATAAGGCTTTCTGCACAATTACACGAAACACGACTGGCGGTTGTATTGCTTTGAAAACCACAATCACCCTCACAGTAGATTTTTTGTCTGTTTTCGCTTGCACTAACCTCCGCAGAGTTGTTGGTGTCCGCTTTTTCCAGTTTGATTTCTGGCAATTGAATGGAATGAATAGGTTCAATTTTCTCACACGCTAAGACGAGGAGAACAAGTGAAAAATAAATAAATGGTTTCATGATAAATAAAAATTTGATTTGCCTTCATTAACCCAGTCGGGCGCAGGGTCTTACTTTCCTATTTGAGCGCGGCTGGTTTCAGAGATTATTCCACCGACAGAATGCTGGTTCTTGATTTCAATCTATGTTCTTTTTAAAAGAAATGCAAATGTTACAAAAACCGTTTTTCGTACTTCGCTGATTCAACGTAGATTAGCTTACTAACGATAGCCACTATCATAGTTGTTTTTTAGGGGACGCGTTAGCCTCAAAATTCCTGGACAAACGCTAAACCTCACTATATATCCTTATATTCCAGCCAAAATTGGATTACGTATATGTAAATAAGGTTGATGGTTGAACGTTGATTGTTGAATGTTCTATTGTCTTATCCTGAAATAGGATTACACAAAAGATGTTCAAAAACCACCAACCACCAACCATCAAACCACCAACCATCAACCATGCAAGAAACACTCCACCAAGGCTTTTGGAGCCTGCTGCCGCCACTCATTGCCATTGTGCTGGCCATCCTCACCAAGCAGGTGTTTATCTCGCTGATCTTTGGTATTTTCCTGGGTTGGACCATGCTCAACGGCGGGAACCCGCTCTACGGCTTGTTTGATACACTGCAAGCGCTGGTCGATGTGTTCAAGGATGCGGGCAATACGCGGACGATTATGTTTTGTGCGCTGGTGGGCGGGCTCATCATTTTTATGCAACGGTCGGGTGGGGTAGCGGGCTTTATTGCCCTGGTGCAACGCAAACTGCAAGCCTACGAGGGTAGGAGCGATCAGCACAGCAAAGTCATTGTGAGCCTTTTGGCCTGGTTTACCGGGGCGCTTATTTTTGTGGAATCAAGTATCTCGGTGCTTACGGTAGGGGCGCTTTATCGACCGCTGTTTGATAAACTGGGCATTTCACGCGAGAAACTGGCCTACATTGCCGACTCTAGCTCTGCGCCTAGTAGCATTCTTATTCCGTTCAATGGTTGGGGAGCGTTTATCATGAGTTTATTGGCGGCACAGGGGTTTTCTGATCCTTTTGCGACGATGATCCGCAGCATCGGCTGGAATTTCTACCCTATCCTGGCTTTGTTCATTGTGCCAGTAATTATTTTGTGGAAGAAGGACTTTGGGCCGATGAAGAAGGCAGAGATCCGTACCCAGGAGGGCAAGCTGCTATGGGACGATGCACAACCGATGGTGACCGACGAACTCACGGAGCAAGAAGTAGCTCCGGGCGTAACGCCCAAGGCCTACAATATGGTGGTGCCCATTCTGGTGATGGTAGTGCTGATGCCTGTGATGCTTGCCTACACAGGTTGGGTCGAAGCGGCAACGGCTGCGCCAACCAGTGGCTGGGATCACCTGTTACTAGCTATCGGTAAGGGGTCGGGTTCTACGGCGGTGCTTACCGCGGTAGTGGGAGCCTTGCTGGTGAGCATGGCGTTTTACAAAGCACAGGGCATTATGGGCATCCGGGAAATGGTGGACCTGGTGCTGAAAGGCATCGCAGGCATGATTCCGCTTTCGCTGCTCATGCTGCTGGCCTTTGCGATTGGTTCGCTCTGTAAAGAGCACCTTGGTACCGGACAATATGTAGCGGAGATTACCCAAAGCTGGTTGTCACCCTCTTTGGCCCCTTTCCTCATCTTTGTGGTCAGTTGTTTTGTGGCCTTTTCGATAGGTTCCTCCTGGGGTACTTTTGGCATCATGATCCCCATCGCAGTGGGCATGGGCCAATCGCTGGGGGCTGATCCCCATATCGTTATTGCGGCGGCACTGGGTGGAGGTGTTTTTGGCGATCACTGTTCGCCCATCAGCGATACAACAATCCTCTCGTCGATGGCTTCAGCCACCGATCATGTGGACCATGTAAAAACGCAACTGCCCTATGCGCTGGTAGCGGGAGGCTTGGCGGCATTAGGGTATTTGGTACTAGGACTGCTGTAAAGTAGGGTAATAGTAGGATCGCACTGCTACGATCGATCACTCACTTTAATACCTCCACTTCCCGGGCGCGAGGGCCCTTGTCTTCCTGCTCAATTCGGAAGGTGACACGATCACCTTTGCGCAAGGATCCATTGGTATCGGAAACGTGCACAAAGGTATCGTCCTCCAACTCGGGGCAGGAAATAAAGCCGTAGCCTTTGCGGTAATTAAAGTAACGAATGGTGCCGGTACGGTGGCCGCCAGTACGTTTGGTCGTACTACTACTGCTGCTGCCTTTTGATCCGGATTGGAAAAAGGCTTTAATCTTGTCGAGAATCATAACTCCAACGGTTAGGAAGAACCCTATCTTTTTAAAGCTCTTCGTTCTTTATTTTTTCATCGCGATAAATGGCCTTGAGGACCTCTTTGCGCCTTACATCAGACGGTTTTTCAAACTGCTTGCGATCACGCAATTCACGGCGTAATTTCACATCGCGGTGTTTGCGTTTGTAGCGGCGCAGCATGCGATCAATGTTTTCTCCATCTTTGCGGTCGATAATAATCATAATACGTTTTAAACTTGTTTGACTTAGCCTGCCAATCATCCACTGGATCGCATGGGACTAAGTAGTGAGAATTGTGGAAATGCCAGTTAATCAGGTACTCGGGATTTTTCTGTACATATTCCACGGAGGAAAGTCAAACTCGTCTTGACGTGCCGCACCCTAATGGTGCAAAAGGCAGTAATTCGACTGCAAGAAAAAGCGCTAGCTTAGATAAAACTATCAGCAACTATTAAAATACAAAAGTAGGCCTAACTAACCAATATATCTACCCTTTTTTTATAATTAATGAAAGATCGCCTTGTTGTTTTTGTGTATCGGTAAGGTTATCAGGGAGTTATGAGGGTCTTGGTCATTAACCAGATAATTTACAATGGACGAATTACAAACAATACAATGGCTCACTTTAGCAGGAGCCGCATTTATGGTGGGCTTGTCTAAAGCGGGCCTCAAGGGCTTGGGGATGATTTTGGTGGTGCTGATGGCCCAGGCTTTTCCTGCCAAAGCTTCTACTGGACTTGTATTGCCTTTGCTGATTACCGCCGATATGTTGGCCGTGATTTATTATCGCCGCGACGCCAAGTGGTCGTATTTGTTGCGTTTGCTACCAGCTGCTGCCATAGGTGTACTGTTAGGTGCCTGGATCGGCGAAGGACTGGATGATGAGACCTTTGGTAACATACTTGCCTGGATTGTAATTTTGGGGCTGCTGTTGTTGGTTTGGCAAGAACGCCAGCCACCATCGGCGAGTTTTATGAAACACCCACTAGTGAGTGGCCTAGCCGGGCTGGCGGGAGGCTTCACCACAATGGTAGGCAATGCTGCCGGCCCCGTGATGTCGGTCTACCTACTGGCTACCCGCCTGCCCAAGCGGCAATTCATCGGCACAGCGGCCTGGTTTTTTATGCTTATCAATTGGTTCAAAGTGCCTTTCCACGTATGGTCGTGGCATACCATCACATGGCAGAGCCTGCAACTCAATCTTTACGTGGTGCCTGCTATCTTGCTTGGCTTTTGGGTGGGCATCAAGGTGGTCGCTCTGATTCCGGAAAAAGGCTTCCGCTATTTTGTGATGGTCGTGACGGCCTTGACGGCTTTGCGGATATTGTTGGGGTAGCATTTTTTGAAGTCGGAGATTGAAAGTCGGAAGTCGGAATTAAAGGGGATACGCGTGAGTCGTAAAGTTTAGGTTCGATGATCTACGTTAAAAACATAGTATTAGTTCGCTACTAGCGGATAAAAAACACTTCCGACTTCCGATTTCCCACTTCCGACTTCCTCGGGATCCGACTTACCCAACCAGCGACTGTAGCTTCATTGCTACGCCCATGTCGCCTTTGATCTTCACTTTGCCCGTCATGACGGCCATCATGGGGTTGAGTTCACCTTTGACGAGCTTCATGAAGTTTTCGGTGGTGACGCTGATCACACAGTCGGCCTCGGCATCGCTGGCCGTGACGACATTGGTGTCGCCAGTGCCGTCTACGTGAACCTGCTGTTCGCCGAAGTCAATTTTGAGGGTGCTGCCCAGAGGAGGAGCGGAGGCGGCTTTGGCATTGATGCCTTCTACTACTGCGGAAATATCCATTTAGTTTTTTTTATTGATGTCTGAAATGAAGAAACACAATATCTGTAATTATTGTTTAATGATCTTTTTTGTAAAAGTACGGTAAAAGGGGGTATTTTGTTTGCATGTGAGTAAGTTGGCAGCAATGAACTTGATACTCATTAAAAGTATTGAGGATATCTAAGTGGAAGAATAAGGATATTCCTGATAATTCATGCGCTACTTTCGGTACGCAAAACTTGTGTATTTAGAAGAACTGAAAATATCTTACTGACCATTACGACAACGGGGTTGAGATGTTGAGGTACAACAATTCACCTCCGAAAAAAAGATAAAAAATGACAGCACTGGCAACCGTAAAAGCCTACTATACCCATTTTAACAATAAAAACTGGCAAGGCATGCTGGATTTGTTGCATCCATCCGTTAAGCACGAAGCCAATCAGGGTGATACGCGCGTGGGGAAGGAATTGTTTGCCGATTTTTTGGCGCACATGGAGCGTTGCTATGACGAGCAGTTGACAGAGATCGTTTTCTTTGCGGAGCCCAACAATGAACGTGTAGCGGTGGAGTTTGTAGTGAACGGCACCTACCAAAGTACGGATAGCGATTTACCCACGGCCACAGGTCAGCAATACGTCTTGCCAGCAGGTGCATTTTTGACAGTAGAAGACGGTCAAATTACCCGTGTGACCACCTATTACAATTTGCCCTTGTGGATGAAATTGGTGGGTGCTTAATCTGGAATTAAAAAATTTAAAACCAAAATAGTTTAGATAAAAACGTTTATAAAAAAAACTCGGCGCAATACCCTTCGGGATACAGCATAGAGCGAAGTCATTGCTTGCCTTTGGGACGTAATACCTAGGGAAATCGGATCAATCGAGCCCAAAAAGCAGTTCAGAACTACCGAGAAAAGTCTAAATTAGTGGGTAAGTAAACGGCCGAAATGCGCTTTTTTACTTTAGCAATCATCGTAAACCTCCATCAAGGGGCAGCGTTGGTAAACATTCAACGGTAATGTCTGCGCCCCTGCGCTAGAGATAGTCAGATCAACATTAAAACATGAGAATGAAAAATAATTATAAAGCTATGCGCCTAATTTTTGCAATATTTTGCTTCTCCCTTTTAGGCTGTTTAGACTCAGAACCGGAAAATATTCCAAATTGCACCGATGGATATTTTACGGAGAAAACCACTATTATTCTCCGCAAATTTGCGGAGAATAAGCCGTATATTTACCGCAAAGAGGTATAAAGTCCATGGCACAATACATTTATGAATATAAGAATTGGCCTGAATTCACCTGGGACGAAGGGCAGATAAGTGTGATTTTAGGAAAAGTTCGCCATCTACAAGGAAAGGTTTTTGGGCAAATGAGTGGTCTTGGCTTTCTACTAAAAGAGGAAACGATGCTCTCCACTTTAACGCTAGATGTATTGAAGTCGTCTGAAATAGAAGGCGAAATCTTAAACTACGAACAGGTTCGCTCCTCCATTGCAAGAAGACTTGGATTAGAATATGCAGGCATCGTTCATGTAGACAAAAATGTGGAAGGTGTTGTTGAAATGATGCTTGATGCAACACAACGATATGCTAGCCCTCTTGACCATGAGCGGATCTTTGGGTGGCACGCTGCGTTATTTCCAACAGGGTGGAGCGGAATGCACCGAATTGATGCAGGTCGCTATAGAGATGGAGAAATGCAGGTGGTTTCGGGGCCAATGGGCAGAGAAAAGGTGCACTTTCAAGCTCCTTCCCCGAAGGTGGTAAGAGACGAAATGGATGCGTTTTTAGCTTGGTTTAACCAGGTGTCCAATATTGACGGCGTATTAAAAGCTGCTATTGCTCATTTTTGGTTTATCATCATTCATCCCTTCGATGATGGCAACGGGCGAATTGCAAGGGCCATGTCCGACCTGTTACTTGCTCGTTCTGAAGAAAGCTCCCAAAGGTTTTATAGCTTATCAAATCAGATTTTGTCCGAGAAAAAGATGTATTATCAAACCTTGCAGAAGGTACAGCATAGTTCTGGCGACATTACGGAATGGCTGGATTGGTTCTTAAATTGTCTGTACCGTGCATTGGTCAATACCGAAGAAACATTGAAACGAGTTCTTCAAAAAGCAGACTTTTGGAATGAACATAAAGAAACAGTCTTGAATAGCAGGCAAAGGTTAATGTTGAATAAGCTGTTAGATGGGTTTGATGGTAAATTGAAATCCTCTAAATGGGCAAAAATAACCAAGTGCTCAGCAGATACTGCTCTAAGAGACATAAAAGACTTAATTGAAAAAGGAATCTTGCAGCAAGAAGAATCAGGAGGCCGTAGTACCCATTATGAATTGATACCAAGGTGGAATACACCCTAGCAAGCCATCTCCCCATCCTTGGGATGCGGAAACAAACCTGATTCATCTTCGTGGGCCCTGGTGGTCAGGCACTGAAAATCTTTTTCGATTAAAATACGGACGGTTTCATTGTTGGTTAGATCATTGGTCGTAGTGATGCCGACGGTTTCTCTATTGGCCCATTCCTTTGCCTGTGTGGCAGGAATGATGAGGGTAATCCCTTCATGGTCGTATACTAAATGGATAGCTTCTGCTTCGAGGCTGGGCTGTATACGGTAGTGCAGCGCGTTTCCTGCGGGGAAGTTGATAGTGGCCAAAACTTCCTTGGTGTCGGCAAGTTGTGCCACTTCCGCCTGTGATAAGCGAAGGCGGATAGAGTTATCCAAAATACGCAGTTTCATAGAGTATTGCGAAATTTGAAGAAAGGAGGTTCAGCAGAAAATCTGCTTACATATTACACTTGCAGTTTTCCAAACACTCGATGATGAGAGAAACATCACGCTCTTTGAGGGCATACAAAATGCTACGGCCATCACGACGAGAGGAGAGGATGCCTTTGAGCTTCATGTTTTGTAAATGATGAGAAGTCAGCGACTGCTCGCTACTCAGCATGGTACAGATGTCTGAAACAGAAAGCTCGGGATACTGCTCCAGGATATGGACAATGCCTAAGCGCAGCGGGTGCGCTACTACTTTAAGAATAAAAGCGATACGCTCCAGCTTTTCCGCCTCTTCACTATTTAGAATATTTGCTTCTACTTCCATATTTGTAAATATAAGATAATAAATTCATAACAGGTAGCAGACCGGAATAGTTGAGTCAGGAAAATTGTACTAGCTTTTTTCAATACGCACGGGGACGCCACTAAAGGCGGCATTTCCACTCAACTGATCCACGAAGTTGGGCAAGGTCAGGTCATTGATGCTCACGCCAGGGTGGGCTTGCGCAACGGTCATCTTCACCCCTGTTCGGGCATGTCCCCATCCGTGCGGGATGCTCACCACTCCAGGCATTATTTCGTCTTTTATTTCAGCTTTGATCTGGATGGTTCCGACGGGTGAATTTACGGCTACCATTTGCCCCTCATTAATGCCATATTTTTGTGCATCTTCCGGGTGCAGCAATAGGGTGCAACGTTCTCCGCCTTTGACCAATCGCTTACTATTGTGCATCCAGGAATTGTTGCTGCGCAGTTGACGACGACCGATCAAGAGCAAGGGGAAGTCCTCATTCCTTGTATCCTCATTTGCCAATTTTTGGGCAATGCGTTCCAAGTCGATGAGCAAGGCTTCGGGGGCCAGGTCAATCTTTTGGTCTTCCGTAAATAGCCTTTCCGGCAACATCGATTGCAAAGGCCCTAAATCTACTCCACTGGGCTGGTCTTTCAGCATTTGCAAGGAAAGGCCCGTTTTTCCGTAAGCACCCATCTGTAGAGCAAAATCTACTATCTGCTCCGGCTTCTCGGCCAAGGGTTGATAGTCGCCGTGGCGCAGGCGGCGGGCAAGTTCCTGGAAAATCTCGTAATCGTGGCATTGCTCAGGTGTTTTTTCAAAACAAGCTTCCGAAAACTTCGCCGTATTGCGCACTGCCAAGGTCTGAAAAGAGACATCGTAATTTGACGTCTCCAACCCACTCGTTGGGGGCAGGATGATGTTGGCGTGTTTGGTGGTTTCGTTGATGTAAATATCTACAGACACCATAAATTCCAGTTGTGAGAGGGCTTCTTCCAGGCTTTGACCATTGGGGGTAGACAGTACCGGATTGCCGGCGGAGGTGACGAAGGCTTTGATCTGGCCCTCGCCCGGGGTGGTCATCTCTTCAATCATGGCGGCTACGGGCAGCTCGCCAAAACGTTCGGGGTAGCCACTTACGCGACTGCGCCAGCGGTCGATATTGCCTTTTCTATTAGGAAGTACGGTATCCATTGCCGGACTGGTAAACATGGCTCCGCCTCGTTGGTCAAAATTCCCCGTAAGGAGGTTCATTAGGTTGACCAACCACAAGCAGAGTGCACCAAATTCTTGGGTAGAGACGCCCATTCGGCCATAACAAACAGCCTTTTCAGCTTGCACAAACTCATGGGTAATCCGCTCAATGTCGGCTGCGCTAATGCCCGTAAGTGAGGCTACTGCTGAGGGGGTGAACCCTTTTACGGCCTCTTCTACGAGGGGCAAGTTTTTTGAATGTGGGCTCAGATGTCCCAAGTCGACCCACTGTTTGGCAAACAAAGTATGGACCATGGCCAATAGCAAGAGTGCATCGGTACCGGGTTTGATGAAGTGGTGTTCATCGGCTTTGGCCGCCGTTTCGCTGTAGCGGGGGTCAATCACGATCACCTTGCCCCGTTGTTGAATAGCCCTCATTTTCTTGCCAAACCCCGGGGCGGTCATCAAACTACCGTTGGATACCAGTGGATTGGCCCCAAGTATGAGCATGAAATCGGTGTGGTCTAGATCAGCTACGGGGAGGAAAAAGTAATGTCCAAACATCCAGTACGCCACCAGGTGATGGGGCAGCTGGTCGGCCGAAGTCGCCGAAAAAGTATTGGGCGTTTTGATACTGCGGATAAAATCCGGCAGGTACAGTGCCGAACCGTAATTGTGGATATTGGGGTTCCCCAAATAAATGCCGATAGCTGAGCGGCCGTAGTTGTTTTGCACTTGCTGCAAGCGCGCCACCACTTCGGAATAAGCCTCCTCCCAGCTAATTTGTTCCCAGCCGTCAACCGTCCTTCTTACAGGCTGGCGTAGGCGATCAGGGTCTTCGTAGAGATCTTGCAGAGCCACTGCCTTGGGGCAAATATGCCCCTGGCTCAAAGGATCATCTTTGTCCCCACGAATAGAGGTCACCCGCTCATTTTCGACCTCAATGACCAACCCACAAATGGCTTCACAAAGGTTACAGGCACGGTAGTGGGTACGGGTAGGCATGAGGCTCGATATTGATGAGCAGCTAAGCTAAGGAAAAATGGCTGATGGTGGATGGTATTTTCCCCATCTCCGTCACTGCGTGACACCTCCGCCCGGGCGGAGGATAGGGTTTACCGCTGGGTCAGTCTCTGTCCCCTGCTCAGCTGGGGTGGCCGCAGGCCGGGGGTGTTAGGTGTCACTACTAGGCAAGCTGTTTCGTTTAGGCGAGTATTTTCCCACCTCCGTCACTGCGTGACACCTGCGCCTGGGCGGAGGATATGGTTTGCTGTTGGGGCAGTCTATGTCCCCTGCTCAGCGGGGGTGACCGCAGGTCGGGGGTGTCAGTTGTCGCTACTAGGCAAGCTGTTTCGTTTGGGCGAGGTTTTTCCCCACCTCCGTCACTGTGTGACACCTCCGCTCGGGTGGAGGATATGGTTTGCCAATGGGTCAGGCAAATCATTTCTTTTTTATTCCTCGCTTCCTTGGTTCAGGTGGGGGAACTGTTGCGTGCTCTTCGATCCAGGTAGCGATTTGACTTTTTACGCGTTCCATCTCATTTAGAACGCTATAGCTGGAGAAGCGAAGTGTTGTGAACCCAAGATTGGCTAGTAACACATCTCTTCTGTTGTCATAAGCTTTTTGTAGCTCGTTTTGATGTGTAATACCATCAACTTCGATGACCAAACCAATAGGTAAACAAGCAAAATCGGCGATGTATGGCCCGATGGGACGTTCTCGCCGGAATTGATAACCGAGCATCTTCCGATTGCGTAGCGCGTATTTCCAAAGTGCTGCTGCCGATTTGGTGAGGTGCTTGCGGTTGTAATTGGCGTAATCTTTGAGACTCTTGTTATAACTAAAGTGGTCCCCGAAGTGAGGAGTTTTTTTGTTTTTCATGAGCGCGTAATTTTTGAGAGCTAAAGCCAAGAATCAGGAAATTAGAGACTATTTGGAAGAAACACAAGTTTGAGGTGAGTTTTTTCACTGTCCTCGGGACACTCTGCTTGTATTTGGATATGGTTTGCCATTAGGTCAGTCCCTGTCCCCTGCTTAGCGGGGGTGGCCGCAGGTCGGGGGTGTTAGTTGTAGCTACTAGGGAAGCTGTTTCGTTTAGGCGAGTGTTTCCCCCACCTCCGTCACTGTGTGACACCTGCGCCCGGACGGAGGATATGGTTTGCCGCTGGGTCAGTCTCTGTCCCCTGCTCAGCGGGGGTGGCCGCAGGCCGGGGGTGTTAGGTGTCACTACTAGGCAAGCTGTTTCGTTTAGGCGAGTATTTTCCCACCTCCATCACTGTGTGACACCTCCGCCCGAGCGGAGGATAGAGTTTGCCGCTGGGTCAGTCTCTGTCCCCTGCTCAGCGGGGGTGGCCGCAGGTCGGGGGTGTTAGATGTCGCTACTAGGCAAGCTGTTTCGTTTAGGCGAGTGTTTTCCCCACCTCCGTCACTGTGTGACACCTCCGCCCGAGCGGAGGATAGAGTTTGCCGCTGGGTCAGTCCCTGTCCCCCGCTCAGCGGGGGTGGCCGCAGGCCGGGGGTGTCAGGTGTCGCTACTAGGCAAGCTGTTTCGTCTTGGCGAGGTTTTCCCCCACCTCCGTCACTGTGTGACACCTGCGCCCGGACGGAGGATATGGTTTGCCGCTGGGTCAGTCTCTGTCCCCTGCTCAGCGGGGGTGGCCGCAGGCCGGGGGTGTTAGGTGTCACTACTAGGCAAGCTGTTTCGTTTAGGCGAGTATTTTCCCACCTCCATCACTGTGTGACACCTCCGCCCGAGCGGAGGATAGAGTTTGCCGCTGGGTCAGTCCCTGTCCCCTGCTCAGCGGGGGTGGCCGCAGGCCGGGGGTGTTAGTTGTAGCTACTAGGCAAGCTGTTTCGTTTGGGCGAGTATTTTCCCATCTCCGTCACTGTGTGACACCTGTGCCCGGGCGGAGGATATGGGGCGTTGGGGCAGTGGCTGTCGTCCTAACTTAATCCTTGCCGAAAGCGGAGGGTACTTCGTCAAATTTCTCGCGAAAACACTTTCGGAAATATTTGGGGTCTTTGAACCCGACTTGATAGGCGACTTCCGAGACGTTGAGCTTTTGTGTCTTCAGCAGCTGCGCGGCGCGCTTCAGCCGAATGGTTTTGATGAAGTTGTTGGGCGTTTGGCCGGTGAGTGCTTTTAGCTTTGTGAATAAAAGGGGGCGGCTTACCGCCAATTCTTCGGCAAACTGGATCACATTAAAATCGTAGTTGCCCATGTGCTGTTCAACCGTCTGGAGCGCTGTTTCCAGAAAATGTTCATCGGCCGAGGTGATGCTGATTTCCTTGGGGTCAAAATTGAGGACGCGGGCAAATTTATCTCGGGCTTCCTGCCGCGACTGGATGGTGTTGCGTACCCGCAAGGCCAACTCTTCGGGGTGAAAAGGCTTGGTAATGTAATCATCGGCGCCAATCCGCAGGCCTTCGATTTTGAAGAGGGAGGCCGTTCGTGCCGTCAGCAATATCACGGGAATATGGCTGATCTCCAAATCGGTTTTCAGCTTGCCGCAAAAGGTGATACCATCCATTTCGGGCATCATCACATCACTGATAACCAGATCGGGCAGGTGCTTTTTGGCCATCACCAATCCTTCGCGGCCATTTTCTGCGCTGATCAGACGGTACTGCCCCGCGAAGATTTGCTCAATATAATTGCGCACTTCTGGATTGTCCTCTACGATAAGCAGAAGAGGTGCCTCTGAAGAAGGGACCGTTGGTGCTGCTCCCTGATCTGGCGCTACTTCCAAGGTAGGAGGGGGGGATAGCATGGGTTCATAATCTGCCGTTTCCTCCGGGTCGGAGTAATCGGTAAAAATTTCTTCCTCCGAAAAGTGGCTACGGCCTTTGAGCAATTGTACCACGAAAGTGGCTCCTTTGGCTTTTTCATCGTTGTTGTCTCGTGTGGGTTCAACGAAGATTTTTCCGTGGTGAAGCTCTACCATCTGCTTGGAAATAGCCAGCCCAATCCCCGTGCTTTTGATATTGGAATGGGTGATGCTGGATTTTTCGTAGAACCGCTTGAAAATCTGGTCTTCCAACTCCGGGCTCACCCCAACTCCATTGTCTTTTACCCTTACCTCCACGTGCTCCTCACTTTCGGTAAGGAGTAGGGTTATTTTGCCTCCTGGTGGTGTAAATTTGAAGGCATTGGACAGCAGGTTGAAGAACACTTTTTCCAACTTATCCTGATCAAACCAGAGATTGACCGCCGGTGTTTCGGCGACAAACGTATAGGTGATGTTTTTCAACTTGGCCGTTTCCTGAAAAGGCAAAAACAGCTCACCAAGAAAGTTGACAAAATCACTTTGGACGATCTTCATCGTCTCGTGATCGGTCACCAGTTTTCGGAAATTCAGTACCTGGTTGACCAAATTGAGCAGGCGTTGGGCATTGCGTTCAATGAGTGACAGTTGTTGAAAAACGGGCTCCGGGTGCTTCTCTCTGCTCAAGAGCTCTTGCAGTGGGCCGAGGATGAGCGTCAGCGGGGTACGAAATTCGTGGGTGATGTTGGTGAAGAAGCGTAATTTCATCTCCGTCAATTCCTCCTGCTGCTCTTTGGCAATTTGCTCCAACTGTAATTTGTGCCGTAAGCGTACGAAACGAATCAGTCCAAAAGCCAGGCCACTGGCCAGCGCCAGATAAATCAAGTAAGCCCACCAGCTGCGCCAGGGTGGCGGTAAGACAATGATTTCGAGGGTGCGTTCTTTGGGATTCCAGACGCCATCGCTGTTGCCTCCACGGAGGCGGAAAACATAAGTACCCTCCCGCTGGATGGTGTAGGAAGCTTCGGTTTTTCCCACACTGTATTTCCACTCTCGGTCCAGGCCTTCCAGCTTGTAGGCATAGTGATTGTTTTCGGGGCTAAAGTAATCCAGGGCAGCAAAACTGAGGGAGAAATTGGCTTCGTTGTATTTGAAAGTGATGCTCTGGGTTTCGTTGATGCTCCGCTGCAAGCTACTCTCCTCTTCGCCGATGATGACCTCCCGGTTGTTTTTCTTCAATTGGGTGAAAACGAGGGGCGGGATGAACTCGTTGGCCAGAATTTTTTCTGGATCAAACAAGGTGAAGCCATCGATCCCTCCAAAGAGCAGTTCGCCGGCGCGGGTTTTGTAATAGGCGTTGAAATTGTATTCCAGGTTTTCCAAACCATTGGAAAAATTGTAGTTGGTAAATGACCCTTGCTGTGGATTGTACCGGGAAAGGCCGTTGTTGGTGCTTATCCATAATTCCCCATTGGCGGCTTCCAGGATACCAAAGATGGTATTGCCCGGCAGCCCATCAGCTACCGTAAAATGATCGAGCTGGCCCGTTGTTGGCGCAAAGCGATAAATACCGCTACTAATAGTGCCCACCCAGATGTTTTGCTTACGGTCTTCCTGAAGGGCATAAATTTTCTCATTGGTCAGAAAGGCCTCAAAACGGGAGGGAAAACCATCTTCACCCAAGATCACTTTATTCACCCCTCTTTCGGTACCAATCCAGAGTTGCCCGCCGTGGGTTTCCAGAAAAACCCTGGCGAGGTCAGAACTCAGGCTGTTGCTATCCAGGTCATCATGCCGAAAGTTATGAAAACGCTCCTGCTGCAAATCCAGGATGTCCAATCCTCCGCCATAGGTGAGTATCCACAGGTAATGCCCCTTTCTTTTCAGGCCATAGACATTATCGTGGGCCAAGGTGTTTTCGACTAGTGGATCGTGTTGGTAATGGTGAAAAGTTTCGGTTTTTATATCCAGCAGGTTAAGGCCTGCCTGAAAGGTACCAATCCAAAGATGTTCCCCATCAAGCAGCAACTGCTTTACATTGTTGCCACTCAGCGCATTACCTTGCTGTAGCTGCGCCGGGTATTGTTTGAATTGCCCCGTACTGCGGTCGTAGAAATTCAGGCCACCTCCTTCGGTACCGATCCATAGGTTCCCCTTGGGCGTTTCCGCAAAGGAGCTGACCACATCGGCACCCAGGCCATCGCCGGAAGGAGCGTAATGAAAATTGGTGAACCTATTGTAGTTTTCATCAAAATGGTTGATACCTCCGTAGTAGGCTCCTACCCACAAGCTGCCTCGCTGATCGATAAAAAGGGAACGGATAGAGTTATCGGACAGTCCGTCATTGCCCGCAGTAGCTTTCTTGTAGCGGATAAATTCGTTGGTTCCCTTTTTCAATACATTCAGACCATCGAAGGTACCTACCCATAAGTCGCCATTGCCATCGAGGCACATGGCTCGGATATTGTTGTTACTTAATACATTGGCAATGTTTTTCTCGTTGCGGTAAATGGTCAGGGTTTGGGTAGCCCGATTCCAGTAAGCGACCCCATCTTTAAGGGCCCCGAGCCAGAGGTTGCCCGCCGCATCTTCCAGGATGCTTTTGATGTGAATATTCGTAGGCCAGGAAGACGGAGGCAGGGCTAATCGCTGAAAGGCGTAGTTGTTATCCGTTGCCGGCAAAAAATACAAGCCGCTGGCGGTGCCAAAGATCAACTGCCCCTGGCTGTCTTCGAGGATGGTTTCAATGTCGTTGCTCCCCAATTGAGGAGAAGCATTATTGGAAAAATAAAAGCGCCGAAAAGCATTGGTCTTTTCGTCAAAAAGGTTCAACCCTACAGAAGTACCAACCCATAAACGGCCTTTGCGGTCGCGATAGATATGCCTGATCACATTATCGGTTAGCGTAGAAGGATCGTCTTCAAGATGGTAGTAATTGGAAAACTTATCGGTGGAAGGGTCATAACAGCTGAGTCCGGAAATGGTACCTACCCAAAGCTGATGGTGCAGCGTATCGGCATAGAGCGAGCGAATATCGTTGGCGACTAAGCTGTTAGGTGTCGTGTCATTGCGGTAGATTTTGAACTCATAGCCATCAAATTTATTGAGGCCGTCTCTGGTACCAAACCACATAAAGCCCGCATCGTCCTGTACTATGGCAAAAACGGACGTCTGGGAGAGGCCTTCCTTTTTGGACAAATACTGGAAGGACACCGTTTGTGCATCGGAACAGGTGAAAAGAAAAAATACCCAACCAAAAATTAACAACCACTTTGTGTACATCTGCTCACTGCTTTACCTAAGTAAAAAGACGGAAATAAGTGCCCGTTTACCGCAGGTAGGCAGGTTTAATCCGTCACTAATCAAGAATGGGCGCAATCAATAAAAGACCAAGATAAGGGTTCTTGCGGTGTTTTAGCTACGCTCTACGGACAACCTAATTTGAGTAGTTTCCATTCATTGTCTATCTTTAATAAGATTTACCAAACACCCCTATTCAATGTCTATCATCACCACGGCCATTGGCCTCATCCTCGTGTATCTTATTCTCAGCTTGATGGTTTCGGCCATTCAGGAAGCACTGGCCAGCTGGTTTTCCATGCGTAGCAAACACTTTGGGCACGCCATCGACCAGATGCTTACCAACGAGAAAACCACAGAAGGCGCGCTAGAGCTGGACAAGTCGATACTGGAAAAATTCCAAAGCCACCCCTCTTACGGAGACATGGTGCAGGAAAAAAACAAACAGTCGACCAACCACATGGCCCATCCTTCTTACATGAGTGCGGCTACTTTTTCTAGTATTTTATTGCATGTATTAGATGGTAGTGACGTGAAGCAACTCACCGCCACCATCAATGCCATGGAAGACGGGAAGCTGAAAAAATTCTTATTGGACTGTCTGGCCGAAACAGGCAATGACCTCACCAAATTCAGAACTCGACTAGAACAATGGTACGATCAGGTAATGAGTCGCGTATCTGGCTGGTACAAATCCTATACCCACAAAATCATCATGGTCGTGGGCTTACTGGTGGCCATGTACATGAATGCAGATACCTTGTCGATCTATCAAAAGATGTCGGCAGTGGCGGCGGGTTCTACCCAAGAGCAGGCCATCATTGGACTGGCGCAGGATTTTGTGGATCAACGCTACGATGGCTTCAACCAACAGATCAATGACATCCAACAAAGCCTTGACTCCGCCGCTCAGCAAACGGATACCGCCCGCTACGACAGTTTATTGCTGCTACACAATGAGCGCCTATTGGCACAAGTGGATTCGCTGGTAGTGATGGTCAACGGAGCCAATTCCCCGCTGGGGCTGGGTTGGACAAAAGCGGAGTGGAGCACTGTAAAAAGTAATGTTCCTGTCCTGTTCAACAAACTCATTGGCCTGTTGCTCACCACTTTTGCGATCTCCCTAGGTGCCCCTTTCTGGTTTGACATGCTCAAGAAGATCATCAATATCCGAAATGCGGGGCCGGTTTATGAGGGGAGCTGATGGTGCGGGGTGCTGTGAATACATCCGACTTTAAAATGGTTGATGGTTGTTGGTTGATGGTTTGATGGTCACTTCCCACCTCCGTCACTGCGTGACACCTCCGCCTGGGCGGAGGATATGGTTTGCCGCTGGGTCAGTCTATGTCCCCTGCTCCGCGGGGGTGACCGCAGGTCGGGGGTGCTAGGTGTCGCTACTAGGCAAGCTGTTTCGTTTAGACCAGTGACTCTCCCAACTCCTTCACTGCGTGACACCTCCGCCCGGGCGGAGGATATGGTTTGCCGCTGGGTCAATCTCTGTCCCCTGCTCAGCGGGGGTGGCCGCAGGCCGGGGGTGTTAGATGTCGCTACTAGGCAAGCTGTTTCGTTTAGACCAGTGACTCTCCCAACTCCTTCACTGCGTGACACCTGCGCCCGGGCGGAGGATGAATCTGTAACACAACGGATGGCATGGTCCCAAATGAATCATCGAATACCAGAAGTTTGGGTTATATGTCCTTTTAATGACTTAGTCATTGCAAAATAAGGGTTAGCAGGAAGGCCTATTTAGTCCTACCTTTATGGTTTTACTCAACTTTCAAAAGCTTTACTATCGTGCATAAGTTAAACCTTCTACTAGGCCTTCTTTTTTTTGTTCCTCTACTTGGATTTTCGCAGACCGTCGAAGATGACTTTGAGGGCAATGGCACCATCACCAACTGGACGGGCGACGACTGTGGCATGGACAATGCCTTTGCTAATCCTTTTCAGCAAGGGATCAATCCCTCGTCGACGGTTTTACAGTACCAGGACGGTGGCGGACAGTATGCCAATATCCGTTTTGATATTAACGGGACTTTCGACCTGGCAGCAAAACCTTCTTTTGCCTTAAAAATCTACGTTCCTTCAAGTAGCATCACCGGTAACCAGCCCAACCAGGTATCGCTCAAGCTACAGGACGGCGATCTGGCGGAACCATGGTCGACCCAAAGTGAAGTTATCAAGCCCATCGTACTGGATCAATGGCAAGAGGTGATCTTTAATTTCGCCAGTGACCCCCACCAAAACCTCAACGAAGGTTCGCCGCACCCGGTTACACGCAGCGACTTCAACCGGGTGGTGCTTCAGGTAAATGGCGAGAACAACAATGATCTCGTTACGGCCTACATCGATGACTTTATTTACGGTGTTGATACCGGCGAAGGCTCCATCTACAACCAACTGGTCTGGGCCGATGAATTTGACGGCAATGGCCCCGTGGATCCCACCAAATGGCACCACCAGACCCAACTGCCTAATGGTTTCAGTTGGTACAACAACGAGCTACAACACTACACCAACCGCCTGGACAACTCCTATGTAGAGGATGGCTTCCTGCACATCGTAGCCAAGCGGGAAAACTTCACGGACCAGGGGCATACCAAAGCTTACACTTCGGCGCGGCTCAATTCCAAATTTGCTTTTACCTACGGGCGGGTAGAGGCCCGAGCAAAATTACCTTTCGGGTTGGGCACCTGGCCCGCCATTTGGATGCTGGGTAAAAATGTTACCGAACCCGGCGGCTACTGGGCCAACACCCACGGCACCACCGGCTGGCCTGCCTGCGGTGAAATTGACATCATGGAACACTGGGGTTACAACCAAAATTTTGTCCAAAGTGCCCTGCACACGCCTTCCTCTTCCGGTGCTACGCAAAATTACGGCGGCACCCTGGCAGAGGATGTTTCTAATACCTTCCACGTGTACGCCTTGGAATGGACCCCGGAAGAAATGCGCTTCAGCATTGACGGAGCGGTATACTACACCTATGCCCCCAGTAGCCTCAACTCGGCTACCTGGCCCTTTGATGCGGACCAGTACCTACTACTCAACGTAGCGATCCAGGGCGAAGTAGCGGCGGGCTTTACGCAAAGCCCCATGGTGCTTGATTACATCAGGGTATACCAGGAAGGTACCAGCACTACCTCGTCTACCGAAGAATTGGAGCAGATCGAGGTCTTCCCCAATCCGGTGGAAGGGCCGCTGAACATCACTATTCCTGCCACACTGGTGGGCGCACAAGTGAAGGTGTATGCCGCTAACGGGCAGGTGCTACTACAGCAATTCCGCCAGGATACGACCTCGCTGACGCTGGATTGGTCGGCCTACCCAGCAGGAGCCTATGTGCTGGTGTTTGAGCTGGGCGGTGAGCAGGTGACGCGTAAGGTGATGAAGATGTAGGGGGTGCGGAGGCTCTCACGTAGATATAACCCACCTTGTGCTGGGGTAGGACTCATATTCCTACCCCTGTATATATCACCCCTTTAGGACTCTGGTGGTGGCAGGAATATTTGCACACCACGATTAGTCATGGTAAGGTTGCGATTCCAGGAGGTTCGATTAAGCGTCAAAAATGCGATGCTGTTGGGTTGGGCCGTGAATGTACGACAAATCAAACCAGCCAGATTGGACACCTCTACCCCAGATAAGTAAAGCAAACCGTATCCCTCTACAAACACTCACTCCTCCACCACCTCATCACTCCCCAAATACTGCCGATCGCCGTGGGTGTACCAATGCCGTTTGGCGGGAATCCGGAATGGCCCTATTTGGGCTTCGTCCGCTAGCAGGATGTACTCACCGTCGTTGGCGGCTTCGTCGTGGTAGAAGCGGTAGCCGCTTAGGGCGTAGGTTTCCGGGTGGAAGTAGAAGTACCAGGTATCACCGCCTACTTCTTCTTGATAGGTGACTTTCATTTCCAGCAGCTCCTGACCGAAGAAGTCTACGCGGTGGACGTTGTCGTCGATGATGGTACCGGGGTCGCGCAGTTTCATGGGTAGGCCCCAGAGGTAGGTATAGTAGTTGCGGTAGACCTTGCCCGCCTCGCAGCTCAAGCGGTGCTGGCGAAGTTCTTCGGGGGTGAAGTCGGTCGTACGTCCATTGAGGCTAAAGGTGCAGCCGGCAGCATTGTATTCCCGATAGGTTTCGTCGCGACCTCTGATTTGTGCGAGTTTAAACACCTCCTGTCCTTCATCCATGGTGACCTCCGAGCGGCGGTAGCTGCCTCCGGGGCGCGATTCGTAGAGCTTCAACGTGAGCGGCTGTACGCCCCACTGCGCCTGGGGGTCGTGGTAGGCGATGGCTTTTTCCAGCAGTTGGGAGCCACTGAAATAGGGTGCCAGGTCTTTGTTCCACTCGCGGAGGGTTTGGGTATTCATGCGCACGTAGTGAGGGTTGGGAGCCGCCTCGGCCAGCTCCAGCGAACGCGCCATGATCTTCTCGGCGGCGGAGAGGTTACCCAATTTGCGCTCGATGATGGCATGGTAACGCATGACGCCAAACTGATCGCCATCCAGCTCCTGGCGGCGGTCCATCCAGGTTTTGGCTTGCTGCAAGTCCAGGTTATTGTCGAGGTAATAGCGGGCGGCGGCGTAGTATTCCGGGCCAGTGGTACTGGCACCAAAAGACTGGTTAATTAGTTTTTTCACTTGGTCATGAGTCGCCAGCAACACCGGAATCGCCAGCCGGGTGTGCTCCCACTCCAAGGTCAGTTCTGCGCTGGCGGGCGTGATGTTCATCCACCGAAACTCCATCGTTTCTATACGCTCAGGTAGGGTTTTCGTAGGCAAATCTACCCTCAACACATCTTTTGCCGGATCATAGCCGCGGGCACCCCACAAAGTCGTATCGCTACTTAGGATCAACGTCCATTCGGCATCTTGGCGGGGAATGGTATAAAGCGCATAGGTGCCAGCTGGTAGCTGTTGGTCCAGGATACTGATTTCTCGATCAAAATGCAGCAGTGTTGCTTCGTTAGCGCCCGTACGCCAGACTTCTCCGTAAGGAATAAGTTCCCCGAAAATCACACGCCCTTTCACTCCCGGTCGGTGATAACTCAGTGTAAAATGAGTCAGTCCTATCTGTGTTTCCAATCTTGCGGGCGCACTCGCTGGTGGCAGGTTCAGTTGCGCATGAAGTAAGGACGGAAACAATAAAAACCAACAAACAACCCACTTTAAGTGTTTGGTATTTAGTAACAACCAAAAATCAATAAGTTCCATAACGACTTGGAGGTTAAGGTAAAAGGGCTGAGGTTCCCCTACCAGGCAAGCCCTAAGATAGCTAAATTGCAGAAAGTAAGCCGTCAGACATTGTAGAAAACGGCAAACCGTATTGTCTCAAAATAGCAGAATTTACCTTATATTACACCCTCTTTTTTAACAACAAAATAGTGTATTATGAAAACTGTTTTTACAAGTATCATTTTTTGCCTTTTATCGCTACCGCTGCTAGTGGGGCAGAATAATGTAGAGTTCAATGCAAGCTCCAACTGGATTGGCTACATGAATGTCTTTAATCTCGATGGATCTTACAACTTTGGCTCTAGCTGGGAGGTTCCTGCATTGAAATCGACGCTCAATACGGCCAACAATACATTGACCTTACAACCCAATTTTAACACTTACGCTGAAAACGCTGGTGATGCTTTTTGGGTTAACCAAACTACGGGTGAAGGCGCCAAAACAATGGAAGCCTTAACTTTTGTAGAGCCAGGTGCTACCTTCAACGGTCAAGATCTTACGTTTTCAGGTACCGTACAAGGTTACACCTTGGATGATGCATACGAGGTTAAATTTTTCATCAAAGCACTTGATCCAAACAACGGCTACGCTGATGCATTGGGTGGTGGAAAAGTATTTCCGCTTCCTGCAAGTGGTGATTTTTCCGTTAGTGCAACTGCAGCAGAATTGCCTGCAGGCTTACTCATCCAGTACGGCTTCAGTGTAACAGGTAGAAATGCCAATCCTACTAATGAGGCGGCCTTAGGTACCGTAACCATTGGTGTTGGTCCTTCCTCCGTTAATGACCTGAACACGCTGCAAATTGCAATGAGTGTATTCCCTAATCCTGCTACAGAAACTTTGTTCATCAAGAGTGATGCACAGGTACAGTCTTACCAGGTTTCAACCCTTTTGGGTCAGACCGTAATGAGCGGTAAAGCAAGCAAAGAGATAGATGTTAGAAATCTAGCTGCTGGTACTTACTTCCTTACTGTTTACGCAGAAGAAGGCAACAAGGTGATGAAGTTCGTCAAGAACTAAATCCTTCGGATACTAGTAAAAATGCCGTTCCTGAGAAATCAGGAACGGCATTTTTATTTTAACAAGGTTAAGATGTTGTTTATCAGGAAACTAGACTTGTTCTGCTGGGTCAATTTACCTTACGGTGATATTTACCTTTCTATAGCCCTTCCTTTTCATGACCACGAAGGTCAAATATCTCGCTACCTCACCAAAGTGAGGCTGCCTTGCTCTTCAAAGCGTCGGTCGCCAATTTGGAAGTTAATCATATAAATATACGCCTCTGAAGGCGCAGGACTATCATTGAAGGAGCCATCCCAAAATTGCCCGATGTTACTGGTTTCAAAAACAACTTTACCCCAGCGGTTGAAAACCTTGCAGTTGTAATCATTTAGCTCGGCCTTGGTAAACAGGCCAAAGACATCGTTATTTCCATCACCATTAGGCGAAAAGATGTTTGGTACTTCGTATAAAATACCCAGATTTTCGATACTAAAACTCGCCTCTTGCACACAGCCATCTTCGGAAGTGACGGTAACGGTGTAGGTCTCTGTACCCACTTGATCCGAGGAAGTAACGACAGAGGTCGAATCAGCCATCGGGTCGGAGAACGTACTATTGACAGACGAAGACCAAACGTAGCTGTAATTTTCGCCAGCGGGTGTAGGGATCGCAATCAGTTGCAGCTCGCAACTTGCAGGAAAAGAGGTAGCGGTATTGGGAAGAATGGCGATATCTACTTCAAATTGATCATTGTCTACTGTTATCAAGACATCATCGTAAAAGGGATTTCCGCAATCGTCAGTAATCTCTACCGTATACAAGGTCGTTTCCGTGGGAGAGGCAATAGGATTTGGAATATCGGTGTCCGACAATCCTGTAGCTGGCGACCAGAGGTAGCTTACGCCTCCATTAGCTTCGAGCGGAGTTGCTTCGCCGGGGCAGATGGTTTGATCGGCTAGTTCATTCAAAAACGAAGTGTACGAAAAGCAGACCTCATGGACATTATTGAGTCCGCCGGTTGCGGAAGTGAATCCCCAGAATACGAACGGGTCGCCATTGAAAATTTCGTTGACAATATCCGCCGTGTAAGTCAGGCGCAGCACACAGTCGAGGTAAACCGAAAAAGTTTGCGCTTCGGCATCCCAGGCAATGCGCAGAGGGTGGTATTCACAATCTTCGATATTCACATTGTTGGCATTCGCCTGCACTGGTCCTGCTAATGCTCCCTGGGGTTGGTTGTGGTTGAGGATGCCATCACGAATGATGGTGATATGATCGAAAGCAGGGTCCGCAAAATCCAGGTTCTGGTAAGTATCAAACTCTACTCCCAGAGAAGGCTGGACATCACCAAACCCGATCGCTCCTCCACTACCCCCAATGGAGGTACTGATGGGCTGTAGGCCAAAGACCATTCCATCTGCTCCCTGCAGGTCTTCGCAGCCTACAAACAGATCCACAAAAACCTCGAAAGAGGAGCGAAGGTCTATCTTCTCCCCATTCCATAAGGAGCCAGCCTGGGCATTTGCGGCAGCAGTAAGCTGGTAGCAACTGTCATTGGTTGCAACAGCATTGCCATTCAGGAAAAATTGAGCTTGCGTATAAGTGCAGGAGGCAAAATATAGCAGCGTGAGTAAACCAAGCCTTTGGGCAGTAAGTTTCATATTTACTAATTTCTTTTTGTCATAAAACAAGTGACAAATTTATCAATAAATAGCTATTCTAATAGTATTTAAGGTGGTCAGACTTGGTCCTGCTTACTGCAATAATAGTTAAAGCACTTACTGCACAGCATACCGATCGCACCAATCATTTTTTAAACATAAAGTAAACCGCAAGAATTAAGCATACGAATGAAATCAGGTGGTTCACTCGGAAAGTTTCTGTTTTAAAAACGAGCAGGGTAAAAATCGCGAAGACAATCAGGGTAATCACTTCCTGGATGACTTTCAGTTGGATGAGCGAAAACGGCCCTCCATTTTCATGATACCCGATCCTGTTGGCTGGCACTTGGAACATGTACTCAAAGAGTGCAATCCCCCAACTGATCAGAATGATGGAAATCAGGCCCAATTGGCTGAACCATTTCCATTCCGTAAACTTCAGGTGCCCGTACCAGGCCATTACCATGAATGAATTGCTTAGGATTAAAAGCCCTATCGTCAAGATACCCTTCATTACTCTTCAAAGTTGCTTTGCTCATTTGCTCAAATTACCGCCGAAACACAATATCTCCCCAACCGGAGACAATGCGCGACTCCCGGCAACGACCATCGGCGTAGGTCATGTAACTTTCTTTGCCATCGGGAAGGGTAATTTTGTATTTACGGTTACCAAGTGATACCAAAGAAATGTTCACGCCCCAGCGCTCAGAAAAGACCTCCTTCAGGTTAGTGGGTTCCGCAAAATAGGCCGCCGTAAGGGTTTGATTAACTTCACTGGCAGAGACCTGTTCGGTACGATCATCAAAATAGGTAGCATAGGTATTGCCTTTCATTTCTCCGTAGCAAGCTTCCTTGGTTTTATGGTTCCGCTGGTATTTAAAAGTCGTTTTAGTGAGCTGCCCATCGACATAATGAGCGGAATAACTCAGGTCGAGGTCCATCGATAAAATATAAGTCACAGTAATATCCGTGACGGAAGTATAAACAACACCAGCAGGCGTCTCGGTTCGGGTGACCGTCATGGTACCAATCTGGTCATCGCCCAGATAAGCATTAAAAACCAATGCTTGCGCAGCAATAGAACCGAGTAGCAAGAAAGACAGGGAGAACAAAAAAAATCGTGCAGACATCATATGAAGGGAGACTAATTCAATGGAATAAACTAAAGATAAAACCTTAAACGCATTGGTAGTGGTATTTAAACGATATAAATTAAGAAGGACACCATCTCATTGAGCCCCGTTTCTGTGTTGGCGTGGTTCGCAATGCCCTCAAAACCTAATCCATCCCCAGCGGCAAACCCTATCCTCCGCCCGGGCAGAGGTGTCACGCAGTGACGGAGGTGGTCAAAATACTCGCCTAAACGAAACAGTTTCCCTAGTAGCAACAACTGACACCCCCGGCCTGCGGCCACCCCCGCTGAGCAGGGGACAGAGACTGACCCAGCGGCAAACCCTATCCTCCGCTCGGGCGGAGGTGTCACACAGTGACGGAGGTGGGAAAAAACTCGCCAAAACGAAACAGTTTCCCTAGTAGCAACAACTGACACCCCCGGCCTGCGGCCACCCCTACCGAGCAGAGGACATAGACTGACCCAGCGGCAAACCCTATCCTCCGCTCGGGCAGAGGTGTCACGCAGTGACGGAGGTGGGAAAAAACCGCACCGCTAAAAACAACCAACCATTAATAGCGATCCCTCCCACTAAGCAGAGCCACAACGCCCCCCCAACTGACAAAAACCGTCATCCCACCCCTCTTCCCCGTAAATTTTCCTTCCAAAACGGGCTAATTAGACGATTTTACCCCTATTTATAGATTTTTTTCCCTGCCGCTCTGCCTAGATTTGCTTCGGTCAGGAGGAGTCAGATTGAAATAAAATTAAACCACCGATTGCTTTTGCAAAATTTTATAAAAACAATGTCTACTAAATCAATCATATTAATGGTTCTTGGTTTTTTTGCGGCCACTGCTAGCATGCTGGCACAAAGTGGTTCGGTGACAGGAACAGTTTACGATAGCGATGGCAGTTCTACTTTGCCTGGCTCTAATATTTACTTGAAGACAGACCTGTCAACGGGTACCATCAGCGAAGTAGATGGCACCTTTGTGCTGAGCAACCTTCCGGTTGGTTTACAAACGATTGTTGTTTCTTTTACGGGCTTTGAACCACAGGAAATTGAAGTAACGATAGCGGATGGTGAAACCGTTAAATTGGAAGTTGTCCTCGCACCAGCAGTGTATTCAGGCGAGGTGGTTATCGTAACCGCCCAAGCACTCGGGCAAGCCAAAGCGATTAACCAACAGCTAAATTCCGATGCAATTGCGAACTTCGTTTCTGCGGAAAAAATCAAAGAATTACCAGATGTCAACGCGGCCGAGGCCATCTCGCGTCTACCAGGGGTGGCCATCAACCGTAGCGGTGGTGAAGGCTCCAAGGTCGTAGTGCGGGGCTTAGACCCTAAATTTACGGCGATCTCGATCAATGGCGTTCGCTTGCCTTCTACATCGGGCACCGACCGTTCGGTGGATTTGTCGCTCATTTCGCCAGAGCTTCTCTCGGGCATCGAACTGTTTAAATCACCGACCCCCGATATGGACGGCGACGCGTTGGGTGGTTCCATCAATCTCAATATTCTAAAGGCCCCCAAAGAACCCAAACTCTCCATCAAAGGCCTAGGCGGCTACAATGACCTGGGAGGTACTTACAGCGATTACAAAACGACGGTTGCGTTCACCCGACGGGTTTTCAACGATCGCCTGGGGATCATTGCTACAGCCAACGCAGAACGCTTCAATCGCGGCGGCGAGATTATTGGCCAAGGCTGGGGCGACGATATGTCGGTGGTCTTGGATACCCTGCTGGACATCTTCAAGCAAGAAGGCAACTACCTACAGTTTCAAAAACGGGAGGAAAGCCGCAAACGCTATAATGCCAGCCTTGGACTAGACT